>CAZPOJ010000281.1:0-2801 GCA_964588005.1 uncultured Sphaerochaeta sp.
GGCTATAGTATAGGTATTCACCAAAGGGAGGTTGAATGCAATGCAGAAGTACAGGCTTGAGCATGATCTTCTAGGAGACAAACAGGTTCCTATGGAAGCGTATTACGGGGTGCAGACAGTTCGTGCAATGGAGAATTTCGTTGTATCGAAGATTCCCATTTCAAATTTCCCCTTCTTGATACAGTCATTGGGGTATATCAAAAAGGCGACTGCCCTTGCAAACATGGAGTTTAAAATTCTTGACCCTGTGGTGGGTGAGGCCATCATAGGGGCGTGTGACGAGATAATCGGGGGCAAGCATCTTGATCAGTTCCCCGTTGATGCCATCCAAGGAGGTGCTGGGACTTCTACGAATATGAATGCCAATGAAGTTATCGCCAACAGGGCTTTGGAACTGCTTGGCAAGGAGAAGGGTGCGTACAAGGTGGTGCATCCCAACAATCATGTGAACCTCTCGCAATCGACAAACGACGTCTATCCCACTTCAATCCGCATGACAGCTGCCTGGAAGCTTGAAGGACTTTTAGTGGAGCTTGAGAACTTCAAGCAGTCTCTTGAGCTGAAGAGCGAAGAGTTCCACGATGTCATCAAGATGGGCAGGACACAGTTGCAGGATGCGATTCCCATGACACTCGGGCAGGAGTTTGCTGCATGGGCTGTCAGTGTTGGAGAAGACATAGAGAGGCTTCGCATAACTCAGACGCTCATGTATGAGATCAACATGGGGGCGACTGCAATTGGAACAGGTTTGAATGCTCCTCGCGGCTATGCCGAGGTGGTGACCAGGCATTTGGCCGAGCTTACCCAATTGCCCCTTACGTCTTCACGGAACCTGATACAGGCAACACAGGACTCTGGAGCTTTCATCGAGCTCTCCGGGGTGCTCAAACGAATCGCAGCCAAGGTATCCAAGATCTGTAACGACCTTCGTCTGCTCTCCTCCGGTCCTCGTGCAGGTATCAATGAGATCAATTTGCCTCCCATGCAGCCGGGATCCTCCATCATGCCTGGCAAGGTAAACCCGGTAATTCCGGAGGTGGTGAACCAGGTTGCCTTTGATATCATCGGAAATGACCTCTCCATCACCCTTGCTGCGGAAGCGGGGCAGTTGGAGTTGAACGTCATGGAACCCCTTATCGCATTCAAGTTGTTCACCTCCATCAACCACCTCACCAATGTGCTGAAGATCTTACGAGAGCGTTGTATCGTTGGCATCACCGCCAATAAGGAACGTTGTCGGAAGATGGTAAAGAACAGCATTGGCCTGGTTACCGCCCTTGTGCCTGTCCTTGGGTATGAGAAGTGCTCTGAAATAGCACAAAAGGCACTGAAGACCGATGGTTCGGTCTATAAGATAGTACTGGAGGAGGGCTACCTCTCCAAGGAAGATTTGGATAGGATACTCTCCCCGGAGGCGATGCTGCAGCCGTTCTAGAACTTGTTTCCAGGAGAGAAATTGTTTTGTAATAATGAATGCAGAGAGGCTTGGTTCCCTGTGAGCCAAGCCTCTCTGTTGGGTTCGTTCATCAGTAATGACAATATATATTTCCATAGTCTTAATAGGATTTTACACAGGCTATGAGCAACTATTGATACCATTATTCATGGAATCATCACTATTGTATCATTTTCTTTGCTAGCTCTTCTTGACAAAGGAGGAATCTGTAGTAGACTGAAACTAGTTCCATGAAAGCAGTTTCATAAATAATAATAGGGAGAAGTAATGGCACCAAAGCAACCAACCATCTATGACGTAGCAAAACTTGCTGGTGTAAGTCCTGCCACCGTATCTCGAGCAATTAATTCACCTTCCATGGTGAATAAGGAGAGACGGGCCCGGATCATGGAAGCAATTGACGAACTGCAGTTTGTGCCCAAGGCGGAAGCCGTTGCAAAAGCTCGGCAGCAGATGATGAAAATAGCAGTTATTGCACCCTTCTTTACCGAGACTTCCTTTATGGAGCGCCTGAAAGGGATCGCCTCGGTTCTCTCAGACCATCACTACGAACTGGTGATCTACTCAGTGCAAAGCAGTGAGGGCTTGGAAGGGTATGTAGACCTCTTGGTCGGCAGCAAGCGTGTTGACGGCCTTATCTCCCTTTGCATGAATCTGGAGGAGTCGACCGTTGAGAAGTTGAGAAACTCAGCCATACCTGTCTGTTTTGTTGAGACCGAGGTGGAAGGTTTTGACTCCATAATCATCCGCAACAGCGAAGGGGGCAGGATGGCAGCCTCCTTTTTGCACCAGAATGGATACCGTACACCCGGGTATGTGGGTGAGGCCTCCTTGCGACCCTATGCTGCCCGTTCGACAGAACAGCGGTTGCAAGGGTTTACCTCCTATTTTTCTGAAAAGGAGATAGAGGTGGAAGATCGTCATATCTGGCTAGGGGAGAACCTTCCCGATATTTCGACAGCGGGTATCCTCAAGATTTTGGACAGCCCAGACCGACCGGACTGTATCTTTGCTTCCAGCGATACCTTGGCCATCAGGACCATAAAGTGTGCTGTCCAGTTGGGAATTACCGTCCCAGATGAGTTGGGGGTTGTCGGCTTTGATGATATCGAAATGGCTGAGTTTGTGAATCTGACCACTATAGACCAGAGCCTGGAACAATCGGGAGTTCAGGCAGCAGAGATGGTCTTGCAGAGGATAAAGGACCCGAATCGCCCCGCAAGGAAGAGTCTCATCGATCTGAAGCTCATCAAGCGCAGTTCGACTGAGTATTTGTAAGAGTATTTGCATCACGTTGTGATGCGTGAAGTTTTTAGGAGGACAACATGAAAAAACTTTCTAAGGT
>CAZPOJ010000282.1:0-2782 GCA_964588005.1 uncultured Sphaerochaeta sp.
TTTTGGTAGTTGCGTTAAGAATACCATACGAACTCCTAATAGTTTTATAGTGGTCGTAGCCTAAGACTACGAAAATTCACCGATTTTCAGTATATAGGATTTTCTAGAGTTGTTTCAAGTAATGACAGGATACATAATTAGGTAAAGGTGCAACACACGCGTTATACTTTGTTGCAGGGCAATTATATCCGTTGCAGGGTTTCTATCCTCTCTCCTGGATCAAAGAGGGTCAGTTGCTTGATTCAAAAGGAGTTATTTTTTCTACCTATAACAAATAGGAGGGAAGAAAAAAGAGAGGTCTTTAGAATTGAGCTTTTTGCCACTTTTTTGCATAGATGGTGATAAACACTTCTTTTACAGGGGTTCCCTGCTTGCTACATGGTCTTCTCCCTTGTCTGTTCTCCCTCTTTGTCGTATCTTTTTAGAGGATGTACATATCCCAAGGAGAGATGAACCAGATGTCAGATGGAGTAGATTTTGCACAGCGTATCGCCGAGGATAAGGCAATACGAACACATATGGATAAGATTGGGAGAAAAATCCTGATAATGAGTGGAAAAGGTGGAGTGGGTAAGACCACGGTCACCATTAACCTTGCCAATGCTCTGGTTGACAGCGGCTGTACGGTCGGAATCCTTGATACCGACCTGCACGGTCCAAACGTAGCAAAGATGCTTGGCTGTGAAGCGGGCATCCTGCAAACCGATGATGGGGGAGAGACCTTCTTCCCTGTTGAGGCAAGGCCGAATCTCAAGGTCATGAGCCTGGCTTTTGCCATCACCGAGCGCGATGCTCCCATCGTATGGCGCGGCCCTATGAAGATGGCGGCCATCCGCCAGTTCCTCGCCCAGGCAGATTGGGGGGAGCTTGACTACCTCCTGATAGACTCGCCTCCAGGGACCGGGGACGAGCAGCTGACAATATGCCAGAGCATTCCTGAGCTCACCGGAACCATCATAGTGACCACCCCTCAGGAGGTTGCAATCCTTGATGCCCGTCGTTCAGTGAACTTCTCCCGCAAGATGGGTGTTGCCATCCTTGGTGTGGTTGAGAATATGAGTGGCCTGATCTGTCCCTCCTGCAAGACCGAGCTCTCGCTGTTTGGTATTGGTGGGGGTAAGAAGATGGCCCTTGATATGGGAGCCCCTTATCTGGGCAGGATTCCCATGGAGGTCTCCTTGATGGAAGCCGAAGATGCAGGGACCAGTCATCTTACCCTCCACCCGGACAGCCCCTCCTCGATGGCCATCAAGGAGATTGCACGCCTGATCAACGGCGGCACTGCTTGTTCTTCCTCTCGTTCTACAGAGTTTGCCTCTGTGAAGGGGTAGGGCATATGTTCAAGCGACCTCCGAAAGATGGTGGTGATACAACTCATCTCCTGTGGAAGTCAGGAAGACGGGAGCGGGTATTCAAGGGACCCATCTTTGATGTGTGCACCGTGGTGCGCACATCAACTGATGGGAGGACTTCCTCCTTCATTGAGGTGGATAGCCCTCCCTGGGTTACCGTACTCCCATGGTATCGCAGGGAGGACGGGGTGCCGATGTTTGTCATGGTAGACCAGTTCCGCCATGGATCATCCACCGTCACCCGCGAGTTTCCTGCTGGTGTGGTGGACAAGGGAGAGGAGCCTGTGGTTGCCGCCCTGCGCGAACTGCTCGAAGAGACCGGCCTTGATGGAGAAAAGATCTCCCTGCTGGGAGAGGTAAACCCCAACTCGGCGTTTATGAACAACAGGTCCAACTTCTTTCTGGTGGAAGGGGTGCGCCTTGTCGCTGCCCAAAACCTTGATGCTAATGAACAACTTGATATCTTTTCCGTCCCTGTCGCTGAGGTGGTAGCCTCCATGGGTACCGGTCTCTATGATAATGGGATCATGATGATGGCTTTGGGGTTCTTCCTACGAGAGGCGTACAAGCGCCCTGAGCTGGTGACTGTCTTGCAACCAGAATAAGAACTAAAAAAAATGGCAGACAATGAAAATCTTGGAGGACTTATGAAAACCAAACGTATCGCAGTGCTCGTCCTTTCTCTGGCCGTGGTAGTGCTTCTTTCCTCTTGTATGGCAACTAAGGATCTTGTGCGGACCATCGAGGTCTCAGGAAGTGGGGAGGTGGTGCTTGTCGCTGATGTCGCCACATTCAATATCCAGGTAAGCGAGCTGGGAAAGACCACCAAAGAGGCCCAGGCCCAGGCAAACATGAAGATGGCCTCAATCTTAAAGGTATTGCGCTCCTATCAGATTGAGGATAAGGATATCAGCACCACAGGCTTGAACTTACGCCCCAGCTACAAGTGGATTGATAATCAGCAGGTTCTGGAAGGTCAGGTGGCGAGCCAAAATCTTTCTGTAACCCTGCGCGACCTCCCTAGCTTGGGTGTGGTGATAGACGAGCTTGGTGAGATAAGCGGCATCTACCTCAACTCCGTTCGGTTTGACAAGGATGATAAGAGTGAGGCCCTCACTGAAGCCAGACAGAAGGCGGTAGAAGCCGCCCTTGCAAAGGCAGAGGTCTATGCAGGAAGTGCAGCCATGCGGGTAGGCTCTCCCATTACCATCAGTGAGTCTTCTGTTGCCTCCACTCCGTATGAGCCTAGGGCGGTGAAGATGATGGCTAGCGAGTCCTATGACATGGCTACTGAGATTCCTGCTGGGACAATGACTGTGCGCTCAACTATTTATCTCTTGCTGGAGTTGTTGCAATAGCAGTAATTAGCATAGCTAAAAGCTGGGTAATCATTGATTCTACATGATTTTGATAAATTTAAGGGAAAAGAC
>CAZPOJ010000283.1:0-2776 GCA_964588005.1 uncultured Sphaerochaeta sp.
TAGGAAAGAGTGCACCATGCCAAGTAGATTCTTGTTGCATTGCATAGCCTAGGCTTTTCATGCATCCAAGGGCTTGTCCTTGAAGAAAAGCTACCTCAGCAAGGGGTTGGAGAAGAGCTTCTTTTCGTGAGATTACCTGTGGCGTGATTGGGCATAGACTATACAGTAAGTAAGACCGTAGCCTCTGCTATGATGGCATCGCCTGCTCCCACCTCGTTGAGCATCCCCTCGGCAGTCTTTGCCTTTACAGAGATCTGGTCGATAGAAATACGCATTACCTTGGCGAGGTTCTCTCTGATAGCATCAATATGCTCTCTGAGTTTGGGCCTCTGCAAGATAATGGTGGTATCGATGTTGGTGATGGAGTAGGGGGGAAGGATATTAGTTATTACTTGGTTGAGGAGCTCTTGACTGTCAGCCCCCTTGTAGGAGGGGTCGGTATCAGGAAAGTGGGAACCTATGTCCCCTTTGGCCAATGCGCCAAGGATGGCGTCTATCACGGCATGGATGAGTACATCCCCATCGCTATGGCCGGCTTCTCCCTTGTCATGGGGGATATGAACTCCTCCGAGGATCAGGGGTCTCCCTGGTACCAGAGCGTGGATATCCCAGCCGTTGCCTATCCTCATTGCTGTGCCTGTTCCTGCTTTATCTGGAGCATTGCCTGTTCAAGGGCCAGCGAAGCCTTCGCTTTCCTTTTTCCCTCTTCAAGGTTCTTCAGATACTCCCCGATCTGCTCTTCAGCCTGGGGGATATCTTCCATATAGGTGATTTTGCGGTTCTCCCTCTCGCCTTCACAGATTCCCACACCCATACCAAAGGAAGTGAACACCTCTGTGTCGTCCACATAGCTTTTCTCATGGGTACGGGCACTCTGGTGTGCTGTGAGTATTTCAGGGAACTGGAATATCTGGGGGGTCTGGACCCCAACTGTCTCTGTGCGTTCTATGTGGTTGATGATGAGCCCGTTCGCATCTATACCCTTCAGGGCATCGACAGGGGGTAGGGCGGGAACCGCCCCGCCAAAGACTGTCGCGGTAGCCAGGGTGCGGATAATCAGTTCTGGGGTGACAAAGCAACGTGCCCCATCGTGGATGGCCACATAGTCTATGGGAAGGGAGATGGTCTGGAGCATCTTCAATGCGTTGTAGACCGACTCCTGCCTATCCTTGCCGCCTTCAACCAGGATGACCGGGATGATATTCTGGTCAAAAATCTCTTCAAGGGCTATAGCGCACTGGTCGTCCATCCCCTTGGGGTGGGTGACTATGATGGCGCTTAGATTGGGAACTTGTAAAAAAGGCTCTACCGCACGGTAAAGCACTGTATGACCATCAATGGTGAGATACTCTTTCTTAACCCCAAGGCCCTGCTTGTTGAACCTGTCACTGCTGCCTGCAGCAGTGACTATAACAGCATGTGCTGGAAAACCCATACTATTTCTCCAAGCGGGAGAAGACAAGCATCTCAATTTCTTTCTTGTCTTTATCCAGAGAGTAGGCGGTCTCATCAATGAGAAGCCTCAAGGCGTTGTCATAGAGCTTGCGTTCCTGGACAGGAAGCTCTTTAATCTTGCTGCGGTGATAGAGGGCCTGGACGACCTTGGCAATAGATGCAATGCTACCCTGCCTGAGCAGATCCACATTCATCTGATAGCGTGCCTTCCAGTCAACCGGCATAGGCTCGTACTTGCTTGAAATAGTCTCAATGGCAGCCTCTGCTTCCGCTTGGGGCACAATTGCCCTGATACCCATCTCATCAGACTTGTCTACCGGAATCATGACTGTCATGTCGGAGATGTCAAGATAGATGACATAGTAGAGGGTCTCTGTCCCTCTGAACATGCGCTCTTCAACGCGCTTGATGACGCCTACCCCTTGTAACGGGTAAACGACGTGATCCCCAACTGAAAACTGAACACAATCCTGCAATGAACTCATAGAGGTATTATATCCTATTTTTCCACTTAGAACAAGCAAGTGTGGTTTAATTGGATTCGAGGGACCAATTGCCAAAAACACCGGCAATAGGGTATAGTTACAACCATGGAACACCTTCAAAGAAGATGTGGTGTGCTTTTGCACCCAACATCACTGCCTTCGGCACATGGAATTGGAAGCTTTGGTGATGAAGCCTATGCCTTCATCGACCTGCTCAAGAGCGCCAAAGTAACGCTTTGGCAGATTCTTCCGCTCGGTCCGACCGGCTATGGGGACTCCCCCTATGCAGCCCGTTCGACCTTTGCAGGAAATGAACTGCTCATCGATCTGAAAGCCCTCGCATACGAAGGCTATCTCGACTTGGAGGACGTCCTCAGTTCTGCTGATTTTCCCCCCGACCGCATTGACTACGAGATGGTCAGGAACTTCAAGGAGCCTCTTCTTATCAAGGCCGCCGATGCCTTCCTCGCCGACACCGAGGTTGAGGTTGTCGAGCATTATAACCTTTTCTGTAAGGAGAACAGCTGGTGGCTTGATGACTACGCCCTCTACCAGGTCCTGTGTGGGGTGTACAACGACTCCCGCTGGCATACTATGTGGCCGGAACCCCTGCGCCTTCGTGATGCAAAAGCCTTGGCAGAGGCGCGCTCGCTTCACGCCTTGGAGATTGAGCGCATCAAAGCTTTGCAGTACCTCTTCTTCGAACAGTATGCAAAGATCAAGGCGTATGCAACGAAAAACCAGGTCTTGATCATTGGGGACATCCCCATCTTTGTGGCTCCTGACAGCGTGGATGCATGGGCCAACCGACATCTGTTCAAAATGGATGCCCAAGG
>CAZPOJ010000284.1:0-2765 GCA_964588005.1 uncultured Sphaerochaeta sp.
CTTGTGATGGCCTCTGCATACCCAGGAGGAAAGGGAGCGCAGGCACTGCCAAAGTACAATGACGGAACCTGCCTTGTATTTGTCGATGGCCTACGCTTCGACATAGCCAAAATGCTCAAGGAGAAACTGGAGTTAGATGGTAAGGAGGTGGGAGAGTCCGTATTCTGGTCAACCCTACCCAGCATCACCATCTCAGGCAAGGCCGCTGTTACCCCCGTAGCATCGCTGATTGATGGCTCAGGAAACCCCAAGGAGTTTGGTCCTGGAGTTGCTGGAACTCCCTACTCTTTGAAGGGTGGCCATCATCTTAAAAAGTTGCTGGAAGATAACGGTTGGCAAATTCTCCAAAAGCAAGAGACTGGCAACACCAAAGGGCGGGCATGGTGTGAAGTAGGAAACTTCGACCATGAAGGCCACGACAGGGGATGGAAGCTTGCCCTGCATGTCGAGTCCTTGCTTGAGGAAGTCTGCGATAGAGTGCTTGCTCTCTGTGAAGCTGGGTGGAAGACCGTCAAGGTCGTAACTGATCATGGCTGGCTCCTGTTGTCTGGAGGTCTTCCAAAACAAGAATTGCCTTCGTACCTTTCAGATACCCAGGGCGGTAGGTATGCATCTCTCAAAGCAGGTTCCACTACAACTACAAAGCTATACCCCTGGACTTGGGATCCCGCCTATGATGTTGCACTCGCTGATGGCATCAGCTGTTATAGGGAAGGGGAGGAGTACCAGCACGGTGGGCTGAGCCTTCAGGAGTGTCTGACTCTCCAACTGACCGTAACTAGTGGGGCAGGGTCCTCTGATATTTTTGCAGGCACCTTGGATCACTCCTGGAAGGGGCTGCGATGCAACGTGACCGCTGAAGGGGATGTATTTGGCCTGATGGTCGATATCCGCCTGCAGGCAGGTTTGGCTTCAAGCTCAATTGTCTATGCCCAGAAACCCCTAAGTGAGGCTGGAGCAGCTTCAGTCGTTGTTGAAAACGGAGACCTGGAAGGGGAGAGTGCGACACTGCTGTTGCTGGATGTGAATGGGAATACGGTCTATCAGATGGACACTGTCATTGGAGGATAAGCATATATGGAACTAGATGTCATAGACAAAAAGGCTGTAGCCAGCCTGGATGGGTATTTGGTCCGCAAGGACCTTGTTCGAACCTTCAGCCGCCAGTTCCCTGTCCCCACCTATGTGGTGGAGTTCCTCCTCGGGCGGTACTGTGCCAGTGTGGTGGAGTCAGAGATAGACGAAGGTCTTGAGATTGTCCAGAGACAACTCCAGTCAAAGACGGTCAAGCCTTCTGAGGTTGAGCTTTTCAAGAAGAATGCTAAGGAAGAGGGCAGCGTAAGGGTCATCGACATCATTACTGCCCGCCTGGACGCAAAGACTGACTCATATCTCGCCTCACTACCCAGCCTGCTCCTCAATGACATCAGGATAGGTGCAAAATTTGTTGACAAGCACGAGAGGATGCTCACAGGTGGCTTCTATGCGGAGATCACCCTTTCCTATGACGGGTCAATAGCCCTTGAACGCGGAGGTCGTCCGTTTGGTATCGAAGCCATCAGGGAGATTCAGCTCTCCAAGCTTGACGCCTTGGATGTGTTGGCAGAGGCCAGGAAGAACTTCACCACCGAAGAGTGGAAGGTGCTCCTGCTCCGTTCAATTGGGATAGAGCCTGAAAACCTGAGTGAGAGACAGAAGAACGCCATGCTCCTCAGGATGGTTCCCTTTGTGGAGCGGAACTACAACATGGTCGAGCTTGGCCCTAGGGGGACAGGCAAGAGCCATCTGTTCCAGCAGATCTCCCCTTATGCCCATCTTATCTCTGGTGGTAAGGCTACTGTGGCCAAGATGTTCGTCAATAACTCCAACGGTCAGCGTGGTCTGGTCTGTCAGTATGATGTGGTCTGCTTCGATGAGGTTTCCGGCGTATCCTTCGATCAGAAGGACGGAGTGAACATACTCAAGGGCTATATGGAGTCGGGAGAGTTCAGCAGGGGCAAGGAGAGCATCAGGGCCGATGGCAGTATTGTGATGGTGGGTAACTTTGATGTAGATGTGGAGCAACAGCAGCGTATTGGCCATCTGTTTGGGCCTATGCCCCCTGAGATGCGTGATGATACTGCATTCATGGACCGTATCCATGCCTACCATCCTGGATGGGATGTGCCTAAGATAAGCAAGGAGTTCCTGACTGATCATTTTGGCTTGGTAAGCGACTTCCTCTCCGAGTGTTGGAGCAAGCTGCGTAATCAAAGCAGGATCTCTGTACTGCAGAATAGGGTCTTCTTTGGTGGGGCTCTATCAGGGCGTGATACCAATGCGGTAAATAAGACTGTCAGTGGCCTGATAAAATTACTCTATCCTTCTCCCTCTGATGAAGTACTTGATGAGGACCTGGAGTGGGCTGTCCGCATAGCAATGGAGTCCAGGAGGAGAGTGAAGGAACAGCAGAAGCGCATAGGTGCTGCCGAGTACCGCAACACCCACTTCAGCTATGTGATGGGAGAAGAGGGTGTAGAGAAGTTTGTGAGCACCCCGGAGCTGCAGAGCGGTTCGGGCATAGGCAGCGATCCCTTGGAGCCTGGACAGGTATGGACGATTAGCCCAGGTGATGGCCAGGAGCATCCGGGCCTCTATCGCATAGAGGTAACGGAGGGGCCGGGAAGCGGGGTGAAAATCCTGAACAAGCCTGTTCCCCAATCCTTCAGGGAGAGCGTCAGCTATGCCGAACAGAACCTCTATACCAGGGCGACCAGCTTGGTGGG
>CAZPOJ010000285.1:0-2761 GCA_964588005.1 uncultured Sphaerochaeta sp.
CTACTTCGAGTATCTCGATCAGGTTGACATGTATGATAGCCTTTTCAGGGCATCGACACCCATCATTACAGCAGAGCTGACCTACTCCATCAAGGCTAGTGCTGGGACAACGGTGTATACCATCAACCTAATCAAGGGTGTAATAAAACGCTCTGACAGTGGGAACGTCATCATAACCTTTAGCCCCGATGGGAAAGTCTTGGCTCCAGTTTCCATAATACCAACTCCTGTCATCGATATAAGAACTCCTGAGGAGCTTGCATCCTCTCCCAAGAGTACCCTTACCTTCACCAACTGGTGGGGTGATACCCACACTATTACCGTACCAAAGGGCAATCCTGTTTCCCTGCCTGATTTCATCCCTTCTGGAAAGTTTGTGCAGGTAGCTGCCGGCAACAGTCATTCCCTTGCACTTCGTGATGATGGTGTCCTTTTTTCAACAGGATATAATGGAGCAGGTCAGCTTGGAAATGGTTCCAAATCTTCCACAACTACATGGGAGCGGGTCCTCACCGATGTCAAACAGATCAGTGCAGGGGGGGATCACTCCTTGGCCCTTCTCTCTGATGGGGCTGTGTATGCCACAGGCTTTAATGAGTTCGGTCAGCTGGGCATTGGCACCAGGTTCAACAGCCTAAAGTTTGTGCCACTACTCACTGAAGTCCGAGCCATAGCCGCCGGTGGCAATATGTCCTTTATGGTAAAGAAGGATGATACCCTCTGGGCTTGTGGTGAGAACAAGTATGGGCAGCTAGGATTGGGTAATGCCTACGACCAGCTTAAACCTGTAAAGATTATGGACGGTGTATCAAGGGTAGCCGTAGGAGGAAACCATGTGCTGGTCCTAAAGACAGACAGCTCTGTCTGGTCTTGCGGATACAATGAGTATGGTCAATTGGGAAATGGGACAACCACGAACAGTACCCAATTCAAAAAAATCCTCGATGGTTGCAGTACTGTTGCAGCTGGGAGAAATCACTCCCTGGTGGTAAAAAGAGATGCATCCCTCTGGACTTTTGGCTATAACTATTACTATATGCTGGGTAACGGCAATGACAGAAACCAGAGTAGTCCAGTTAAAATACTGGACGGGGTGCAAGATGCAGCCGCAGGAGTATTGCACTCTATGGCCCTTGATACAGAAGGCTACCTCTATACATTTGGTAGGAATAAACAAGGGGAGCTCGGTACAGCCGAGGATAATCCTTCCTATAAGAAAACACCTCAGAAAGTCTTGGCGGACGTAAAGATACAATCCATCGCTGGTAGTGAAAAGTATTCCCTGATAGCTACTTCTAATGGACAAATTGGAGCTTGTGGATATGAGGGGGAAGGGTACAGCTTGTTCGGTAATGATGGGTATCAGGGACGGGAGTACACATATTTTATAGGGATATCCAATCGACCCTCCAACTGGTTTGAACAAGGGCTGAAGCTCAAACCAGGTGAAGTTGTCATCACAGACAAGAGTAGCTATACGATGGTCGACTCTTTGAAAATGGGAGAGAGGGGACCCGCTGGAGGCTTTGTATTCTATGATAGGGGTGACTACAAAGATGGATGGCGTTATCTTGAAGCTGATGCTAAGGATATGGTCATTGGAAACCAGGACACTTTTGTCTGGGGTGGATATGGCAAAGAGCTTGGACCAAGTGCCCAAGGCACTTCGTATGGAGATGGAAAACTCAACACCCAAACGATAACTGCCCGTTTCGGAGCTACCGAACCCTATAAAAACTACCCTCTCTATGCTGCTAAACTATGTAATGATAGTGTATCAGGTGGGTTTGATGACTGGTATCTTCCATCCAAGTATGAGTTGGACTCCATGTATAAGAACCTCAAGAAGAAAGGTGTTGGGGGTTTTTCTGACTCCTACTACTGGAGTTCCTCGGAGGGCAATGCAGACTACGCGTGGTACCAGTTCTTCGCCAATGGGAATCAGAACAGACTCTACCGGAGCAACAGTAGCAGGGTCAGGCCTGTACGGGCTTTCTGATGATCACATTACAAGGTCCAACCAACCAGTGAAGGCTCAAGCAGGGGACTTGGTCCTCTCTGGTCCTGTTGGTTGATCAGGTATTGGTAGTGTTTCAAGAAACGAGATGCCTCTCTTCTTGGCTTGTCTTCTTGTATTCAACGAATACGGATGATCGTTGAGGTTTCCAAAGAGAAACCTCCAACGTTTCATCCCTATGGGGCTATTGTATGAGCGGGTTTTTTGTTCTCTAATTGGATGTGAGACCACCCCAGCTTGGAAGAGGATAGCCTTTTCTCGCAGTATGGCCCAGTGTGACTCTGGCGGTCTATGAAAATGGCCTCGTCATACGTTTGTACTGCTACAACCCAAGGAGGGCATGAGGGCTGGGCTACGTGAAAGCTGAAAGGCTTGCACATCATTTTCGAAAGGGCTTGTGGTAGTCAGAAGGTAAGAAGGGATTGGCATGCATACGTTGGATACGGTATTGAGAAGAGAACTGGAAAACACCATCTGTGAAGCCAGAGCGTCTGCTGAGGCCGCTGCTAGGGATCTTCTTGAGCAGTTGGGAGTAGGAGCTAAGGCTTCTTTTCTCCACCTCTCTGAAGATGAGCAGGACCTTCGGAACAAACTGCGTCGCTATGGAAACCTGGTGGGGGATGCACAGCATGATGATGCTGCCCAGGCTTTAAACAGCCTTATTGAGGATATTGCCTACCAGCATTGGCATAGGATGCTTTTTTCTAGGTTTCTTGCGGAAAACAACCTCTTGATGGATGATGA
>CAZPOJ010000286.1:0-2759 GCA_964588005.1 uncultured Sphaerochaeta sp.
TTTGCAAGGCCCGACCTTTTCAACTCAATTCTCCACGCCTTCAAGGATACACTCATCGCTGATTTTAAAAAATTTGTTGAACTCAACCAACCAGGGAAGAATCATGTGGTTGCTCTGACAGGCATCGGATCTCTGTTTGGCTTTCTGAAGGTCAAGGTTTTTGTAGAAGGGGTAGCTAGCCTGGTCCCCGGTAGGCTGATCGTCTTCTTCCCCGGCTCGTATGAGAATAACAATTATCGTCTGTTGGACGCCTATGACGGGTGGAATTACCTGGCGGTCCCCATAACCGCCAATGGCAAAGCATAAAGGAGTGAGAGTATGAGATTGTTGAATAAGGATGTTTTCCTTCATGATCCGGCGACAAGGAAGTTAGTGAATGACGGTGTAGCCGATGTCAATGACAACACCCAAGACCCTGCAGCTCTTAGCGTTCTCCGCTATGAGTTGGAGACCTTTGTATGCAATGGTCAGTATGAGCATGGCATCCGCCTTATACTCGAGAGTTTCTTGAACAATATTGAACAACCTGAGCAATCTGCAGCATGGATAAGTGGATTCTTTGGCTCAGGGAAGTCCCACCTGGTCAAGATGCTCCGTGCCCTCTGGGTAAACACTCCCTTCAATGATGGCGCTACTGCGCAGGGGGTAGCAACGCTCCCTCAGTCGGTTCGTGACCTGCTCAAGGAACTTGAAGTCCAAGGTAAGCGCTACGGAGGTCTGCATGCGGCCTCAGGGAGCCTTGGGGCAGGGGCCGATGGAAGTGTAAGGCTTGCCCTGTTGCAGATCGTCTTCCGATCTGTCGAGCTTCCCGAGCAATATCACATAGCCCGGTTCGTGCTTTGGATGAAAAAAGAGGGGATTTTGGATCAGGTCCGATCCTTGGTTGAGGCTGAAGGGCTAGATTGGAAGGTTGAGTTGGATAGCTTCTACTTTTCAGAAAGCCTGCATAGGGCATTGATTCAGGTCAAGCCCAACATTTTTTCTTCGCCAAATGCTTGTGTTGATCTTCTCTCAGAACAATATAAGTACGTACAGGACATCTCCTCGGAGGAGATGGTCAGGGGTATCAAGGATGCCCTTACCTCCAATGGCAAGTTCCCCCTTACCTTGCTGGTCCTTGATGAGGTTCAGCAATATATAGGGGAAGACTCAAGCCGTTCGCTGACCGTACAGGAAGCCATCCAGGACTGCTCCAAGAAGTTCAACGGAAAACTGAAGGTCGTTGCTACGGGGCAGACAGCCATAACCGGCACTTCCAACCTCAAGAAGCTTGAAGGCCGATTCACCAACCGCATAGAACTGTCTGACTCTGATGTTGATGAGGTCATCCGCAAGGTGATCCTAGCAAAGAAGTCAGACAAGATAGCTGATATCAATGGCTTCATTGAACGGAACATGGGTGAGATCACCCGGCACCTCAATGACACTACTATCCGCCATAGGCAAAGCGATATGGAGGACTTCTCCAAGGATTACCCGATCCTGCCTGTACGTAGAAGGTTCTGGGAGGAAGCATTCAGGGTCCTTGACCCTACAGGGACTTCTGCACAGCTACGCAACCAGCTAGCCATGATCCACAAGGTGGTAAAAGAAAGTGCCCCCTTGGAGCTCGGATATGTAATCCCTGCTGACTATCTGTATTTCAATGCTGCCATGAGGCTCTTGGGCAATAAGATGGTTAGCCGGAGATTCTATGAACAGACAATGCAATGGATAAAGGGATCAAATGATGAGAAGCTGACAGCACGAGCTTGTGCCTTGGTCTACCTGATAAATAAGATTAACGACAGGAACCAAGATTTGGGCCTCAGAGCCACAACCGACACTATTGCAGATCTCATGATAGTCGATCTTACAAAGGGATCGGCTTCCCTACGATCGCAACTGCCACCCTTGTTGGATGCTTGTCCTCTTCTGATGAAGATAGGTGAAGAATATCGGATTCAAACCGAGGAGAGCACTGCTTGGAATGACGAATTTGGAGGTCAGAAGGCCAATCTTGAAAATGAAGCTTTCCGTATTTCTGGAGAACGTCTTGAGCGACTCAAAAGAAAGGTCTCAGAAAAGCTTAGGAAGATACAGGTACTGCATGGCAATACCAAGGTGAAAAGGGATATATCCCTGCATTATGAGGTAGATCCTCCTTCAGGACAGGCCAAACAGATTTGCATCTGGGTGCGTGATGGTTGGTCGATTCCTGAAAACTCTGTTGTCCTGGAAGCTAGGCAAGCTGGTTCAACGCTCCCTACAATTCATGTGTACCTTCCCAAAAAAAACTCTGAGGATTTGCACAATGCAATTGTGGAGTTCAAGGCAGCTTCAGCTACGCTAGAGAGAAGGGGCATCCCTGCTACAGCAGAGGGGCAAGAGGCACTTGCCGCAATGACAACTACCATGAGCCAGGCTGAACTAAGGATTAACCGTCTGCTTGATGATGTCATCAATCATGCCAAGGTGTTCCAATCGGGAGGGAATGAGCTTGCTCTGCCCTCCCTTGAAGATATGATCCGAGAAGCCGTGAGTCACTCCCTGGATAGGATGTATCTCTACTTTGATATGGCTGATAATGATAAATGGGCGAAAGTCTTTGACCGTGCCAAAGGTGGTTCAGCCGATGCCCTATCCCTGATCGGATATCAAGGAGAGGTGGCTGATAATCCTGTGTGCAAGGAGATTCTTTCTTTCATTGGGAGTGGGAAAAAAGGCAATGATATCCGTACCCAGTTTCTTGATCCTCCATACGGTTGGCCTCAGGATGC
>CAZPOJ010000287.1:0-2742 GCA_964588005.1 uncultured Sphaerochaeta sp.
AGTGGCCCATCGTTGATGGGTCACTTTTACGTTTACTCACCATCTAATCTTTTTCTATTTGCCTCTTTTCTCTTTACCCCTTACAATGAATTTCACAATCGAGTAGGAAAACAGATATATGACAAAGAGTATTGGAAGGGCTGATGTAGCCAAGGCAGCAGGAGTTTCTGAATCAACAGTCTCCCGTGCCTTGAACGATTCTCCCTTGATAAGTGGTGACATCAAACGCAAGGTTCGTGACCAGGCAGAACTGCTTGGGTATTATCCATCACGCACTGCTACCCTCTTTGCAAGCAACAAAAGCCTCTCGCTTGGCTTTGTTGTCCCCTATTACAAGAACATCATGCCTTTTACCCGATCCTACTTTCCCTCCTTGCTTGACGGGCTTCTTTTAGGTGCCATGAAGCGTGACTACACCATCGGCATTGTCTTTGAGAACCACCTGGGAAAATACCGGACCTACAACGAACTGATCAACTCCCATAGCTTTGACGGCCTGGTCTTTGCAATTACCCAGGATAACTTTGAAGGCTTGCAACCCATGATCGACCATGAAATACCCTTTGTATTGGTCAACAACTATCAGGAAAATGCTGCAAGCATCTATGCCAAGCCAGATATCGGCATGCAGAAAGCCATTGCTCACGCAAGTTCTCTAGGACATACCTCAATTACCTATCTCACAGGAGACCTTCGCTTCAAGAACGGAAAAGACCGTCTTGCTGTATTTGAAGAGCAGGCATCCTTACACCATATCAAATCTCATATCATTGAAGGAGACTTCTCCAGACGATCAGGCTTTGAAGCCTTGGGTAAGATGAAACCCCTCCCTTCCATGGTCATGACAGCCAGTGACCGCCAAGCATTCGGCTTCATGCAAGCCTGTATGGAACAAGGCCTGCGTGTCCCCCAAGACATTTCAGTCATAGGGTATGACAACTTCCAGCCAGCAGGAACAAGTGCACCCCCACTGACTACAGTCGACCATCCCATTACAGAGATGGGAATCATAGCCGCTGAAATGGCAATCGACATGATACAGAAGAAAACTTCTCCTGAACAAAGATGGTTGGATACCGACTTTGTCGTACGTAAATCCACCACTGGGTTTGGACTCTGATATGCGACTCATTGTAGTAGGGTGTGGAGGAATGGGCACCTACCAAGCAAAGAAGTTCCAACAACTGGGAGTTACCATTGTTGGAGCTATCGACCACAACCCTGCTAACCTTCGTGCTTTCTGTTCTTTGTATGCTGTGCCCTGGAGCTCCTCTTCTTTAACAGACCTTGCCCTGATGCAAGATCGTGCGGATGCAGTCTCCTGTACACTTCCTGACAGGTATCACTTTTTATGCTGTTCTATGGCTCTTTCATTAGGTTTTGCCCTATTTGCAGAGAAGCCCATGGGCTTTGACCTATTTCAGGCTCAAGCGATCGTAGAGGCCTCAAGGTCTGGTTCTTCTCTTGCTATGGTGAATTACTCCAAGCGGAACATGCAAGCTCTTCACGCACTTGCGAGAGTTGTTTCTGAAGGTATGGTAGGTTCCCTCGTATCCGTATCCATTCACTACAACCAAGGATGGGTCCTTACAAACGCCTGGGGCGATTGGAGGACAGATCCACGATGGAAATGGCGCATGCTTCCCTCTCTTTGTAATGGAGGCTGTATAGGGGATCTTGCGAGCCACCTTGTCGATGCTCTTTTTTTCATATTCGGTTCGGTCTCTTTTATTGAAACTACTACTGTAGTTACCTTGGAGGATCTTGTATCTGATGGTACTATTTCTTTGGATGTTGAGTATCATGATACCTTTTTCTCTGAAGGCTCAGTCCCGGTCTCCTACTCAGGTTCCTTGCAGATAGGATCTGAGATTCCCTGTAACCTATCCTGCACCCAAGTCTCGCCAACAGATGTTGATGCTGTTACAATCAGGGTAGTTGGTTCGTTAGGTACTGCTGTGTTGGACTCGTCGCTATCACGAGAAACGGTTGCCGTTTCAACGAGTTCTGGATCGTATGATGTTGGTGGGTCTTCTATGGTTGCTTCAACCTATGCATCCTTTGTGAATTGGGTGGATAAGGGCATTCCTGCAAGACCAACCCTTTCTGATGGCCTGCAGGTACAAGAAATCTTAGAGGAGATGAAACAATGGCGATCAAGGTAGGTGCTGTCCTATGTGCAGATGAAGTAACTCCCTCCTCTTTGGAGAAGCTCTCCTCCCTTGGTTTTGAAACTATCAACATAGCCTTCTGGAAATCAATAGGTCCTGTTGATCTTTCTCGGCTTGCTGAAACGGTAACTTCCAGTTCCTTGGAAGTTTCCGCCCTCTCCATCTTTGGCAATACCCTCGCTGGCTCTGATACCCTAGCAGGGTGGAAGTCTCTTATCACACATGCTTCTTTGTTTGGTTCTCCGTATGTTACCGGCTTTGCCGGTAGGCTTCCAGGCAAGAGTGTGGAGGATTCGTTGGTAGTATGGAAAGAGACCTTTTCCTCCTTGCTGGACCTTGCCTGCACATATGACTGCCGTGGGCTCCTGTTTGAGAATTGCCGAATGGGAGACCTGTGGAAACGAGGCAATTGGAACATAGCCATCAACGGCGATGCCTGGGCTCTCATGTTCGATGCCCTTGATGACCCTAAGCTTGGACTGCAGTGGGAGCCCTGTCATCAGGTAGAGGCTTTTATCGATCCTTTGCCACAATTGGAGCAATGGCTTCCTAAGGTGAAGCATGTCCATGG
>CAZPOJ010000288.1:0-2740 GCA_964588005.1 uncultured Sphaerochaeta sp.
TTTATTTTTGTTTTATCACCATCTTCATGCTATACTCTATGCTCATACATAGGAGCTTGTCTTCTGCAGCTGAAAACCTAAAAAAAGTCAGTAACCTGTTATGGTGTAACATGGTATAGACTTTTTCTAGGCTCATAAAGATGTGGACTAATACTCCGTCTTCTTTGTCTCCCCGATAATAGTACGTATTTCCTGCCTTGTCAGGTACTTTTTTGTGAAGTCAATGCCCAGAGTATTTCCTATGTCCTTGAGGCAATCGCTGATCTGGTAGAACTGGTAGATGTTCTCGCCAAGGTAATGGGCATTGCACGTCTTCAGGTTATCCAGTATCTCCTCTGTGGAATATGCGTCATCCAGGCGCTTGTCCAATACCCTCAGCAGCGTGAGCGCAATGAAACAGGTTAGGAAATGGGCCTCTATGTGGTTTTTTGTCGATACGTAAACAGGGCGGCTCCTAAGCTCTGTCTTTGAGATGCGGAACGTCTCCTCTATCTCCCACAACCCCCGGTACTGCCTGATGACCTTCTCGGATGGCATGTCCAGCTCGCTGGTCATGACGGCATGGTAGCCGTCGAATCGCCCGTCCTTCTCGATCTTGTCCAAGTCCAGCTCATGGAAGTACTCCACATCGAGCTTCTCCCCGTCTTCCTTGGAGAAGGGGGTGCTCTTCACGTACTTGCGCGAATCGCTGGAACCGAAGAACTGCCCCGTCTCGGCGATCCTGGCGGCCTTCTCGATGACCTTCTCACGCTCTTGCCTTGCCCTGTCCGCATATTTCTGGCTGTAGCCGATGACAAAGCGCATCACATCCATCTTGAGTTTCTGCTTCTTGCCCTTGAGGTTGGACAGGTTCAGCTCAAATGGGATGTCGAACGACTTGTACCTGTCGACCTCCTTCGTCTTCGGGTCGTCAGGATCCCAGAGAGCATCCTCATAGGTCACCCTGCCGGTCACCTCATCCTCGGTCCTCTTCTTGTACCTGTACCCGCTGGTGTCCAGCACCTTGGCCTGTACCTCGCGGGTGCCTCCCTTCAGCGAGTAGGCAACGATGTAGCCGTTGCCATCTATCTGTATCTGGCGCAGGTTGTCACCGCTGAACATCCCGTTGTCCATGACTACGATGAAGCGCCCGCCCTTCTTGCGGATATGCAGGGAGCGCAGGTAGGAGAGCGAGGGGCTGAAGGTGGACACGTCGGCCTTGTTGCCCTCAAAGAGCTTGTAGGAGACGGGGATGCCGTCGGCATCCATGAACAGGCCCATCTGGACTATGGGCAGCGGACGGTTCTCCTTGCTGATGCCGTGCATACGAAACTCGTCCTCCTGATTGATCTCGAAATAGTAATTGGTCACGTCATAGTAGAATATGCTCTTGTCACGCCCCTGGACCTTGGTGATCCTGGCATCCAGCGCCTCGAGAAGGTCATCTTTGATGGAAGTGAAGAAGTCCAGGGAGCGGTACACGTCGTCCAGAGAGAAGTCCATCTTGTCGAAGAATCTTCCCCTCTGCTCCCATGCGCGCTTCTTGGACCCGGGGGACAGCACGCGTGAATAGACGAGCATCTTTAATATGGCGTTTTGGTTGTAGCTGCAGTTGAGGTACCTGCGCCTGTTGTTGACCAGGTAGTCTATCTCCAGCTCATGATAGAGCTTGCTCAGGGCGGCATACCCGAAATTCATGATTCCCGAGGCATCCTCGGGAGCGAGGCGCTCGTCCATGGCTATGGGAAGCATGGTGACCAGCCGCATCCGGGCGTACTCCTGCTCGAGGGCCGCCAGCTCGGCGTCGATGAAGGGCCAGGGGTCCCCATACTGCTTCTCCATCTCGTCCAGATATCCCAGCCCCTTCACCACACGGGACTTGGACTTGCCCTCGCTGTCCCTATATGACTGTGAGATTGCTATGTTTGTTCGTCCGTTCTTCGTCTTCACTTTCTTTATGTACATGGATCCCCCTTGCTATGACGGAGCCTTCCTGGGCATCCGGGTGGCCTTTTTTCCCCTGTGGTTGGCTGGGAAAAAGCTGTAACCCATCTCTCGTTAGTGGATTCCCATATTAATTTGGGAAAAGCAACACTGAGAAGCATTTTGAATCACTATTTCCCATATTAATTTGAGAATAGCGTTCATGAGAACATTTCATCCTTATCCTTGCCCATATTCTCCCCGTAGCGCCTGTAGAAGGTTGAGAGGCTCATGTTGAGTGTTGCGGCAGTCTCCCTTGCACCCACCTTCCTGCGAAGCATGCTCACCTCTCCCCAGGTCATTGACTTTGCCTCCTTCTTTCTCGGACGTCCTGCATTGCGTGTCCTGAAGAATTCAGTGTACCTGTCGTCATACCTGACAGACAGATAGGTCGATCCATCCCTGACAGTGATACTGACCAGGGAACCGGCGACATTGGCAATCTCCTTGAGCTTCTGGACCTTCTCGTCAAGGTTGTCGTCAGGGACAAGTTCCATCAACATTTCCTTAAATTCAACGTGCATAGTGTGTTTTCCTTTCCGATGCTGGCATTCCAGCATGGTAGCAACTACCCCAAACAAACTTGAAAAGGGTGCCATTACGAAGATGGTATCACATTACCATACACTAGTCCACAGTTAAATGTTGTAATGAATAAAAAATAAACCCCAGTCCCAATTGGACTTGGAGGCCTATTTCAAAGAGAGGCTGTGCGGAACCCCGGCCCCTATATCTTCTCTGGCAGGGCCTTCTTGCAGTTTCTCTCGCTTGTCATGAC
>CAZPOJ010000289.1:0-2728 GCA_964588005.1 uncultured Sphaerochaeta sp.
GCATGGATTCGCACGAAAGTATCGGCCATTATAGGCAGGTACTGGAGAGCTTGTATCCTGAAAGTGTGGATGATGTACGCAAAATCTTCAAGGTAATAGATAAGGTGTACAAGGAAATGTATGTTATCTATGGGTTTGAAAACCCTGTTTTTAAAAACTACAAGAAGGACAGGGAGTATCTCTTCAAGGAACTCCTCCCATGGATGGGTAGGTTCCTGCTTGCCGTCTCCCGCATGGAACGGATGAACGAGCCTATGGAGACATATCTGCGTTCACTATCTACGAACCAGGCCCTCATTGATATCATCGACCAGCACTTCTTTAAACGCACCCCTACCTTTTTTGCCTTGGGCTATTACTATGTCTACATGGACTACCTCTATCCAAAGGGGGGAACAGGGAAGCTTCCGGAGAAGCTGGCACAGAAGGTGCTCGAAAACGGGGGTGAGATCTGCATCAATAGAAGTGTACAAACAATACTACCGGCCCAAAAAATGGTTCAAGATGCTACTGGCCAAAGCTACACCTACGAAAAGCTACTCTGGTGTGCAGATCTGAAAACCTTGTATCGCAATCTTGATACCACAGGCCTCCCCTCCGAAGTGGTTGCATCCATCACAGCCCAAGCTGAAATAATCGAGGCTACCCGCGGTGGGGATTCAGTGTTCTCCCTATTCTTGGGAGTGGACACTCCCCCAGAGGCTTTCGCCGCCATCAGCAGTGGACACCTGTTTTATACCCCTTCCCGCAAGGGCTTAGGCGAAACTCATCTATCAGAACTCAAGAGCCTGCTGGACAAGGGCAAAAAGACCTGCATACAGGAGGAGGTTTTAACTTGGGTGAAAACCTATTGCAGCTTGACCACCTATGAAATCTCCATTCCCTCCTTGCGCGATGCAAGCCTCGCTCCAGAGGGAAAGACAGGTCTGGTAGTGAGCTTTTTGCTCGAGTATGATCTTGTGCGCTTTGCCAGTGATGGCGGGTGGTATGATGAGTTCAAGCTGTCTGTCGAGGATGCAATGATCAAGACACTTGCTGAAACAGTATTTCCAGGCTTGTTGGACAGGGTTGAACTGCGTTTCTCATCCTCGCCGTTGGCTATTGAAAAGCGGTTCGGCAATAGTGAGGGGGGTATCACAGGGTGGACGTTCGAACGCCCTTCACCTGTGGTCGGTAGGCTCATGAAGATTCGCTCCTCCGTAGAGACACCGATACCTGACGTCCTGCAATGCGGACAGTGGGCATATAGCCCCGCTGGTATTCCCACTGCAATCCTGACAGGGTGGTATGCTGCAGACAACATCTGTACCAGTAGGGAAAAAGCTAAAAAGAAGAAGAATAAGAGAAATTAGGGACGAATATAAGAGTAGTACGTGGATATAACTGGTTGTTTTGACCTCTTAGACGGGGCTGTTGCATCTTGCTTCAGCCCTTTACCATTTCTGACAGGCAATAGTTCAAGTGAGCAATAACAGGCATTGATTGTGGTCATTAGCAACAAACAACAACCTTTTTTGCATAAGACCCATGAAAGTTGCTTGCAATGACACATGCACCAATAGTGAATGAGCTACGTTTTAACAAATTCAGAGTTTCACTAATACGACACCTTTCACCACGGTGGTGAAAGTGCCATATGTAGTGAAAGTATCAATGAGGGCACCATATTCCCCATAGGGGGAAACTGTATGGAGGCTTGGTCGCAGAGCATTGCGATCTTCTGCACGACAGCAGAACTCTCACGGTCGATGATGGGAGCGTGGTGGTATGGGGATACCAGCCGCAAAGCGCTTGCGAATGCACCACTTCATGTTCTCAGTGAGAGTGTGGCGCTACAAGAATGGTTTTATGGTATTGCAATAAAGTGGGATTTTTTACTGCAGAAAATGAGATGGGAGCATATAGAGCATAGCCCATACTATGACGAGACCTCCTATTTCTAGGAGGTCTTATGCACTATAAGCGTATCGCAGCCTACCTGCTATGCCTACCCTTCAATACCTCGACAACCTCACTGAGAGGCACATTTTTCTCAGCAAGCAACACTAGGAAGTGGTACATAAGGTCAGCCGCCTCTCCAAGGAAGAGGTTCTTGTTGTCATCTTTGCTCTCAATGATCAGTTCCACTGCCTCCTCACCCACCTTCTGTGCGATCTTGTTCAGTCCACGGCTGAAGAGATGATTGGTATAGGAACCTTCCTGGGGGTACTCGCGACGGTCGCTGATAACCTCCTCGAGGTAGAAAAGAAATTCACTGGAGGTCACCTCAGAGGGGTCATTGACCTCATTGAAGCAGGTATCACTACCGGTATGACAGACAGGACCTGTCGGAAGTGCCTTGATAAGAAGGGTGTCATGATCGCAATCTTCAATGATTTCACGTACCTTAAGGTAGTTGCCACTACTCTCGCCCTTGGTCCATAGCTTTTGCCGGCTTCTTGACCAGAAGGTAACAAGCCCCCTATCGCGGGTGAGTTTCAGCGACTCCTCATTCATATACCCAAGCATCAGAACCCTTCGGGTTACTGAATCTTGGACGATTGCGGGAATGAGTCCATCCATTTTTGTAAAATCAAGTGCCATACGAAGTCTCCTTACTGCCCTTTACGCATAGTTATACCACGTTGCGAAAGAAAAATCTTTAGCTCGGGGATATCAATTTCATGAAAATGGAAAATAGACGCGGCCAAGGCCGCATCAGCCTTTGCCTTGGAGAAGACATCCACAA
>CAZPOJ010000290.1:0-2722 GCA_964588005.1 uncultured Sphaerochaeta sp.
CCCCATGCCAATATAGAGCTCCCACTCAACCTCAGTAAAATCAATCTCTTTCTCAATAGCTTTCCTCACATCCTGCAAGTTGAATCCCAAAGAACCTCTGATCGGGTAGCTGGGGAATTTGTTGATGATACCCCATCCGTCAAGCCCTGCAGAGGAGATGATGATTGGCTTCTCTGGATTTGCTGTATCATGGAAGATTCCCACATCAAGGAAGGGACTCGCATAGGATTTGGCAAATCCAAAATCAATGAACTTGGTGGTCAGATTCATGTTGATAATGGCTCCATATTCACGTTTGCCACCCAAAGCTCCACCAGGAAAGGTTTCAATAGTCTTGGTAAGATATCCACGCATGGAATCAGCTATTGTAGCATTGCTGAAATGGTCTCGCTTGTGTACTGCATCAGCCACAAAGCCCTTAAACTGGATAGAAGGGTTGAACATGTTGGTTGCAATGGGGAACCAGGACAGGGTAGAAGCTATATACCATGTAGTTTTAGTATCCCGATACTCTTCTTGCGGGTAGATGTCTGTTGTATGGCTTAGGGAAAAATACACACCCTTGCGGAAATTACCGGTCCAGTTGATATTCGATTTGCTGATGGTGTTTGAGAGGAGGAAGGAGTAAGGAAGAGGGTTCGTCTCACTTGGTTTAAAGTGGAGGGCCGGAGTAACATAACTTGCCCATCGCATTCCAAGGGGGAGAGCTAAACTTGTGCCGAGCCGTACCCCTACATGCGCATACGTAAGCTCAGAGGCATCAATAACCTTTCTTGTATCAACATAGAACTTGAAACTGATAGGAAGGGAGAAAAGGGAGAGTCCATGTCGATCTATGGATGTGTAGGTATCAAACTGAGTGCCAATCGCATGTATCCTCAGTTTGTTATATAAAGAGTAGGAACTTCCATTTTGCTTAAAAGGTCCCAGCCCCCATGACACTCCATACTCCTGGGGGCTCCAGACGGAGAAGTCTGAAGAGGGTCTAAAGTAACCCCAGGGAGCAATGTTAAGCTTGGCACCCTTAAGGGTAAGATTCTTCCAATTAAAAGAAAAGTTGAATTTACCTGCATCAATGCTCTGCTTTGTACGTTCGTAGTCAAACGAAAAGTCAAGGAATGTCTTCTTAAGAGGAAGGGAGGTTATCTTCATCTCCAACTGATCTTCGCGCTTATCCCACCCGGTGAGCCCACCATTTCCCTGTGAGATGCTTCCACTGATATAGAGGTCGCTGAAGGTCCCCAAAAGGTTTTTGTCATATATCTTCACACCAAGACGAAGACCGACCTCATCATTGTCAAACTTAGGGAAAGGGATGGTAAGGAATGTAGAGGAGTCCTCTACGAAAAAGGTCGCTGTATAGTACGCTGTACCCTTGCTATAGGATTCCAAGGAGTATTCAAACTCAACGCTGGTGAATAACCGCTTGTTGACAAGCAGCTGTTTCTTGGCAGTAAGGGCCTTGACCATATCCTCTTCAGTCGCAAAAACAGGGTCTCCATTCGAAGGGACAATCACACTGCGCAGAGCAAAGTTCTTTGTTTTTCCCTTGACGGAAAATGCATAGTCTTGAATCACAAAGGCCGTTACTTCATCAGAGGCTATCTGAGGCTCAGAAGCAAAAAGAGCAGCGACCATCATACATACAAGGATGGTTGCCATCCCACGTTTCATTTTAAAATTCTTCATATCACCTCTTCCACCAAGCCTTTATATGATAAAACATGTTCCAAAGCATAAGGAGATTAGTACAACATGTCAAGAAAATAACACAAAAATAGTTGCTTAGAGTATATTGTCACACACTATAAGTAAGAGATTATTGTGGCATTGCTGAGCAAGCAAAAGACTTTCATGCTTTACCCTAGTGCCGGATTCCTTTACCCATACAACAAGACCTTCCATGAAAGATTACAATACTTTGAAATATACCTTCCTATTTCTTCAATCCCCGATACTTCCTAAACCCATAGAGGGCGTAGATAACAAAATATCCAAAAGAAGCAAACAGATTCATTCCAAGGAACCTTCGATAGACTATCCAGCGGTCCTTTGCAGCTTTTTTCTTGTTCCCCGATCGGTTCTGGTCATATATACGGTACTCGACCAACACCTCGGCATTGCCCTTGGCTTTGCAACCCCCTTGGAAAAGCGTAAGCCAGTAGACCATGTCCTCATGTGAATAGGAGCCATCCATGCGATACTGCTTTGCCAAAGAGCCCTTCATCACTACCGTTGAGCAGAGTATGAAGTTCTCCTTGAGGATATCCTGCATGGTACAGGAGGTGGGGACAATCTTAGGTTTGCCTATCGAGCGGGAGTCCTTGTCCATGAAGGAGTAGCTGGAGTAGACAAAATCTGCCTCCGATGCATCCAGCAGGGCTATCTGCTTTGCAAGCTTTTCAGGTTTCCAGATATCGTCAGCATCCAAAAAAGCGACGTACTCACCTGTCGCTTCTAAGAACAGGCGGTTGCGGGCTTCCGCCACGCCTCCATTCTTCTCCAGGAAGAACACCTTGATACGGCTATCAGTGCGGGCCAGGTCCTTCAGAATCGAGCCCGTATTGTCAGTAGAGGCGTCATCGGCGATAAGCACTTCAAGTGTATCGTAGGTCTGGCGCAGAGCAGACTCTACACTTGCACGAATAGTACGCTCGCAATTGTAAGCAGGAATCACAACAGAACAAAGTTTCTTTTGATCAGCCATGTAAGAAAACCTCCA
>CAZPOJ010000291.1:0-2719 GCA_964588005.1 uncultured Sphaerochaeta sp.
GTAATTCCCTTGATCAAGGCGGTGCTCGTTTCTCTGACCATCTTCACCTTCATCACGGCATGGAATGATTTTCTGTGGCCTCTGGTCATTGCTTCAAAACCCAATATGAAGACGCTAACGTTGGCAATAGCAGCATTGAAAGGAAACTACAGCACAAACTATGGTCTTGTCATGTCTGGTGCAACACTGACTTTTCTTCCCCCTTTCCTGCTCTATATGTTCCTGCAAAGGCAGTTTATTGAAGGTATAGCGTTAAATGGTATCAAAGGCTAATAATATTGGAGGTTAGTATGGCTTCATATGAGTTTTTTCTTTCAAGTTCCTTGGAAAAGGTATTCCCTGATCTGCGACCAAAGCCACTGCGTTCACACAAGATCAGTGGCCTGTCCAATGAGCGCTTAGCATTTCAGCTGGTGTATTATGTTTCTGATGAGACTTCACTGGATACCCAGCAGGAGTTTACGTTCAGTATCGACGGCTGTCCTGTGGCACCCAGGATACGGAGTGTTGAGCTAGTACCTTCACAGTATCCAGCAACGCATGTACGAGACCGCAACTACTTGCGCACATCTCCAGGTCTGTTTCCTGATCTGTTGGTACCTGCAACGGGTCGGATACGACCGGTTGCAGAGCAGTATAAGAGCCTTTGGATCGATCTTGACCTGGAAGGGGTGCAACCGGGGAGTTATGCGCTTACCGTACAGGTGGTTGCTGACAAGGAGATAACCCTAATCAATGAGGAAACAAAGGTACCCTCCTCTGCAAACCGTTTTGACTGGAAAACTGAATTGACCCTTGAGGTAATTGCACAAAGATTACCGCAGCAGACCTTGCTGCATACAGAGTGGTTCCATGCTGATTGTCTTGCCGACTACTATAAAGAAGAGGTCTTCAGTGAAGAGTACTGGAGGATCCTGGAGAATTTCATAACTTTTGCTGCAAAACAGAGCAAGATAAACGTATTGCTTACACCTATATTTACTCCGCCTTTGGATACACAGATAGGAGGGGAGCGCACTACAGTCCAGCTGGTAGGAGTCACAAGGAATGATGGGGTGTATAGCTTTGATTTTACAAGGCTCGACCGTTGGTGCAGTATCTGTAAGAAGGTAGGGATCACGCACTTGGAGATAGCCCATTTCTTCACGCAGTGGGGAGCGTATGCAACGCCCAAGATTATGGCCAACGTCGACGGGAAGGAGACGAAACTCTTTGGCTGGCATGTGGGTGCAACCGATCCTGAATACCGTGCATTCCTTACTAGCTTCGTCCCCAGTCTGCTTGAGGCTCTTGCCCAAGCGGGATATGAGAAGCAGTATCTGAGGTTCCACATTTCTGATGAGCCCAATGAAGCACACTTGGATTCCTACCTTGCGGCTAAAGGCCAGGTCATCGACCTGCTCGATGGTTGTATTGTGATGGATGCCCTTTCAAGCTATGAGTTCTACCAAAAAGGAATAGTCACCAATCCAATACCTTCAAATGACCATATCCAGACCTTTGTTGACAATAAGGTCAAAAATCTCTGGGTCTACTACTGTGTTGGGCAAGGAAAGGATGTACCCAACAGGTTCTTCTCCATGCCCAGTGCACGGAACAGGATTATGGGGGTGTTGCTCTATCTATACCAGATAGAGGGATTTCTGCAGTGGGGATTCAACTTCTATAACAGCCAGTACTCCAAGAAACATATCAACCCCTATATCATCACCGATTGTGGGCAGGTATTTCCTTCAGGGGATGCCTTCCTAGTATATCCAAGCGAGGAAGGGGATGTGTATAGCTCCATCCGCAATGAGGTGCAGTTTGCCGCATTCCAGGATTTGGAAGCCTTTACCCTGCTGGAAAGCCTTTCTGACCGCGAGACGGTGGTCTCCCTGATCGAGGAAGGTTTAGGGTATCCTCTGACTTTCACACACTACCCTTGGAATGATGAGTATCTTCTCGATCTGAGAGAGAGGGTGAATGCAAAGATTGGGGAATTGGCAGGGACATGACCGCCTGGTAGAAAGAACATATACCCCCTGTTGCCTGGTTAATTTTTTCCAGGCAATAAGGGGTATCTTTCCTTGATCCTCTGAGAATGTTGTATGGACTGATGTATGCGCAATATTGATAGTTGGCGGTATTGATTTTTTCATTCCTGTTAGCCTTTGCTTTCAGCTTTAGCAGTTTGGTCGAAAGGGTTGGCTCCAACCCTTTTGCTAGAATTGTCTGTGCTCATATTTTTTCTGTCTTACCTGACTGCAACAAGAAAACAAGGAGGAAGATATTGCTGCTGATGAGGCTTCTGTTTGTGCATTTTTTGCTAAAAAGCAGAGAGCAAAGTCCCTTTAGCTATGATTCTGGGGTATACTACCAAGCAAAGAGCGAATAACTATGGAGTATACATGAGGAATTTTAGGGCATCGTTGCAATGGGTAAAATCAATCATGTTCACCGTTGTCATCGTGCTCTTGCTCTGTTCTATCCTTCTGGGTTTCGTTTTGTTGTCACTTCGCCAGAACCTCCTTGAATCTAGCCAGACTGTAGCCGACTACTTGCAGGAGTCCCTGGATTCCAAGATTCTAGAGATCTTGAAGTATCGTAGGGTGCTGGAGCTTGACTCAACGATTACTTCGATGAAGAGGCTTTCTTCGAAAGTCAGTGGAATTCCCCCTGAATGTTATGATTTAAGCGTCCAATTGCGAAACTATACCAATGTCAATGCTATTTTGGA
>CAZPOJ010000292.1:0-2718 GCA_964588005.1 uncultured Sphaerochaeta sp.
CATGATGCATTGCCTGTTGTATGGCTGCTTAAAGAAAAGTATTTTGAAATGCGCCCATGTCAGATTTCTGTTGATTGCTCCGGTGAGTTTACCCGAGGGGTGACTATCGTTGATACGCAAGTGCGAAACGGCAAGAAACTAGATCATCAAATGGCTTGGGATGTAGATGCAACAGAGGTGTTGGAACTTGTTTTGCATGATTTGTCTACGTATTACGGGAGGATGGAATGAAACGAGTGTTGTATGATTCTGATTTGATCGGGGATGACCTGTTAACACTAATAGCGATGGCAGCAGATTCTACAATTCGTTTGGAAGCTGTAACTTCCTATGGACGCCGTATAGGGGCGTTGCGAAGGTGTGAAATAGCTCGAGAGCTGTTGGAACGCTTGTCCGTATCTGGTGTGGATCTGGTTCCCGGTTGTGACAAACCTCTTATTCAAAAACCAATATCCGGCTGTGATTTCTGTGATCATGTAATCGAGCGCCTGGTAGTAAAGGATGAGACAGCTCCCGATAAAGAGTGGAATAACCACATTGTGCAGGGAGTACATGCTGCTAATTATCTGCTGGAGAAAACTCGTCAGGAACCTGGAGCATATTCGTTATTATGCACTGGACCTCTGACGAATATCGCCCTTGCCACAATTTTGGATCCTACGTTTCCCGAGAGAGTTGCTGAGGTGGTGGTAATGGGAGGCGTGTGGAGTGTTTCTGGCAATAGCGGACCTAAGATGGAAGCCAATATATTCAATGATCCTGAAGCAGCTAAGGTTGTATTTGATCATTTTAAGAAAGTAGTTGTAGTACCCCTTGATGTCACGCTGCAAGTAGCTTTTGAACGCGCATCCGATAAGGATACTCCCTGGAGTTTTTCAACTGCACCTGCAACATCGGAGAACTCTCCAGTAGATCATAAAGAGCCTTCTGAAATGCGTACATTTATAGAAGACCTGGTAAACTCCTGTTGTGATGCCCACCTTGTAAAGGGGACAGGAAACAGAATGCCTCTCCATGACTTATTGGCTTTCTTGGTCTTGACTGACAGGTCGTTCGTTACCACTAAAAAATGTTCAATCAATGTTGAAACCCGTAGTCGAACCAATCGAGGAATGATGCTTTTTGATTTCATCAATTCTTCTGCAGAACATGAACTAGCAATTGAGGTGGATACTACCAGAGCACTGAAGATCGCAACACAGCTTTTAGAAGGTTATTAATATGAAGGATTTGTTTGGTATTATACCCTATCTGCCCAGCCCGATAGATGAAAATGGGAAGGTAATCACCTCGGTACTTTCCCGTTTGTGTGACGATCTCATTACAGAGGGCGTCCATGGATTATGCGTTATGGGCAGTGCAGGAGAATTCTCTTATTTGTCACTTGAACAGAAGCTGACTATAGTAACGTGTGCTATCGAGGCTGCTGCAGCAAGGGTTCCTGTCGTAGCAGGAGTTTGCGGCACTTCAGTAGCACAAGCAGTGCACGAGGCAACCTCTTTTGCCAAGTTGGGAGTAGATGGTATTGTAATCTTATTGCAAACATACTTTCCTCTTTCCACACAAGAACTGGTTGCTTTTTATCGAACAGTTGCCCTATCAGTCCCACACGTCTCAGTAGTGCTTTATACGAATCCGAAATATATGCATTTTGATCTCTCTTTGACTGTATTTGAACAGCTTTCGAATGTTCCAAATATCCGGTATGTAAAAGATGCATCTGGGACGACGGGAAAACTGCTCTCTCTTGTAAATAGTTTCGGAAATCGATTTGAAATTTTCAGTGCCTCTGCACATATACCTCTGTTTGTTTTCCAACTTGGAGGCGTGGGATGGATGGCAGGCCCTGCCTGCCTCATTCCGCGACAAAGTGTACAGTTATATAATTTGCATAAAGAAGGCAGGGCTCAAGATGCTTATCGACTACAGAAAAAGTTGTGGGAAATGAATCAGTTGTTCATGAAATATGATCTGGTGGCCTGTGTGAAATCTGGTCTTGAACATCTGGGATATCCGGTGGGCTCTCCGATACCTCCCCTAAACCCTCTTCCTCGTTTAGATAGGGATGCAGTCATTGCGGTGGTGGACTCTATCAGAAGCATTGAAATATGAAAATCAAGAAACCTCCGGTTTTTGTACTGGTTTTATCAGTCACCTTTATTGCTTCCATACTTGCTGCAGAACCCGGTAGGTATCTTTATGATTTGGGATGGACCTCAACGCTCACTATCATGCTCATGTATGTAGGGATGGGATTGAATACCGATACTACCCTACTGCGAAGTGGATTGGGAAAATGGAAGTTGCACCTTGCAGTACAAAGCTCACTATTTATCTTGGCACCGGTTTTATCAATTCTCATTTTTTTATTGCTTCAACCGTTCGGGTACTCCAATAGAGCCGTCGGGCTGCTGTTTATTGGTGCGGTGCCGACAACAATTACCAGTTGTATTATGCTAACTCGGCGGTACGGCGGCAATGCCATAGGTTCTTTGTACAATGCCGTATTATCACAGGTGCTTGGTATAGTCATTACACCGTTACTCTTATCTCTGGTCCTGGCAACAAGGTTTGAGACGATAAGTTCGTTCCAGTCGGTCCTTTTGAGTCTATTGCAAAAGATGATCTTGCCCTTTATTGCCGGTCAATTATTGCAAAGGTTTAAAAAACATCTGGGAAAGCCGGGTCAACTTTTTTCGTTCTACGGTATTTTTTTTA
>CAZPOJ010000293.1:0-2707 GCA_964588005.1 uncultured Sphaerochaeta sp.
TGATCCACTTGTTCACATCCTCAGGGGAGACACGATAGACAAACATGTCCTTGCCCACAGCATCAAGCTTCAAGGGGAAAAGATAGGAGAACGTCTCATTCAACTCATTGAATACATAGCCCACCACATAGAAATAACACGGGGCTCCGGCCTTCACCTCAATGGTGAGAGCATCACCGCCCTGGAAAGAGATGTAGTCCTTCATGCCGTTGATCCTGATGTCCACTGAGAAGTCAGTGTCCACAGCATTACCCCGTTCCAGCTGTTTCTGGAAGTCATAGGCAATGGGAACTATCTGCTGCCCCTGATATACCAAAGGAAGCAGTTCCGCTGTGGAGGTAGCGACGACGTTGCCGTCCCTATCCTCCACTCGGTAGGTCACATAGATCCCCTCTTTGCCTTCGGCTTTCAGGGTATAGGTACCAAACAGGAAATAGCTTGCCCTTGTAGCAGAGGATACAGCCTTGTTTCCCAGTTCGCTCTGTATGGCATAGGAGAGCTGTTCGGCAAACTCAGTCACCCCACCTGTTCCATTGAGCTTGGCTGGGTACACATACACACCGTCCTTGCTTACGGCTTTGCTCAAGCTCCTTGCAGCCTTTTTGTACGAGTCAATGACTCGCCCCTCCTGCAATAGGAGCAATTCAAGGGAGTACCTTGATTGGCGCATGGAAGGTATCGTAGCAGCCCCTAAGGCACGGGCAACATACCCAAGTTTTTCAAACTCGGTGTAATACTCAAGGAGCAGCTTTAGCTGTTCCTCCCTAGCCAACGAGTCCAGGGTTTTGGGCAGGGTCTCTTCAGCTCTTGTTATCTTCTCTTCAATGCTCTGCATTTCTCCTTCATAGAGGGCAAGGGAGGTGGAGGCTTTCAGCATAGCCTCAGCCTCATACATCACAGCCTTGCGTGAAGAATCATAGAAGGTGCGCAGAATTGTTGAGGAAACTCCTAAAAGTGGGAGGTCTGAGGCAACCCTGATCTCCTCAGAGAAGGCGCTTCTGTTGCCAATGACCACACCCGCTAGCTCAGTCTCTTTTTGAATGGTCTCTACAAAACTAGATACCTGGGAGTAAAGGTTAGCTGAAAGCGAAGCCAAGGCATCATTTCTAGCCTCTGACTCAGTCAGACCGCTTCCGATAGCTGACACGACCAGGGCATTCTCCTTGGGATAAACGGAAGGGGGAGCATCCTTCTTGATCACAGGAGTCTCTACTGCTTTAACAGGAGGAGAAGCAGCAACACTATCTTGTACAACTGCAGGCTCTACTGCCTTAGCGGGAGGGGAAGAGATAGCACGTTCTTGCACAACTTCAGGCTCCATTGCCATAGCAGGAGGGGAAGAGACAACACTCTCTTGCACAACTGCAGGCTCTACTGCCTTTTTGGGTTGTGCCTCCTGATAGTGAAAGCCAACAGGAGATGCCTTTGGAGCTATTGGATCCTGAGAGGTATCCAGAAGTTGTATCTTCTGGGATGCCTGGAAAGGTAGTGCTGCAACCTCAGTTTCCTCAATAGGGGAAGGTGATGGAGCTGGCATGGCCTCTTCCAGGGATTGGGAGGTCATACACCCTCCTAAGAAAAACAAGGAGAGCAGGGCCACTCCTATGATGCTACGTATGTGTCTTTTCCGCGTTTCCATGTGTCCTCCTGAAAGCCTTTGAGACTTCATATGGTCTTGGGCAGAAAAACAGTGGTTCCCTGCAGTTCTGTCAGGAAATCAGATTCATACCCCAAAATATTTCAACTAACGTATCCTACAGGCTAGGAACAGCCTATCACCCTTGGATTTTTTCACTGCTAAACCCATGAGTATCAACAGCATAAAAAGTATATGATCAAGAATTATAGCACAAAGGTTCGGCAGAGGGGAAAAATCAAGAGAGAGCCTGATAGGATGAAGGAGTTGTGCCAACTCCATCAAAACTGGCAGTGAAAAAGAAAAGGAACATCCCACCCTTGATATCTTACATATAAGGAGGATGTTCCTTTATAAGCTGCATATCCAGAAAAGAGGGAGTCGGTTCATCCCCACATGCGTTGGGAATGCGAAACAATGGCATAGATGAACCTGTACCCACCGTTTGAGTCACCTATTTGACATTTTTCAGCAAGGCAGCAAAGGAATCCTTCATCTTTACTTGCGCAGCATCTGATGCATCGCTCTGGGCAAAAGCTTCTGCAACGGTCTCTGCAGCAGGAGCAAAACGCTGTTCAATGCTTGCAAGGGAGATGGAGCAAAGGACCCAGGCTCCTCCTTCTGCATCCATCCACAGCTCTTCGGTAGTAACACCGGAAAGGGTTGCTTCAGCAACCTGCTCACTGATAGTTTCCATGGCATCAAGTGTCTGGCGGTCATCACCACTTCCTGCATCATTTACGTACGTTACGATAACTTCCTTGACGGAGGTGCTTACCCATGCGGCAATCTTATTCTTCGCTTCCACCGTGGCACGCTTGATGGAGATCTGCTTGTCACTCATCTTACCGTATCCAGCCTCATAGTGCTTGTCCTGATCTGATACAGTCTTGTAGACCCAATCAGGCTGAGGGATGCCATCAGCACCAAGGACAACCTTTTCCACAGGCGCTGCAGGCGCTGCAGCCTCAGCTGTTGAGGCGCACCCCACAAACGAGAATACCATACCGATAAATACACATACGATGAGTACTTTTTTCATCACATCCTCCTACGATGTTGGTTTGGAAA
>CAZPOJ010000294.1:0-2699 GCA_964588005.1 uncultured Sphaerochaeta sp.
CAGCAATGACGAGGTGCTGGGACAAATTTTCAGCCGTTTTTGCATCGGAAAGTAAAGCTCCTGCCGCTACTTAAGTTTTCAGGCTCATTGCCCGGTCGTCGATCAGGCCGGATTTTTTCTTAAGGCTCATTTGGCATAAGAGAAATATTTTTTATAATTATCCGTTTTTATACCTAAATTGCTTATCTTTGCGACATGAATACCAAGGATCTGTTCTTGAATTTTCCGGATGAGGCTGCCTGCAAACGGCTTCTGAAAAACCTTAGGGAACAGGAAGGTGTAATCTGCAAAAAATGCGGAGCTGAGGAGCATTACTGGAAAAACGACAAAGCCTGCTTTGAATGCAAAAGCTGCAAACACCGAACCTCTTTACGAAGCGGTACTATAATGGAACATAGTAAACTTCCTGTCAAGTACTGGTTCTTGAGCTATTATCTTTACGAAATAGCCCGCAAGGAAATCCCGGCTTTGGAATTGCAAAAAGTGTTTTGTCACAAACGCTACGAACCTATCTGGTTGATGCGTAAAAAAATAAAAGAATCGGGCAAAAAGCAAAATATTTTGAATCAGTTATCAAAGCATCTCCCCAAGGGTGAAATAATGCCTTAGAATACAATATTGTCTAACTTATTATAATACTATCTCATAAATGGAGAAATCGAATTCGGATGCCAAGAAACAAATGGAAATGGAAACCAGGAAGATCAGGGAAAATATGCATCAAATCAAACACTGCATTCTGGTTTTCAGCGGCAAAGGAGGTGTAGGAAAAACAACAGTCAGTGTCAATCTGGCCTACGGACTTCAACTGGCAGGTTACAAAACCGGCATACTTGATGCGGATATTACCGGGCCTAATGTCTCCAAAATGACCGGATTAAAAGGTAATCTTCAGGTTAACGAGGGCAAGATTATTCCTCAAATCAGCCAGGGAGTAAAAGTTGTTTCCATGGCCAATGTGCTTCCTCCCAATCAGGCTGTTATATGGCGAGGGCCTATGCGTTCCAAGATGATCAACGAATTTTTGGGAAACGTTGATTGGGGGGAACTCGATTACCTGATTGCCGATTTACCTCCCGGAACAGGAGACGAAGTGCTGACCATTGCCCAAAATATGCAGCCCCAGATGGCTGTAATTGTTACTACACCCCAGGAAGTTTCCCTAATCGACTCTGCCCGGGCCATTAATATGGCAACGACTATGAAATTGCCAAAAATTACTCTAATCGAAAATATGTCGGGACTGATCTGTCCTCATTGCGGTGAACGCATCGATTTATTCGGAAGCAATGGCGGCAAAAAACAGGCCCGGGAAATGGACATCGAATTTCTTGGAGAAATCCCTATGAATCTCGAAGCCAGACAACTGGCTGACAAAGGAAAATCAATACTGCTCGAGAACAAGGATGCCGATATTTCCCGGCATATACTTCAAATCGTCCACAAGATTGAACAAATTTTTACAATTTAATCCTTCTCTATTTTCATTAAACCCATTCATTCAAGTATTATGTTACGATTTGGAAGAAACAAGGCTGGGCGCCAAAACAATAAACCCGATCAGGGCGGACGCGGAAGAAACAAAGGCGGAGCTTACGGTCTGGGTGGTTTTTGTATCTGCGTCAAATGCGGAACCAAAGTTCCGCACCAACAAGGTGTGAAATGTACCACTCTAAAATGTCCGAATTGCGGGCATGTGATGGTTCGCGAAGAACTCCTGGACGAAAAACGTTCCAAAGAAAAGGAATAAAAAACTTTGGCCTTATTGATACTTTTGCAAAGGATTAAAAAATTAAACTTATGTATAAACATTTATTCGGGCCGGTACCCTCGAGACGTTTAGGCATGTCTTTGGGAATTGATTTGATTCCCAAAAAAGTCTGTTCACTGAATTGTGTTTATTGTGAGGTGGGTAAAACCACAAAACGCACTACTCAGAGAATGGAATATGTTCTTTACGATCGGGTGATCTCGGAATTAAACCAGTTTATGAGCCAAAAGCCCGGGATCGATTACATCACTTTTTCGGGATCGGGAGAGCCCACTTTGAACAGCCGAATCGGAGATGTTTTGTCTTACATCAGGAAAAATTTCCCCTCAATTAAAACAGCTGTTCTAACCAACGGAAGCCTGCTTTACGATGCGGCACTGCGCTCGGAACTGCTGGCAGCCGATGTGGTATTACCCTCTCTGGATGCAGCCAGTCAGGAGGTCTTTGAAAAAATCGACCGGCCGGCAGAGGGATTGCTTATAGAGAACTACATTCAGGGATTGATTGAATTCAGAAAAGTGTATAAGGCTAAAATCTGGCTGGAAGTGTTTTTCCTCAAAGGCTACAACGATGCCCGCCAGGAACTGGATTTGCTCAAAACAGCCATACAAAAGATCAGCCCCGACCTGGTTCAACTCAATACTCTGGACAGACCCGGAACCGTAGAAGGACTCATTCCTCTTTCGCATGAGGAATTACAAAACATTATTGATTACTGGCAATTGCCTGCTGTCGAAATCATCGCTTCTGCTCAGGTTCGCAGCAAGCTGAATTCCTATAGCGGGGACATCGCATCGGCCATTTTGGAAACCATAGCCCGGCGTCCCTGTACTTTGGACGATCTGCACCGTTTTTTGGGCATTCATGTCAATGAAATCAACAAATACCTGAGCAGCCTGGAAGCAGAGCATAAAATCAAAACCGTACA
>CAZPOJ010000295.1:0-2694 GCA_964588005.1 uncultured Sphaerochaeta sp.
GTAAGCGTCAAACAAGTTGTTATTTGAATAAAAATTGAATTATCTTATGCTTTCTCCAATCAGGAGGAGAAGTATATGAAAAAACAATATACCAATGCATTTAAGACCACACATATTAAAGAAGCCTTACGAGCAACTGAATCACATGAAATCTCTTTAGTTGGATATGCGAAAAAACATGGAATACCGCACACTACATTACATCAGTGGGTAAACCAATATAAAAGAGGATCTGTTTCATTAGAGAAGAAACAATCTTTTATTGAACTCACCTCTCTTCAACCCACACAAGAACAAGTAGAAGCAATAGTAATCACTACTTCCTATTGTTCATTAACACTACCTACTTCAATTACTTCATTAGATCTCATGAAACTAATGAAAAGCATTAAGGAGGTGTCTTTATGTTCTTAAATCTAGAGAACTATAAGTGGTATATTCGTCCAGGCCAAACAGACATGAGAAAAAGAAGTAATTCTTTAGCTATGCTCGTTCATAATGAAATGGATCTTAATCTCTTTGAAAAAAATATCTTTGTTTTTTGTGGAAGTAACAAGAAAGTAATAAGAGCTATTGTATGGGACAAGAACGGTTGGTGGGAAATGGGCAAACGCATTGAGCACCAAACCTACAGCTGGCCAGATAGCACTGAAGAAGCAATGATGGTGAATATTGAATCAATAAAAAGCATGCTACAAGGAGCAAACCCATGGAGGTCATTTTCTGACATAACTCCTTAAATGAATATATAAAATAGTTATTTATATGCTAATTTGCTCATTTTCACCTTGCTATTTAACCCCTTTTATGGTAAGATTCTATTATGAAAATTGAACTAACGAAAGAGCAATATTTAGCAATGAATGAAGAACAAAAATTGAATGCATTCTTTGCTTTACAACATATAAATGGTGAGATGCACATTGAGATTACAGAGTTAAGAGAACTCCATAACCTGAAAACAAAATTAGAGTATGTTCCTTCGAGTGAGCAGATGCAATACCTGTTTACTGAAGCTGAAATAACCGTATTAGGGGTAAAAGAACAAGAAGAGAAAGAAAAGATTGAAGTAAAAAGTCATTCCCGTTCTACCCCTAAAAAGACAATAACATTGCCTAGTGATACTCCTATTGTTGTTATTGACCATACTGTAGATGCAGCAGAGACCTATTTTGATGAAAACGGATTAGAATATTCTCGTATTGAAGACCGTGTTGTTGATAAATTAGGGTTTAAACCAGCTGAATTCTATGTAGAAAGACATCTTTTTGCTAAATACAAGCTTGTTAGTCATGAAGCAGAAGAAGGTGATAAAGAAAAAAACATCATTACAAAATGGAACCATAAAGATACAGATTGTATGATGGCTTCTATGGGAACCGTAGCTCATGTGATAGTGAGTAAATATGATGATCAGTTACCGTTATACCGGCAAGAGGAGATGTTTAAGAGGATTAATATAGATATTACTCGCCAAACACTCTCAGTGTGGATTATGAAAAGTTATGAATTACTTGAACCTCTCACCCAGCGACTGAGGCAATGGATATTTTTAGCTCCTTTGATAAACCAGGATGAAACACCCTTAAGAGTCCTCAACTTTGAGGGAGCGCCGACGAGTAGTAATTCTTTCTTTATGTTTGTGCAAGCAGGGACTCATATAGTTTCCTCTGCGGTTGATAGAAAAATTATTCTCTTTTCCTTCTTAGATAACAGAAGAAAAGCTACTTTATTAGCTCAAACAGAAGGATATGAAGGATTTATATGTACTGATGGACTCAAACAATATAATTGGCTACCTAATGGCAAGAAAATTCATATTAATTGTTGGGTGCACGCTCTTCGGCCTCTGAAACAGATAGTAAAAGTACACAAAAAGGCAAAAGCTAAAGATCTTATTCTCATTGTAAACAAGCTCTATCTATTGGAAAATGAGTTAAGAGATTCATATGCTCACAAACTTCTCACTAAAGAGGAATTTAATAAAGAGAGGCAAGAAAGAGCCAATCTCATATTCAAAGAACTAAAAGATGCACTAAATAAAGTAAAAAAGAACTATTCTCCATCAAGTACGATGGGAAAGGCTATTTCTTACTTCTTCACCTACTGGGATACTCTCACAAATTACACTAAATGTTTTGAGTCTACTCCTGATAATAATTTGGCGGAAAGGTCTATTAGAAGCTTTGTTTTAGGCAAAAAAAACTGGTTATTCAGTAATACTGACACTGGAGCTCATGCTTCTGCACTCTTTTATTCACTCATAGAAACAGCAAAAGCCAACAAAGTAAACCCGTATGATTACATCTGGTATGTATTAACTAAAGCACCTTTATGTAAAACAGAAGAAGATTGGGATAATCTACTTCCATGGAACATCAATAATGATGAAGTGAAAGATATGCATAGCACAAGAAATGGTGCAGCAATAGATTTTGATAGAACTGAGCCTTATATTTTTAGAGGTGCTAAAGACCGAGATCCATTAAAACAAGAAAAGCTTGATGCTCTCGAAGCAAGAAAGATTAAAAGAGAAGAAGCTAGAGCAATCAAAAAAATTGAAGAAAAAGAAAAAATACAGAACAAGATTGACAAAATAAAAAAACGAATTCAAAAAGCAGATAGAGCTCGTGACCGAGTTGCTAAGAAATATGGGGTGAAAATAGCGTCAATTACAACTTGATTGACGCTTAC
>CAZPOJ010000296.1:0-2690 GCA_964588005.1 uncultured Sphaerochaeta sp.
ACCTTCATGATCGCTGCACGGCGACTTAAGGTCTCATAGCTCATGTGCCTAGGGAAGGAGATGTGAACAAAGGTATCGCATCCGAGTTCATAGGCAGTTTTGATGATCAGGTAACCACGAGCAATAAAGTCGTTGTTGACAGCCAGGTCGGCGGCAGTCTGGATTACACCTGGATCCTCATGAGCCTCACCGGCGATACAGAGAACATCACTTCTCTTCTCTTTTACCCGGCGGAAAGCCTCTGTTGTACCAGGAATGGCCTGGTTTACAATGATGGCCTTGATTTTTGGGTCATCAGCTAAACCGGCGATAACACTGATGGTAGTCTCAGCTTCATCCATGAAGTTGTCAGGATAGGTCACGTGCTGAATCATTCCTCCATCGTTGACAGAACCATACTCTTCAATAAGGCGTTCTGCACCGCGCAGGTCATCTTCAGACTGTGATACCGTACCAGTGACAATACCGATGCGGAAATCTTTTCCAACAGTTTTTGTTTCTTGCACTCCGGCAGCAAACAGCATACCAGAGATAAGAAGCACACAAAGAACTAGAGCAAACATCTTTTTCATTCGACTTTTCTCCTTTAGGGATAGTTATTCTTTATAATACGTAAAATAGTAACTGTTTGCAAGAAAAGAGTGATTTATTATGCATTTAAAAGTATATTTATCGTATAAATAGAGAAAAGAGAGCATATATATCCCTATCGGATACTCTATGCCCTCTCCTATTTTTCTAAAACGGGTGAATTATTTCCCTAGGGAAGCGACCGCTTGCTGCCTGCGTACCTCATACAAGAGGATACCCGCAGCTACCGAGACATTCAAACTGTCTATATGCCCAGTTGTGGGGATAGAGACCATCTGGTCGCAAAGGGTCTTGGTAAGATCCCTCATTCCCTTGCCCTCACTGCCCATGACCAGGACCGTCCTTTTAGGGAAAACGGTCTTATAGGTCTCTTTGCCCGCCATGTCTGCACCATATACCCAAAAGCCGTTGCTCTTGAGGTTTTCTATCTCCCGGTTGACGTTGGTGACAACAGCCATAGGAACATACTGGGCGGCTCCTGAGGAGACCTTGATCACCGTGGAGTTCGCCTGTGCGCTGCGCCTTTCAGGTATGACGACCAGTGAGACTGAAAACTGGTCGGCAGAACGGAGGATGGCCCCGAGGTTCTGCGGATCTGTTATCTCATCGAGGACCAGCACCAAGGCACTCTCATCGTCCTTGAGCTTGGCACAAAAATCCTTGACGGTGCTGTACTGGATCTTTGCACTTCCCTTCTTGGTATCGAGCAACTCCAGGACAGCTCCGCGGTGGTCCCCCTGATCGACCATGCGGTCCATCTCAGCTTTTGAAATTTTCTTTACGATTACTTTTCCTGTCAGCAGTGCCTGACGTTCCAAAGCTTCTGTATGGCCTTTCATTCCGCGACACAGGTATAAAACCGAACCCGATGCGGCCTGCTTGAGGCTCTCTTCTATGGCATGCAAGCCAAATATCTTCTCTCCCATTCTCTTCTCCTGGTCGGCAAGTTTACTGTATTACAAAAATTTAGGCTACCTCATCGCTGAAGCAGCCCACATTTTAATCCTCAAAGGGAACAGGAGTTGGCGAGGAATCCTCGCCAAGAACCTTTGAAAGTTCCTGCATGATCTTCTTGGCCTTTGAGTTCAACCGCTTGGGAACCTGCACCATCAGCCTCAAGTACATATCACCCCTATCGGTGGAGTTGAGCTTGGTAACCCCACGTCCACGGACTCTGAGCATCTTCCCTGACTGGACACCAGAGGGAATAGTCACCTTGATGGACTGCCCGTCGATGGTGGGAACCTGAATATCGGTTCCAAGGGAGGCTTGGGTGATGGATATGGGAACCTGGCAGAAAAGATCATAGTCCTGTCTGACAAAATACTTGTGCGCCTTTACATTCACATAGACGTAAAGGTCTCCTGATGGGCCGCCGTTGGCACCGGCATCACCCATTCCACGAAGTACTACGCGACTGCCATTGTCCACCCCGGCAGGGATGGTCACCTTGACCTTCTGCTGCTTGCGCTTGAGCCCGTTGCCATGGCACTCTGTACAAGGGTTCTCAATCACACGCCCATTGCCATTACAGGTGGGACAGGTGCTCGCCACGGCAAAGAAGCCGGTGTTGCGCCTGACTTGCCCGCTCCCGTTACAGGTAGGACAGATCTTAGTATCCGTGCCCCCTTGGGAGCCTGAACCACTACAAGCTTCACAGGCAACCTGGTGGGAGTAGGAGACTTCCACCTTGGTACCAAAGACAGCATCCTTAAAATCAATTTCAACATCATAGCGCAGGGAAGATCCAGGCTCGGGACCCCTCTGAGGACCACGCCCGCCTCCGGTGCGGCCCCCGCCACCACCAAAGAACGAGCTGAAAATATCTTCAAACCCTCCGCCACCACCAAAACCGCCACCAAAGATATCACTGAAATCCCGGTAGACATTTGAGTAGTCATGGCCTCCGCCGTTAGCGCCATCAAGGCCGGCAAACCCGAACTGATCGTACATCTGTCTCTTTTTGTCATCAGAGAGAACATCGTAGGCCTCAGTAGCCTCTTTAAAACGCTCCTCGGCCTCCGAATCCCCCGGATTTCTATCAGGGTGATTGGCAATCGCGAGCTTGCGATACGCTTTCTTTATCTCATCCAGTTGTG
>CAZPOJ010000297.1:0-2686 GCA_964588005.1 uncultured Sphaerochaeta sp.
TATAGAGGTGAGGGTCTCCAGCGAACACTCCTTCCATGCCAAAGGGTACCTGTTCCACCACAGGGACCGAGGGTATTCCTCCCTGGTATTGGGAAGCTCTAATATCACCCATAGCGCGCTTGCAACCAACAGGGAGTGGAATGTGTGCCTCTTCTCCCTTACAGAGGGAGAGCTTCTCGAGAAGACCCGGGAGGAGTTTGCCCAAGTCTGGCAGGAGGCGATCGTGGTAAGCCCCCTCTGGCTGGCACAGTACAGAAAAATCTATGAACGGTTTAGGAAAGACCCCTCCTTTATTCCTATCCTTGCAGGAGAGACCCAACCGGAAAAGAGGTACAATGATGAGATTATTGTACCCAACTCCATGCAGGTCGAGGCATTGGCTTCACTCAAGGTTCTTCGCCTAGGCGGCTCTTCCAAGGCTCTGCTGATTTCAGCTACGGGAACAGGAAAGACCTTTCTTGCAGCCTTCGATGTGCTAGCACAAAGACCCGGACGCTTCTTGTTTATCGTACACAGGCACCAGATAGCCAAGGCGGCAATGCAGGCATTCCAGCGAATACTGGGCGATGATATCTCCTATGGCTTGTTGGGAGGGGGGTATGCAGAGGTTGGGGCGCGCTATCTCTTCTCGATGATACAAACACTCTCACAGGATGAGGTGCTCCACTCTTTTGCCCCTGACCATTTCGACTATATTGTCGTTGATGAAGTCCATAGGGGAGGAGCCCTCTCCTATCGCAAGGTAATCGACTATTTCAAGCCTAACTTCCTGCTGGGTATGACAGCGACACCCGAACGTACAGACGACTTTGATATCTACAGCCTCTTTGACCACAATATCGCCTATGAGATCAGGCTGCACAAGGCTTTGGAAGCCGATCTGCTGTGCCCCTTCCACTACTATGGCATTTCAGACCTAAGCATTGAAGGCGAAAGTCTTGAAGATCTGTCCTGTTTTTCATCTTTAGAGTTGGAGCAGAGGATAGTGAAGATCAAGCAGATGCTGGATCGTTACAGCATCGGCACCTATCGCCGCCGCGGCTTGATCTTCTGCAGCCGCAACGAAGAAGCAAGGTTGCTCTCCGATGGACTGAATGACCAGGGCTTGAAAACCCTTGCCTTAAGCGGTAGCGACAGCCTACTCGAGCGTGAAGACGCCTTTGCCCGCCTGGAGATGGATGAGGGGGAGGGGATGCTTGAATACTTGGTCAGTGTGGACATCTTCAACGAAGGGGTGGACATCCCCTCGCTTAACCAGGTGGTGATGATCCGTCCCACCCAGTCAGCCATTATCTTTGTACAACAGCTGGGAAGAGGGTTGCGCAAGCATCCGGGAAAGGAGTATCTCACCGTCATTGATTTTATTGCAAACTACAAAAACAACTATATGATTCCCATAGCCCTGTATGGGGACAATAGCTATAAGAAGGATACGCTACGCAGGTTTGTCAGTGGGGGAAGCCTGAGCATCCAGGGATGCTCTACGGTGAGCTTTGACAAGATAGCAAAAGAGCGGGTCTATGAAGCGATCAATGGTGCATCCTTTATGAGAAAGGCCTTTCTCAAAGAGGAGTTTCTCAAGGTGCGGGCAAAGGTGGGCAGGATTCCAACCATGATGGATTTTGTCCGTTTGTACGCGATCTCCCCTTTGAATTTCATTGAGTACGCCAAGAACTACTACCTGTTCAAAAGCAGCATAGGAGTCGAGGGGCACAAGGGCCTATCTCCTTTGCACCTACAAAGTCTCTCTTTTCTCTCCAAGATCCTCTGCCGGGGCATACGGCCTCATGAGGCTGTGATCATATCCTCCCTGATGGAGAGGAAGGCGGGCTTGACCATTGAAAAAGTACAGGCTGTCATCGAGCAAACCTATGGGTTTGTTGCCAGTAGAGCATCCATCACCTCTGCAATTGCCCTACTGCAGGGAGGATTCTTTCAAAAGGCTCAGGTAGCTTCCTTTGGGAATCTCCTTTACTGCACATGGGAAGGGGAGTCCTTGGTTGCGACCGAGGAGTTCCTTGCCCTATTGGCCAGTAGCGAATATCAAAGCGAGATCGAAGATATCCTTGCCCTTGGTGATTTCGAGTACAGTCAGCACTACTTGGAGGGCAGGGACGAGCACGATCTGGTCTTGTACCAGAAGTATACCCGCCAAGAAGTGTGCCGCCTGCTGAACTGGAAAAGGGATGAGTCATCAACGATATACGGCTATAAGGTGCACAAGGAGACAAGGACCTGCCCCCTCTTTGTGACCTACCATAAGGACAGGGATAATATTGACTCAAGTATCGATTACCATGACCTCTTTCTTTCAAGGGATATATTCCAGTGGGAGAGTCGCAACAACGTCAAGCTTGACTCTATGGAACCTCGCTATATCAGGGGCGAGGAGGGTCCGATGCAAACCTTCCTGTTTATACAGAAAAGCAATGATGAGGGGATAGCATTCTACTATATGGGAGAGTTGCAGTTTAGGGCAAACGTGCAGAAGAGCAAGACCAGCAGCAAGGGGAAAAAGCTTCCTGTGGTGGAGATGCTCTTCAGGGTGCAACCCAGCGTGCAACAGGAGCTCTACTCCTATATCATAGAAAGGCTTGGACCGGAGAGCTTAGGTGTAGTTTCAGCTATCAGCTAGCGAGAGTTTACAAGTTATCTGCCCCGTCTGGGGCTTTTTTTTTACCCTAAA
>CAZPOJ010000298.1:0-2676 GCA_964588005.1 uncultured Sphaerochaeta sp.
AGGGCACACAGTACGAGGGCTACTAGTTTTCTTTTCATTCTTTTCTCCTATTTTTTTATATATAGCTGATAGATTCAGCGCCATATTCCAAATACACTGCTATTTGATAGGTACGCACTGTAAGGTTTTCCCAAACCATGGCAGGAAGCGCTTTTCCTTGGGTTTCTCTGCCAGCAGTGACGTATCCACTACTATAAGTATGGCTTGCCATTACCGAATAGGGAAGCTGGATAAAACAAGAAATGTCGCTAATATTCTTACTATCGTGCTAGCTTCATCCCATTCTGGGCTTAATCCTCATCTTGGTAACTACCTTTAGGTTGGGGAGCTTCCTATTCATCTTTGACGCATAAACTCTTTGAAGAGTATCAAAATTGAAGCTTTGGCAGTAAAAAGATGCACCTCTCCTAGGAGGTGTATAGTGCGATTGAATAGGGTGAGGGAATAGGAAAAGAAAAGGCTCAAGTGAGTGAATCTCATCACTCCCTTGAGCCATATAGTACTTTTACTGGGTGAATCTACTCTACAAGTACACCATCAAAGTATAAGTTTCCGGTCGACTTATCCTTGGTATATCTTGAGAAACACTCATTCCATGCAAGAAAGCTCTCTGAGGGGAGGGATGCATGCGTCTTGCCTGCAACTTCTACAACTCTCAGAAGAGGAGTACCGTTTTGTGTATGATACACATAGTTGGTGAATTCGTCGGTGACATAGGAAGCTTGTTGCCCACCGTCGAGATAGGTATAAGAGCTCCAGTCTTCAACAGTGTTGTACAGGCTGGTCCAATACTCGATGTTCTCTTTCGCAACAGGTCCACCGAATGCACCCTTGAAAAGGTTGTCGAGCTCGCCTATGAAGGCAATAATTCCAACTTTGTCCTGGCTGGGGTTGGGATTGATTTCACCCCTTGGTCCATCAGCTGAAAGGGGAGCACCTGCAGTAAAGATCTCAGGCAGGTACATGAGGCTTGCCCATGTCATCATCCCACCGGAAGACTGTCCGCTTGCATAGATCCTTGACTCGTCGATGTTGTAGTTCGCCCTCATCCAATCGTAGAGGTGACTGACAAACAACAGGTCATTTGGACGATCTTCTGTAGCTGCATTAACAGTATTCCACCAGACTTTGGTAATCTCGGTTGTGGTCATCAGGCGCAGGTGCTTGATGGTGGTTATGTGTGATCCTGTAGGACAGATCAGGATAAATCCTTCCTTGTCTGCAACAGCGGCCCATCCGGTACGATCGGCAATTTCATCACCACTACCGCCTGCACCAGGGAAGGTGAAGACCAGAGGAGCTGGCTTAGAGGTGTCTACACTCTCGGGGACGTATACGAACCACTCCCTGGTGTACTTGTCGCTTCCATCTTCCATGAATCCACCGGGAACCAGGGCAGTGAATCTCTTGAATCCTCTGTCGTAGATGTCGTCGTTCTGGCGCAATGCACCGTTGGGGCCACCGGCATAGCGGAAAATACCCTTGAACATGTTGTCATAGGCTGAACGAGCGAACTCAACATTGACCAAGCTGTTCCAGTTTTCCTGAGAGTACACTACGTTTGCAATCCACTCGTTGTCGTCAGTTCCACCCCTTCTCGGGACATAGAGCTCATCGGCAAAGGATGACTTGGTAGATACATACTCGCTATGGTTGGCAACCTTGTGATACTCGATCAAGTTCTGCACTGCAGCGCTTTTTTCATTGGAGATGACCCAAATAGGCTGGGAAACCTCGGCTAGGCTTACACTTGCAATCTTGGAAGGTGTGTTTTGCATCTCAGCCACAAAGTCCTTGGATACACCAGAGGTTCCTGCGAGCAGGACTGCTGACCAGTTGGTTGGATTGCGCATGCTGTTCTCTTGTAGGATTGAAGTTGCCTTCTCACCATATGCAATGGCATAGAAGCTGGAGGAGTAGGTGCTGAAGAAAGGCTTGTTGTTTACGTCTGTCCTGAGGAAGTCCAGGTAGATCATCTCTTCTGCATTTGACTTCCAGCCACCCTCTCCTGCCTCGGCGAGTACTATGTTAAGCTCGTCTGAGTCAGAAATTGCTTTCCAGCCACTCTTTACGAGGAACTGGTAGGGGTTTTCGCCTTCTGGAACAACTATAAAGACGGTAGGTCTGTTGAAGCTTGATCCTGTTGCTACAGGGATGTAGAACTTCGCTGGACGGCTGACGTCTGGGGTGATAAAGCAATCAAAGTTGTAATACCCTTGAATTACCTGTCTATGGTAATTGATGGGATCAATGACCATATCTTCTGCCTTGGGCAGTTGTTTTGCTACTGGTACTTCGATGCTTGCGGCTTTGGTTTCAAGGGTGCCTTGGGCAGGAAGGACAGTTGCAAAAACGAGCACGCACAAAACGAGAGCTACTAGTTTTCTGTTCATTTTTTCTCCTAAATGTATGTATATATAGCTGATAGAATCAGCACTACATTCCAAATACAACTGCTATTAGTTGCAGTCTGGCTCTTGCATAAGGGCTACCATAGTATAATTTGCCGTAATCCTTATCCTTGCCTTACCACTGTAGGTATGCAGTTCAAGTTTTGTCTAAAACATGGCAATAAAGCCTTTCTCTTGGGTTATTCTACTTATAGTGACATATTCTCTACTAATAAGTATGGCCTAGCTTTCCTGAAGAAGGAAGCCGGATAAAACAGGATATGTA
>CAZPOJ010000299.1:0-2669 GCA_964588005.1 uncultured Sphaerochaeta sp.
GCGCAGTTCAAGGCCAAGGTTTTAACACTAATCTTATTCCCACTCATTCTGTATGTGGCATCTGGTTGTATTAACTCATCGGTGCGAGCGTACAATACCATGCCAGCCACTTCATGAGAGGTATCTCCAAAGCTTGCATGCTTGTTTTTCACATAGGTGAAGATTTGGTACAAATTGCTGGAATGGATAGTATGAACATCATGTTGTGACTGTGTAGTACGCGACCAATACTTTGCATCAATGATGAGTATCTTATTGCCGTATGACAAGGTGATGTCGCTTTGCATTACCGGCAGCATGGTTCCTATAGTATCATCAAGCACCCAAGGGATTTGGGAGGCGTTCACATGCAATGCAGGGAATTCCTTGCGATAATATTCCAGTAGGAATTTTTCATACAGACGGTGCATACGTTGTTCATCTATAAATGCAGCCAGCCTGTAAGCTCCCTGGCTTGTGGTCATGAGCATTCCCTCTATAATGAGCTGGCTGATACTGATGAGCATTCGATAGTTTTGATTGTTTCGTCGGAATCTAATTGCAGTCCAGTCAATTGCTACAGGGTCAACCGTATCTACATTTGTGAAGAACAGCATTTCCTTTCTTAAAGTATCCTTGTACTTAGTCTTCACCTGTGCGTGCCGAAGTAGAATCATCACTGTAGTTTTCAGAATCTGATTGAGCTGGTTGTTTTCTGAAAGCTCATCATACTCACACGTCAAAACCTGTTTGCGCATGATTTTGTTTCGAATAGTACCTTGCACATCAATTTTGCCACGCATCGCTATAAGATTCTCTGTACGATTCAGATATTCCCGATACAACCCTTGCTTCAATTGCAGCCCTATTCCTTTTGACAGGATTGCTGCAAATAGGTTGTGAATGTTCTCAAATTCTTCCTTTGCGATATCCTCATAGGTATCTTGGGACAAGGTAGTAAATGCATAGGAGAGCATATAATAAACATTTTTTATGAAAATGCTTTTATTCTTAATCACTGAAACATCCCAAGTAAAAGATTCTCCCATCGTTGCAGTTTTCCTGCATCATCAAACCAGTACTCACGTAACATGGGAAGCATTTCGAATCTGACGACGGACTGAAGCCACTCTTCAGTACACTTCTTTTGTCCACAGAAGTAGCTATGACCGATACAAAATCCCTTGCCTAGAGATTTATCCAGGGTGATTTCTTTGTTCAGTTCCTTTACCCGTAGCATGAGTTCATTGAATGTTTCATTGTCTAAGGATTGTTGATAGGTAAGATATCCATCCGAATCAAGCCCAGGTTCTAGCTCGAAGAAACTGAAACGACGCCGAAGAGCATAATCAATCATGGCGAGGCTACGGTCAGCAGTATTCATCATGCCAATGATATACAGATTCTTTGGCACAGAAAAAGACAAGCCATTATACGCTAGCGTTACCTTTGTCTCCCTATAATCTCGTTCAATCAACATGAGCAGCTCACCAAATATCTTACTTAGGTTCCCACGGTTAATTTCATCAATTATGAAGTAGAAGTCCTTATCAGGTTGGTTTTCAGCTTTCTTGCAGAAGCGATAGAAAATACCATATTTGAGGTCAAAACCTTCGTCTACAGGCTTATATCCCATGACGAAATCTTCATAGGAGTAGTTCTGATGGAACTGGACAAATTCAATTCGATTTTCGTCCTTTTCTTTCATGATTGAATAAGCGAGACGCTTTGCTGCAAATGTCTTGCCCACCCCAGGAGGACCCTGCAAAATTATGTTCTTTTTGTTCTGTAGAACAGAAACCAACATGTCATAGGTGTTCTCAGTCATATATACTTCATCAAGAAAGTCATTCTTTGTATACGGATCGTTTTGCATCTTTTCAGCAATCGGATTTTCTTCACGGATGCTATCCATTATGAAGTCAAACTCTTCAGTAATACCAGAATCGTTCTTAGAAAGGTGACGACTAATATAAAATCCAACATCTATCGCCAAAGTCCGAAGTTCTGGGTCTGGATAGCAACTTGGTGTCAATTGTGTTTTTAGAAGATTGATCAGCTCAGTGTCTTTTTTTAGTTCCGTGCAAATTTCATTGTACAAGAGAATACTGTTCCTGATGTTATCAGCATACGCTCCTTTTTTGATTATAAGGTCACTTGCTAGTTCTTGAGCAACAGATTTCACCTCACCGTATTTGTAAATATAGTATTTGTTAGGATACTTGAGCCACAAGTATGTTGTTATAGCATTTTCAGTTTGATAATGGCTTCTTCCTTTAGCTCCGTATTCCTCAAGAAGTTTTTCTGATTGTATTTTAAAAGAGTTTATTCGATTAACAACATCTTGGGCTTCATCAAACAAGCCTATAAACATGGCTCTGACTTCTTCTGGGGCTTCTTTAGCGAATTTCTTAATCATTCTTGAAGGAAAGAAGTTTGCTGAAGTTAGCAGATTATTGGTTTTAGCAAGGGAGTTTGTGAGCATCATATGAAAATCTTCAGCAGTTACATTCCAGTTTTCTTGAAAGCATTGTACCGCTTCCCATTTATATTTTTCGTCTGGCCATACCATATCAGTAAAATCCTGTTTGTATTTGATAAGTATGGCTTCCAAGCGAGAAGTGTTAATCATAATGGTACTCCTGTAGTATTTTTGCAGCAACTGGAGGTAAGTAAAGTCCTGCATTAGT
>CAZPOJ010000300.1:0-2651 GCA_964588005.1 uncultured Sphaerochaeta sp.
AGAATGGAGGCTGAGAAGTCCAATCCACAGGCAAGTGTCTGGTTTGGAGGATCCAACACCGACCATATCAACGCCCAGTCAAAGGATCTTCTTACCCCTTACAAGCCCAATATTGATTTTGAGCTTGCTCCCATGCTCCACGCTGAAGACTACAGCTGGAATGGTTTCTATACCGGAGCCATCGGGTTTGTAACCAACACTGATTTCCTGAAAAAGCACAACCTGCAGCCTCCCACTTCTTGGGATGACCTGCTGGACCCTGTCTACAAGGGTCAGGTCGAAATGGCATATCCGTACACCTCCGGAACCGCTTATACCACTTGGGCAACCATCATCCAGATGAAGGGCCTTGAAGGCGCCCTGGACTGGTGGGAAAAGTTTGACAAGAGTATCCACCAGTACACCAAGAGTGGCACAGCTTGTATTGCACGCGCAGGTCTTGGCGAGTGTGCCGTTGGCATATCCTTCTCCCATGACATCATGGCAAAGGGAATTGCAATGGGCTATCCTTTGGTAATCTCCTTTCCTAAGGAAGGAACCGGCTACGAAGTAGGTGGCGTCTCCATGATCAGGGGAGCTAAGCAGGTCGCTGAAGCAAAGATTTTCATGGACTGGTGTTTCTCAGAAGAAGCTCAGAACTTGTTCAAGAAGTACTCAAGACTTCCTGTGAATCCAAAGGCAACAGTAGCCGAGGGAGCCATAAAGCTCTCTGACATCAAGCTCATCGATTATGATGCAGTGAAGATGGGGTTGGCCAAGGACAAGTATGTCACAGCTTGGAGAGACAGAATTGGTAAGTAACGTTCCTGCTCTGTAAGAATCGGGGTGCAGCCCCTTGTACATTTGTGCAGAGATGGTTGCACCCCTTACTATTGAGGATACCGAATGAAGAAGTTCAAGTTTCAAAATACTACTCGAGTAAATGACCTGAGAAAGATGCTCGGAGAACCCTTTCTAATGCTTGCGATCCTTGTGGTTTTCTATATGCTCATTGTCTTTGTCATTTTCCCTATCTACCAGGTGTTCAAGACCAGCTTATCCTATGAAGGGTCTTTGAGCCTTAAGAACTACAGTGATGTCCTCAGGCGCTCCTACTATATCAGGCCCCTGATAAACAGCATGGTGCTTGGAATCTTGGTAGGCACCATAGGGACTATCATCGGGTTCACCTTCGCTTATGCGATAACCAGGACACCCATGAGGGGCAAGGGCATCTTTCGCTTGATCGCCACCTTCCCCATGGTCTCGCCTCCCTTTGTCGTGGCTTTGGCCTGTATCCTACTGTTTGGTCGTTCAGGCTTCTTTGCCGGGGCAATCGGCAATATCTACGGACTCACCGGTCTTGTCATCGTTGAGGTCATCGCTTACTCTCCAACGGCATTTTTGGCCCTTGTAGGGGTGTTGCAAGCCATCGACCCTGCCCTTGAGGAGGCTGCCATGGATTGTGGTGCCTCACGCTTGAAGATTTTCAGAACCATTATCCTGCCCTTGGCAACCCCTGGCCTAGTAAGCGCATGGCTGTTGGTTTTCATCCAGTCGCTCGCTGACTTTGGAAACCCTATGATCCTATCGGGGGACTTTTCGGTCCTCTCTGTGCAGGCATATCTGCAGATTACCGGCATGTATGATCTTGCTCGGGGCTCCACCCTTGCCATCTTGCTGTTGATTCCCACCGCCGTGGCCTTCTACCTGCAGAAGTACCTGCTATCAAAGAAGTCCTATGTGACGGTGACAGGCAAGCCGACCTCTGCGACCATCAAGAACCTGGAGTGGTACATCAAGGCTCCGGTCTATTCGGTATGTATCTTCTTTGCAGCCGTCGTACTCCTGTTTTATGGAATGGTGGTGTGGGGCTCGTTCCAGAAACTCTGGGGAGTTGACTCCTCACTAACGCTGCGCAACTATACACAGATGTGGAAGATGGGTAAGGGGTATATTATAGACTCCTTGGTTATTTCCGCCATTGTAACGCCGGTTACCGGGGTGCTGAGTATGTTCATAGCATACCTGATCACACGCAAGCAGTTCCCTGGAAGGGGCTTTATTGAGTTCTCCTCCATGCTGACTTTCGCCGTGCCAGGTACTGTCGTAGGTATCGGATACATCCTGGCATTCAATACCCCTTCACTTCTGATGCCCATAACCCTTACGGGAACAGGGTTCATCATTATGATCTTGTTGGTATTCAGGAACTTGCCGGTGGGTATTCGTAATGGGGTGGCTGCTATCCAGCAGATCGATCCTTCCATTGAGGAAGCTTCGATTGACTTGGGTGCCGACAGCAGCATGACCTTCCGCAAGATTACCCTGCCGATGATAACCCCGGCTTTCTTCTCTGGCCTGGCCAACTGTTTTGTCCGTTCTATGACCGCCATCAGCGCGATCATATTTGTGGTTTCTGGAAAATGGAACCTTATCACTGTTGCAGTCCTGGGATTTGTTGACAACAGCCAGTATGCACAGGCAGCAGCTATGAGCTTGCTGCTCATTGCCATTGTTGTTACGGCCCTTGGTCTGATCAAGCTGTTTACCGATAGGATGGGAAGAGGTATGAATGCTTCCTCAATTTTGGAATAGGGAGAAACCATGAAGCAAAATTATTTGGAATTGAAAAAGCTGGCAAAGTCCTTTGGTAAGGGCGACTCTACCTT
>CAZPOJ010000301.1:0-2649 GCA_964588005.1 uncultured Sphaerochaeta sp.
TGAGGGTACCGACGAGACAAACAAATACCTGGGAATTGGAAAATGGAAAACAACACCATAAGGATGAAGACCCTCGAGGACTTCATCTTGAAGGGGCGGACGGTAATCCTCCGCCCCGACATCAACTCACCGATCGACAACAAGACGAAAAAGATCGTCAACACCAACCGCCTTGAAAAGGCGGGCCCCACCCTCAAGGCCCTGCTTGACGGGGGAGCCAAGGTAGCCATCATCGCCCACCAGGGCGATACGCTGGACTACCAGAACCTCATCCCCCTCGCTGAGCACGCAACTATCCTCCAGGAGCTCACCGGCTACCCCATCGCATATATTGACGATGTGTGTGGCCAAAGTGCTGTTGATAGGGTGAAAAGCCTGAAGGATGGGGAGGCGATCCTGTTGGGGAATCTTCGCTACCTTTCAGAGGAGATCACAGCCTTTGAAAAGGAGGTGAAGCTAAAGCCTGAGGAGATGCTGGATACCTGGCTTATCCGAAGCCTCGCTCCGATAGCCGACCTCTATGTCAATGATGCCTTTGCAGCAGCACACCGCAATGCCCCCTCGATGGTTGCATTCCAGGAGCTGCTACCCACCGCAGGTGGGAGGCAACTGGTGGCAGAGTACACCGCCCTCTCGCTGGTGGCGGCAACCCCTGCAAGACCCTGTATCTTTGTCCTGGGTGGAGGAAAGATCTCCGACGCCTTTGGCATGATGCGCAATGTGCTTACAGAGAAGAGTGCCGACAGGATTCTTACCACAGGCATAACAGGACTTGTGATGCTCCTGGCAAAGGGCGTTGACCTGGGAAAGGCTACAAAGCAGTTTCTTAAGGAGAAGGATCTCCTGCTGTTTGTCGATGAGGCAAAACAGTTGCTGGCTGAGTGGGAAGACAAGTTCCTCATCCCTGAGGATCTTGCCTATGAGAGTGATGGCAAACGAGCCGAGATCGTTGCAACAGCAATACAGGACAATCCTGAGATGCAAGATAAGCTTTTCCCCGATATCGGAGAGAGGACTATCAAGCGATACCAACAGGAAATTGCCCAAGCTGGATCTGTCTTTGTAAACGGACCTGCCGGAGTCTATGAGGACCCCAGGTGGGAGAAGGGCACCAAGGAGATATGGCAATCCATTGCAGATGCAAAGGGGTATACGGTTGTAGGAGGTGGGGATACCATCACAGCAGCCACCAAGTTCACCGACTTGGACAAATACTCCTATATCTGCACCGCTGGAGGTGCTATGGTCCGTTTCCTTGCCGGAAAGAGACTTCCTCTTATCGTAGCGATGGAAAAGGCGTACGAGCGCAACGTACAAATAAGCAGTAAAACTTAGGAGAATCAATGAGGCAGATACCGCTTCCCTATCTACAAGAGACTCTCTCCCTGGAGGTTGCCAAAAGCAACCTCTTGGGAGTTTTTGAGCCTAATGACCTGGTAACAAGCAAAGAAGGGGTCATCGCCGATGCCCTTCTCAACCCTGTGGGAACAGACTCCCTTGATGCATTTCTTGCAGGTGCAAAGAGCGCTCTCATCATCATCAATGATGCCACACGCCCTACTCCAACCCCTGCGATGCTTGAGGCGTTGTTGCCCTACCTGGAAAGGCACCAGATACCCGATGCAAAGATTACCATCCTCATAGCAACTGGGGCTCATCGTGGAGCATCAGAGCAAGAGTTTGTACAACTGTTGGGCAGGTTTGCACCGAGACTACAAAGCCGCTGTGTCTCCCATGACTCCAAGCAAAAAGAAGATCTCATCCACTTGGGTGATACCAGAAACGGGACTCCCATAGTACTGAACAAGCGCATATTTGAATCTGAGCGGATCATTGTAACAGGCAGTGTGGAGCCACACTACTTTGCAGGGTTTACCGGAGGACGCAAGGCATTCCTGCCAGGGGTAGCCAGCTACGAGACGATTACCGAAAACCATAAGCTGGCCCTCAGTAACAAGGCACACTCACTCGCTCTCGACGGCAATCCAGTCCACGAGGATATGATGGATGCCCTGCCCCATATCAACGCACCTATATTTTCCTTGATGACGGTGCTGGATAAGGAGCAAGAGGTAGCCGCTGCTACCAGCGGGGACCTGATAGAAGCCTTCCATGCAGCAGTTGAGGTTGCCAAGGAGATCTTCTGTGTAGACATCCCCCAAAAGGCTGACGTGGTGGTCTCTGTTGCCAAGTTCCCCATGGACATCAACCTCTACCAGTCACAGAAGGCGATAGACAACGGAGCCCTGGCCACCAAGGACGGAGGCACCCTTATCCTGGTCTCCGCGTGCAGGGAGGGCTTAGGGGATGAGGAGTTTGCAAAACTACTCAGCAGTGCAGAGACGCCCGAGAAGGCTATAGAAAAAATCTCACAAGGCTACAAGCTTGGCTACCACAAGGCCGCCAAGATGGCAGCCATCTCCCAAAGGATGCAGGTCCAAGGTCTCTCCACCTTGGAGGATGAGACGCTCCTAGGGCTGTTCATAGAGCCTATACATGATCTACAAGAGGCTGTACAAAAGGCGTTGGAGAAGGCAAGAATGAGTGGAATAACAGAGCCAAAGCTGATAGTCCTCCCTGATGGATGTGTCACGGTGCCGAATGTGAAGTAGAAATGATATTTTGCAAGGAGACCACATGGATCATATT
>CAZPOJ010000302.1:0-2641 GCA_964588005.1 uncultured Sphaerochaeta sp.
GCCTCTAGATACCTCCAGCCATCACTATAGCTACCCTTGTCGTAGAACACGATCCCGCCGGCAGGACCAAGTTCTCCTATTTGATACACAAATCTTGGAAAATAAACATCATTGATTCCTTCCTCGATCTCTACGCTGACAGTGTTCCTCTTCTTTGTTGAAACAAATTCGAACGTAATATCTTTCGCTTTGGCTTCCTGGGGTGTCTTTGCAGTCAGGTATACTGCATGTACTGCATCGGCCTTGCCCAGCAGTCGCCCTTCACTATAAACCAAAACAGGGCCTTGGTTGCTTCGGATCGGAAGCAACCCATAGGCGCGCGTCGCAGTGCCCTCGCAGAATACAAAGTGTATGGAGTTACCTAAAACTTCTCTGCTATTTTCCTTGTTTACAACAAAACCAGGGGAAACTGGTGTTCCCTCAAGTAACGTCTTGACCTCTACGCTTGTAGTATCAGCTCTCCAACTGCCGGAAGAAAGTTCTTCTAGAGAATACCGTATGGTCCCCACCAATGCCTGTGCCTTGTCTGCTCTATCCACCCGAAGGTATTCCCGTTGGATAGCATCCCGTTCTGTAGCAGTTATCGTATGAAACAAGGAGCACTCGAAGGGCAACGAGCTGTCGGTGCTGATAACCTTGAGTGGAAATCGCTTGTTGGCTGCATCAAACTTCTCAACTGTAACCTTCGTCATTGCAGGTCCCAAGGTGAACTGCATGTTTTCCAACTCCCGCTTCGCCTGAGCAAGCTGTACCCGGATTTTTCCTACTTCTCCATCCCTCTGCTTCTCGATCTCACGAATTTTAGCCTCTCCTTCCGCAACCAGACCAGCTTGATACTTAGCAACGCGTGTTTCAAATTCCTTACCAGTCTCCCACGGATCCTGAGGGTTAGTAGTCTTGTATGAACTCACTTGCTCTAGCTCCAAGCGTTCCAATTCCTCAATGGTACCCGTAATGGACAAGGCAAAGCTCCCCTCAATATCCGTGATGGCCTTCTCAATCTTGGCTATAAGGTCCAGCCTCTGCAAGGCATCAGATGACAGGCTATTTTGTCGGTCAAGCTCAGTAAGTTCAGCCCTGCGCTTTTCTGCCTGCCTTGCAAGTTCCTCCTGTTGCCCTACTACCGTCGCTTCCATGGCTCGCTTCTCCGCCAGTTCTTTCGCCTGTACGGCAAGCTGGTAGGCAGTCTGCTCACGGATCTGCTCAATCCGCTGAACCTCTAGCTTTTTGGAGATTTCCAGGGCCTTTGCCCTCTGTTGCTCCAACTGCAATTGCTGGAGGGCGTGACTGTCAGTTTCCGCCAATATTGCCGCTTGTCGTTTTGCTATCTCCGCCTCCATGGCTACCAGTTCACTCTGAAGCAGTTTTGCATCAGTTTCTGCTTTTGCAAGTTGCTGCTGGGCCGTCAAAAAGAAAAACTGTCCGGTGAACGAGGTATTCACCCAGGGAACCTGCAAACCCCTGGTCATATCCTGCACGCTTCGCGAAACTGCCGCAACCAACTGCCGCACCTCCAGGTCAGGTGTCGCAAGATGCTGCTTCAGCGCAGCCGTGAAAGGGCTATTCTTCCCTTGTCCGTCCTGGGCTATAGACCCTGGAGAGGTGGCAAACACCACCATACTTTCGGGATTACCTCCTCCCATAGCCATCAAACCCCTCGAGCCTCCGCGGGAAGTGGCAAAGGGATTGTCCCTGCACGCATCAAGCAGTATCAGGTTAAAATCACTATCAGTCTGATTCAGGGCAGAGGAAACCAGATCCATACTCACGGCCTTGCTTTTCAGCTCATAATCCCTTTGGATATCAGCATCGACAGGAAGCAGATAATTTACCCCTTCGTACTGCACACCATGGCCGGCATAAAAGAAGAGTGTAGTGTCTGCTTTCGCCGTCTTCACCTTCGTGGAGAAATCCCTGACAGCCCCTTCCATCTGCGAGAGGCTCGCATCGGTTAGGAACGTTACTGTAAAACCTACGTCCTCGAGTATTTTGGCAATATCTGTGGCGTCTGTGGCCGGGTTTGCAAGAGGCGTGGTCCTCTGGTAATTCCCGTTTCCGATCACTAGGGCATAGCGTGTACCGTCAGGGGCAATACCGTTAGAAAAGGCGTTTGACTTTGAAGTTGGAGAAGAAAGAATCTTCGAAGAAACCTGTTTGTCTGGCTCCAAAGATCTTTGGGAATCAGATGCTCCCTCTTGTAAAAAGGAAGAACACCCCGATCCCAACAAAACTGTCAGACATATCACTGCCAATATGGCAAAGACTTTTTTCATACATAACTCCCATTCAAACTTTCAATCCAATTTTATTTGCTAGAAGTAAATGCCACCGAGGCCTCTGTATGCCTAGTTTCGTTTAACACCAAGTCACTCTTCTTCTTCACATTCAAAGCCCGAGTAAGGGCCAACCCATCTTCAGGATTATTCGAGATCAGATAGTAGTCCCTCGTCTCTTTAAACCCTGGGACTGTCTCCAAAAACTTCTGGTACTCTTTCTCTGTGGAGGCGTAGACCTGTAGCATCTCCACCCCATAGGGTTCTACAACCTCGATAGAGAGGACTTCGCCTCTGTAGGTTGGGTTGATGATGATCCACTTGTTCACATCCTCAGGGGAGACACGATAGACAAACATGTCCTTGCC
>CAZPOJ010000303.1:0-2640 GCA_964588005.1 uncultured Sphaerochaeta sp.
ATTTATGAGGTACATGAACAGAGAGTCCCATTCTATAGGACAGAACATATTCGATTTGAATGAGTTCGATTATGGAATTTTCCTAGAAGCATTCGAAATGCTTTTCATTATAAGTCACTATGGGAAACATTACGAAAGAATGATGAGAAAGATTCATTAACACATTTGATTGAGAACAGTGGTGCCGATTAGGAAATCTATAAAACCAACAGGAAGTACAGGTGATTTACACTATGCTTCAAAAAAGGTGAAATTTGCATGAGAGACTGATAAAAACTGTCACCTCTTGAATATGTTTTCGAATTTACTCACTGGGAGATCATTGAATGAGTATAGTCGACGAAATTGCGAAATGGGTTCTAAAAAAGCCCTTGGTTTTGATACGCTTCGATGAGGATAATTCTGAATCGCTGCAAAATTCAAGAAATGGGTTTGAGTATCTCACAATGGTTAAGTCTCACTCCGAATTTGAGGCAATTAAATTACCAACGCTTTGTATAATCGAGATTCAAAGTAGAGATACAACCGAGTGTTACTTGGCCACTGCAATTCGAAAAACGGCAGTAAGCACATTTGATTCACGAATAACTATCAATAAAATGAGAGCATTGGGTCCTAACTCTTTACAGAAAATCGAGGAACTGGTAATTGACCCACAGATGAAACACTTTTTAGTTGAACGCTTGCCCGACGTTGGAGATGTCAACGTTCTATCGTCAAAGCTAAGTGAATACATTGTCAAAGTCTTGGCAACAAATCCTATAAATCAATCAGCACTAGATACAGCTCATTCCCTTTTATCTCCGTTGAGACAGGTATCGGATAAGTCTTGGGCTCAAGAAGACGCCATTCAGTTAGCATTGGCTGCTTTTGGGATTCGAGGGAATGACATTCCGGCACAAGTTGTCTTGAAGAGTGGTAAAACATCAGGGCTAGATTCCATAGGAGCTTATCTATTTGAAGATAATGTTGTGACTTTTGAAGCATCACGGTTGCCAGGCTTCGATAAAATCTCTGCTGACGTGACAGGGCGGGCTGTATTTCAGAAACGTGACGAAAAATTGGTGATTTATACAGCCAATAAACTGCCTTTGGAGAAGATGCTCGGTGTTGACTTAATCTATATCAACGAAACCCGGGGCAACATCGTTATGGTTCAGTACAAAATGCTAGAAGAAAATAAACAAGATGATGATGTCAGTGATTGGCTCTTTCGTCCTAACCAGCAGTTACGTGATGAAATAGCCCGTATGAAACTTCTTGGATTTAATGGCTCCTTGAGCGATTATAGGCTAAGCCGAAATCCATTTTTCTTCAAATTTGTGAAAAGAAAGATTGTATCCGATACTCATCAATCATTTTTTGTCTCTCTTGATCATCTAAAACAACTTCTTGCTGCTCCTGAGGCTAAAGGTCCAAGAGGTGGAATTCGTCTTAGTTACAATACCTTGGATGGAACCTATCTCCGTGAAGCTGATATGCTTGGTTTAATCCGTTCTGGGTATATCGGAACACATAAAGCTGAAACTGATGCATTGAAACCAATCATTCACGAGGCCGCTAAGGGTAACAAAGCCATAGTATTGGCCTGGCAACAAAAAATTCAAGAAGGGTTAAAATGAGTTTCAACCGGCCTCTTTACACCCTATTCTCATCGTCTAGTCCTCCAATATGACGTTGAATAGCCCCTCTCTGATAGGGTAGCCCCGCATCGGCCACATCCCCCTGCGTACCGTAGGGCAGCAGAACCAGGGGAGGTGACTAGCCGACAGGGGCGTAGGGGAAGACCTTCCCCTCAAAATGCTTCACCACAGCCTCTCCTCCCTTCATGTGAACATGTGTTACCCATTATCCCCTAGAAGCTGTTCTGCAGCCTCTAGGCATCCTCTGGGAAGTCCTCTGTACTTCTCCTGATTACCCACACACAATATAAACCTTGGCTTGTCCCAGACAGAGAGCGCATAGCCTGCCCCTTATATAACTCCAGGTTCCCTTGGTTGCCAACCAGATAAGACAGTTCAACACCTGGTGGGGAAGCTTGCTCTTCCCTATGAAGATATTATTGGCAACAACCAAGGTATATTGGAAAGGAAGCATACAGCTAAGCCCCTGATCATCCCCTCTCTTATTTATTCTTCCTAGGCTTATGCTCTCAGATACAACACATGTCTCTCTTCCCAGTGGGGCCTCATCACCTCTGGTCTTCTCTAACAAAGCCCGTACCTGCTCAGTATCCATTCTGCCTACATCCTTGAGCACCACCCACTGATCCGTATAGGCATTCCGCCTATCATCAACAAAGGCGCTATAGCCTTTGTTTCTAGGAACCCTCTGCAGAATAAGGGCTATCAGGTTCCCAAACCCTCCTGATTGGAAAAGAAACAATCATAGCTGGATAGCGACAGGTGTCGTATACGATCATAGGTACAGTTGATAATCCTTGCACCCAACTCTCTTACTTCACAGTCTCAGAGAAGAAGATCCAGACATCCTCTCCATTACCCGAACAGGATACCTCTGATAAAGCAGGTAACCCTAGCTCCAAACAGATGCTCACATACCCCCTAGCATCATCAAAGCAACTCTCCTTATCAAAGTCACAAGCAAGGAGTAATAGGAGTTGTCATCAAGATGGGTATC
>CAZPOJ010000304.1:0-2638 GCA_964588005.1 uncultured Sphaerochaeta sp.
ATCACTCAATCCAATCCTCAAGACTATACAACTCCTTTACCAGGGCACTTCGCTCCTCACCTCGCTGTAAGCTCTCTAAAGAGTGTTTAATCGTAGTATGTCGTTTGAGGATGCTCTGAAAAAGCTCTGAGTGATAGGTCTCCCGTATCCAAGCCTTGTCCTCGTCTGTGATGGCAGCAAGCACCCTCTGTGGTATTTCCTCCATGTAATCCGGCTCTTCCCAGTTGGATGAGTGCCACATCGCTACTCGTTCAACCTTCTCCCCAAGCACGTAGGGGATAAGGTAGATGTTGGACAGCATCGCCCGTCCAAGCATATGCTCCCCCTTCTTGCCCATCCTGTGCATGATCAAGGCCCAACAGAGCAGGGCTGAAGGCTCTCCACTGTCATCGGGAAACTGTTTTTGAAACCAACGTATATACTCAGATGACCTGCGATTGTCACCGAGGAGGAAGTAGAGATTGAACAGGTAGTACCTATCCCCTCCCCCATCATCAATGAAGCCATACTCCCGTTTGAAGGCTGAAAGATGGGAACGGATCCTGGTAATCTGGCTTGATAAGCCTTTAGCTGTCTTTGGTATCGGCATACTCCCTCCCGATTGCGTATGCATAGTATGCCACAAGGGGTGTATGAAAACCATCGTGCTCCTACCATACGCTGATGAGTCCTCTAGGTGTCCGCGTGTTTCAGGAATCAAGCCAATCTCACGATATAGTTTGTTGCTTTTCCCTTCTTTTGGCCTGTTCTGCCTTTTCAAGGTTGGACTATCTTCGCTAGAATAGCGGCATGGACTATACAACTATCAAAGAGACTTGCAAGACGTTTAATCAGGGCTTTGCTGCCCTAGGATCGCATTTTATGCTGTGGGGAAGCAAACAACAACGGCTCAAGAAGTCTATCAATAAGCTTCTCACCCTCAATCAGAGCAGTACCTATCCCCCAGGGTATGGGGATACGACTGCCGGCAACTACATCAGTGCTCAGATGTTGATCGATCCCAAGGCTATGCAGCAGATGCTCAACCGCAAGGATATCTATCTGACCGAGAAGGCAAGGCAGGTCCTTACCTTCTGGAAGGATAATCCTGGGTTTTGGTCCTACTTTGTCATCAGGGAAAAACTTGAAGATGACTTTTTTACCATAAAGGACCTGGTCAGGGGAGAGGAGCACCTGCTCTACTCCCCTGGGCTTGCCTCTCTACAAAAGAGTGCTACTTCCCGCAATAAGCAGTACCTCTGCTTGTTGTTGCCCAATGGGGAGTGCCTGCAGACTGCAGGCATCCTGCGTCACTACTCCTTGTCCGTGGAAGATCTCATGTTCTACTGCTCGTTGTTTGAAGCTGAGGAAGATTTACAAACAGTAATCACCAATCACTACAGCGACTTCTTCGAACTCGATATGATATCTAAAATTCCAACGATGATTCATGGCGACCATGACTTTGTGTATACGTGGACAGAGTTCACCCTACAGGAGTTTGACATCAAGCGCCTGGGAGGCGCTTGGAAGGTCAGAACCGCTGATTCTCAGATCAGCTACACCTTAGAAGAGCCTGATGCAAGTATGATGGATGTCCCTAATGGCAATCTGTTGGGAACTGATTTTCCCATGATGAACGCCATCATCTACCGGGATGAGAAGACAGGCCTCATGGCACTCTACACCAGGTTCAAGGTTTCGTATGCAATCTATAAAGCCCTTCTCATCCGTGCCTATCCAGATCTCGATCTGGATGAAGAGCCGGATATTGCCATAGCGATGCCTTTGTATATATTTTTGACACGCACACACCTCACCCTTCCTTGGGACACGTTCAAGGAGATTATGGATGCAGATGATGAAGATGACGAAGACGAAATATCCCCGGAAGAGAAGCAAAGGCTAGATGCCTTGTTGGCGGAGTACGGGAACACACTCAACGCAGGGCTGGCATTTGATGCTGAGGCGTACAGCAAGAAGTCAGGGATGGCGTTGGATGAGGTAGAGGAAATCGTCCAGAGCCTACAAGAGGCCTACGATAGGAACGTGCCTTCCTATGAGGTAAGCGCTGAGGACAAAACCTATGAACTGACAGATTGGCCGGTTCCTCCTCCAAAGATGCTGACCCAGTTTCATGATGGCCTGGAGACGGCGATGCTCTTTGACTATGATGATGGCCCAGATACCCAGAAGCTGTTCTCCCTCCTTGTAGGAGAAGCACACAGCGATGCTATCGATGCATACGGCTTGACGGAGTATATCGAGGGGATGTTCGATGACTACTTTGACTTCGGTATTGCCTACACCCTGATGAACTCCTTCTTCTGGATCCTGTTCTATAAAGGAAGGGAAGCGGTTGCTGTACGTAGCTATGCTATCGAGATGCTCAAGCTGTTCCCCTATCCCATATCCCAGGTCTATCCTGAAGGTGAAGCTTTCATAGAAGCCTTCAGCAGATTCACCAAAAAGATCCTCTGCAGCCAAGGCATCTGCTCCCTTGCAAAGAGACCTAGCTCTGAAGAGGTTCGCAAGGGTACCTTCACCATAAAGGGCAGTGATGCGTTCTACAGCCTCACAAAGAGCTGGGATCGCTAAGAGCTTTCCCAGTCGATTGTAGAATCAGGAGAGGTGGCTGTAGTGCGCATACGCTTGTCTT
>CAZPOJ010000305.1:0-2606 GCA_964588005.1 uncultured Sphaerochaeta sp.
AAGATGCTGTTGTCGTAGGAGATGTTGAAGGTGGCATCCTTTGGTTCAAGTACCCCGACAACCAGGTAACTTTTCGCTTGGTTGCGGAACACGCTCACATATCCTCCAAGAGCAGTGCCCTGCGGAAACAGCTCTTCAGCTATCGAGGAACCCAACACCACCACCTGGCGGCGATTGATGTTGTCCAAGGAGGAGAAGAACTCCCCTTCGGTATACTCCAGGTTGAGAGCACTACCATAGCTTGAGAGGACACCGGTAACAGTTGCATTCATACTCTGCTGGTTGTTGCGAACGGTGGCTCCACTTGAGTTTTGGGGAAGCACCCTCTCGATGCCCTCGACATCGCGCATCAAGGTGTCTCCGAACTCTTCGGTAAAGGTCCCGGTCGATCGCTGTCCCACTGCAGGATAGATGGTGACCATGTCCAGGCCCCCGACAGAGATGCTGTCGGTGATGCTTTTGGAGGCACTGTCACCTATGGTGAGGATGGCTACGACCGATCCCACACCGATGATGATGCCCAGCAGGGAGAGCAGGGTTCTCATCTTGCTTCCCCTCATGGCACCAAAGGCAAGCTTGATATTCTCTAAAATCATATTAAGCCTCCAGCTTTCCGTCGCGAAGGCGGATCTGGCGCAAGCTGCGCATCCCCAATTCGCGGTCGTGGGTAACAAGGATTACCGTTCGCCCTTCACTGTTGAGCTCTTCAAAAAGTTCCATGATCTGGTTTCCTGTCTTGGAATCGAGAGCCCCTGTGGGCTCGTCGGCAAGCAGGATGGTAGGATTGTTGACCAGGGCGCGGGCGATGGCAACTCGTTGCTTCTGCCCGCCTGAAAGCTCATTGGGGCGGTGGTTCATACGGTCTGAGAGCCCTACCCGTTCCAAGGCTTCAATGGCACGGCTCTTTCGTTCCCTCACCGATACCCCTGCATACAAAAGCGGGGTGATGACATTCTCCAGGGCGGTCATCTTTCCCAGCAGGTTGAACTGCTGAAAGACAAAGCCCACCTTGCGGTTTCGGATATAGGCCAGTTCGGTCTCATTGAGGCCGGCGGTATTTTCCCCATCTATATCGATGAGGCCGCTGGTAGGGGTATCCAAACACCCTATGAGGTTCATCATGGTGGATTTCCCACTTCCCGATGGCCCCATGATGGAGGTGAACTCACCTTTCCTGATATCCACACTAACCCCATCGAGGGCTTTTACAATAAATTCGCCCACCATGTAATACCGTTTAATATTCTGTAGTCTGATTACACTGTTAGCCATCACTTATAGCATCCTTCCCATGCCACCACCACCGCCACCACCACTAGGGGGAGTGGTGCCAGCAGGAGGCGTGGTGCCACCACTGGTCATCGCTGCAAAGGCAGAGACAGTGGTATCGGTACGACGAACTATGAGGGTATCGCCGACCTTCAAATCTCCTGTAAGTAGTTGGCTGATGCCTTCACCCAAGTATTTAACCGTAACGACAACACTTTTGGTAGTACCATCAGCAAGTTTCTTGATAACGGTGCTCACCCCACCACGGCTGACAGTAATGGCATTTTGTGGCAGAAGGGTAAGCACTGTCTCCCCTTCACTGGTAATGGTCCCTTCAAAGGTATAGCCAGGGGCTACTGAGGCTGGTGGATTATCAATGGTGATCTCCACCTCCATGACACCGATACCCTGGCTGGTATACTTACCGAGCATGGGGATGTAGGTGACCTCCCCTACAAGAGAACCTCCGGTATAGGAATCAAAGATCAAGTCTGCAGTCTGACCAATCTTGATGTGCTGCATGTCAATTTCATCTATCTCCACAGTAGCCTTGAGTTTGGAACGGTCGATAAGGGTCATTGCTGAAGTTCCAGCATCGAAGTAGTCCCCTTTGCTGACCTTCACCGAGGCGATCACCCCATCGAAGTTGGCATATGCTTGCGTGTAGTCCAGCTTGTTGGTAGCACTCTTGAGCCTGAGCTGCAAAAGTTCAAGTTCACGAAGACTGCCACTGAGCTTAGCTTTTTCTATCTCAGCTTCAATGCTTGCCACCTCATAGAGTTGGTTGGTGTTGTCGATGGCGATGAGGGCATCGCCCTTCTTGACTGCATCACCTTCAGAGACAAATACATCGGTGACTGTTCCTGTGGACCTCAGGATGACATTCTGAATGTCATAGGGCTCCACATACCCTGAAAGGTCGATGGTAGTGGTAAAGGAGTTCTCATAGACCTTCACCTCGACTTCCTTGACGGTAGAAACAGATGTCTTGGCCTCAGCCCAAGGGAAATACCCATTGGTCTTATAGAAGGAGTACAACTGGAATCCTGCAACAACCAGGGCTATTACCAGTACCCAGGTCACTATTCGCTTAATTCTCTGGTTGCGCATCTTCTTCTTGAGTTGGCTGCGAACCTGGCTTTCTGTACTCATTTCGCGCTCTTGTTCTTTATCATGTTCGTTCATCGTTGCTATCTCCCTTGGATCTGCAGGCTGCGGATAGAATTCTCTAGGACCAGGCCCTTCAACAGGGTGAGAGCTTTCTCATAATCATCCTGTCCGACAGCAAACCTAGCGTTGTCCACACTGCTTTTCGTAGTCAGGCCCTTTGCAAAAAG
>CAZPOJ010000306.1:0-2592 GCA_964588005.1 uncultured Sphaerochaeta sp.
GTGTCAGTCACGCCAAGTACACGGTTACGTAGCTTAGGAGAATAAAGGACTATAGGACCCGGAGGATAACAATGGGTTCAGCACATAGGATCAACTATAGCAAGTCTCTTAACAGTGATAACAACGCAGGGGTGTTTGTCGGCAGCAACGGGGAATACAGCAGGGAAATAGCCAAACCATCCGAGATATGGATACGCCCGGGTGCCACAGATGGCAGGAAAGGACTTTCCTCGCTCATATCCATGATCATGATTGAACAGAACATGAAGCCTGACAACGGGAGCCTGTACGTGTTTTGCAACAAGGGGCGCAGGCGCTTGAAGATGGTGTTTTTTGATGGAGGGGGATTCTGGTTGCTGGCTCGAGAAACTAGTGGAAAGCGATTTCCTTGGCCAGATACTGACTCCGAGGCCATGAAAATCAAGGAAGGGGAACTTCTCATGCTGATCGACGGGATAGACTTTTTCCGGTCTGGAGCGATGCTCAAACTTGCCCTTTAGCAGTTAATACCGGCCCCTGGAGCTGTTCTTGGGGCTCCCAACAGGAGCCCCCGCACAGCATGCAAGAGCTCCTGGGAAAGGCCACCCAGGACGCTCTGAGAGGACCTAATTTGTTTTATTATATATAATTAATTCATGTTTTACCTTGCCAAGCCTCTTGTTTTTTGGTATGCTTTACCCACTATGAAAAGCATTGATGCCAAACAGCTGCTTCGCGAGAAAGAGGCTGATAAACGAGAAATTGAAAACCTCAAGAGGGCTTTATCCAAAGCCCAGGGGGACCGCCAGAAGGATCAGGCCGAGCTGAAGGCTATGTCCGAAAAGCTGGCATCCTCCGATCAGCAGCTGGTAGCTTTTGCCGCCGCCCTCAAGTCTCTGTCGGAAAGGATATATTCTGCGCTTGTCAAACAGTTTTCACGCCATAGCGACGATATTAGGAATGTTGACCCGAAGACGTTTTCCAAAGAGAATGCAGAGCTTGACGAGGCCGGGGATATCGCGGCTGCTGCAGAGGCTCTTGGTGCCGATTTTGAAAAAGATGCTTTCCTGCCCCTGAGGGTGCAACAACCAAAGAAGTCCAAGAAAAAGCCTTCTCCCCCGAAACGCTCCCTCAAGGATATTCCTGGTGTAGAGGTCAAGTATGCCGAGACAGAACACCTCAGCGAAGAAGAGATAAAGAAAATCTGCGGTGACAACTACAGAAAAATCGGTGTCGACCAGATCCAGTACTTCGACTACAAGCCTGCGAGTTTTGTTGTATATGTGATAGACCGGAGCAAATACGGTAGCGCATCGAAAGAATCCGGTGCAGTTGCCTACGACCCGATGCCCGACAGGCTCTTGCAGAAGACAATGGTCGGCGAAGGATTCCTGGCTGCCCTCTTCGAGGATAAGTTCGTATACAGGGTATCGTATGCGCTACAAGAAAAGCGCTGGGCTGCTGCAGGGCTGAATCTCAGCAGACAGGCGATGAGCCGGTGGCAGCTGAAGGCAACCGGGATAGTCGAACCACTGGTAAGGCTCATCGAGAGCCACCTGATGGCAGGCCCCAATTTGCAGATGGACGAAACGACGATGACAGTAGTGGGTGTGAAGGACAGACAAAAAAGCTACATATGGGTGCGGAACCGAAAAAGCAGGGACCTGTCGGCGGCCGTATATGATATAGGCCCCGAGAGGACCAACGAGGTGGCCTTCAGACTCAGCGATGGCTTCAAGGGGTATTTGCAGAGCGACATGTATGCCACCTATGAGGCCATTGCAAAAAGGAACAACCACCCGGGGGTAGACCCTTCCATAATACTCGTATCCTGTGCCTGCCACATACGGCGCAAGGCGGTCGAGACCACCAATACATATGGGGGACACATTGTCACGGCCAATGAGATAGTCGGCTTCTTCAACGACATGTTCGAGATAGAACGCGACCTCAGGGCAAAGCTCGACAGCAAACAGATCGATACCGCCAAGTTCCTCTCAGAAAGGAAAGGTCGGGTCATGCCCCTAGTCAAACAGATAAACGACAAACTTTGCGAGAAGGCAAAGCTCGACAACGACGTATTGCTCCCCTATTCCGATCTATATCGCCGTTTTACCAACTATGCCAAAAATGCAATGGAGATCCTTCCAAACTATCTAGAATGTGAAGACCTCACCCCTGGGAACAATCTCTCTGAGAGATCTTTCAAGGATTTGAAGAAGGGGGCCGACAGCTGGTATTACTTCGGCAGCCTCGAAGGTGCAAAGAGCGGATGCATCCTCTTTTCGCTGATTAGGAGCGCCCAGCTCAATGATCTCAACCCTGGAGCATACCTGCAGAAGGTCTTTACCGAAGGGGCCAGGATTACCAATGCAAGGGGTTATGACAGCGACAACACCAAGCTCTGGGAGAGTCTTCTACCCTGGAAGCTCAAACCTTCCGATCTTGAATGGGCTGATAAAGAAAAACCCGCGGAAACGTAACATTCTGGATGTAAACCCAAAAGCATAGGTCCTTTTTCTCCTTTCTCTAGCTACCGGCATAGGAATATCGTGTTCCTATGCTCTCATATCAGCATCTTTGTTGGTACCGTGTATTTGGCGTGACTGACAC
>CAZPOJ010000307.1:0-2592 GCA_964588005.1 uncultured Sphaerochaeta sp.
TCTGACCTTGCAACTGCTCAAGGTTGGAGAGAAAGTGATAGGCAGCTATAAAAAAAGGAACCTGAATAATAAGACTAATGGAACTACGCAAGGCATAGGCTGGATGATAATTGTTCTGCCTGTAGAAAGTGGAGAGCATCATATATTGCTCATCGCCTTTGAATGCGCTCTTAATCCTAGCGACACCTGGTTGTAACCGAATTCGGATATCTCGTTCTTTTTTCTGTAGGGACTCGGCAATAGTATACAGGGGCAGGGTCAAAATACTAACAACTAAACTTATTGCAGCTATAGCAATACCTGCATTTTCAAACCCATTTTCGAAAAATACGTAGACAAACTCCACGAACATCTCAAGGGGATAGATAGATATATTGTACAAAAAAGAACCCATTTTTCGCTCTCCACACCAGTAGCAGTTTCATCCGATCAAACGAGACAACTCTATCATGACACCCTGCAGAGAACAACATTAACGACTATAATAGTTGCTTTCAGCTTCTTCGATGGTATCTAGCCAACGTTTACAAACCAATTTGCTATCTAACTGCTCTCGTATCTTGGCAGCATTCAATCCAAACTGCTCAGAATCATCAGGATGCTCAATACACCAAACTATTGCATCAGACAGGGCTTTACTCTCTTGTCGAGGGACTACTAGCCCATTATCTTTATCAGTAATTACAGTACCGCGACCTTCACTATAGTCGGTGGTTATACAAGGCAGGCCCATTGCCATCGCCTCAATAAGAGCATTGGGCATGCCCTCAAAGTTTGAAGACATTACAAAGAGTTCAGCCTCTTGAAGTCTTGAAAACATATCCTTTTCAAGTCCAGGTAAAAAAACAGCACCTTCAAGCCCTAACTGCTCCCTCTGCTTTTCAAGGGAGGCTCTCTCTTCCCCTTCACCATAGATAGTCAACGTGTATTTGGGATAGTGAGCATACACTTGGGCAAATGCATCAAGTAAGAGCGCATAGTTTTTCTGATCATTGAGCCTTCCGGCACTGACTATACGGTGGCTTCGATTCAAAGCCCTGTTAGGAGGGGGCATCTGCTCAAGATAGAGGGGATTAGCAATGATTACACCACGGTCATCATCTTTAGAAAAGTAATATGATCGTGCACTCTCAGTCTGAAAAATTGCCCTTGTTACACAATGACGATGTATAAAGGAGATGACCTTCTTCTCATTTTCTGTAAACGAAGTGGATGTATTGGGATCATTACGCTCAGAAATGAGAAAGGGTATTTTCAATCCTAGAGAAGCCACAGCAGCCAATGAGCCCGAATAGGACATCATACCCAAAACCACGCTGGGCTTGATGTCTTTAATGATTTTCCTTAGGTTTCTTATCATAAAAAGGTATCGGGAAAGAGTATTCGATATATGGGAGGCATCAAGCTCTATAACGCGTATGGAATCAGAGAGAGCATAGGCATGCTCCCCTGTAGTAAGTGAAATAAGGAAGACTTCCCTGCCAGATTCACTAAAATAGTTACTCAAAAATGAGGTAACTCGCTCTGCCCCTCCACGGGTAAGTCCTGTAATAACTATTGCAATTCTTTTGTTAGCTGAACTGTTTTTTTGTGTATTTTTCACATTACTCTCAGTTTACCTTGGGAAGCTGTACCCAGCTACCCAAGAGTTCATCGTATGAAGCGGGCTCAAAGGGTTCAAATCCAGAAAAATGGAAAAACGTCAGTTCCCCAAACAATATCTGTTCTTCTGCATCGATATACAAGTCCACACGGACCTGAGGTAAACCAGCTGATAGTTTTTTTGCAATCTCGAGCATCTCTTCCCACTGTGATGGCTTGGGTATTTCATAGGTGCTATTTGGGTAATGTTGCTTTAGAGGAAGGCGTTCCCATGCAATATCGAAGAAGTCAAATTTAGTACCATTACTTCTATCAGATGCAACAAAGGCCATCTTAGGATCTCCATCAAAACAGAATATCTTATAGTCACGGGGAGGATTGCCATCGGGCGTCTGTATCATCTCTTCGCAGATAATCCTTGGCTTGATCTCCTTATAGGGCCATTCCCGGTCATACCAGTAATAGTTGCTAGTAAGCCAACTGTTCATAATCCTCGTGGCCTTTTCCCAATCAAACGTAGCTTTATCCTTACAGAACAGCACATCCCCTGAAGTGTGAGTAGGTTTAAGAACAAACGAAGGAGGAAGGGAGGCAATATCAATATCAGCAACCTTGTTATAGATTCCTATAAGTGGAACCACATATGAGTCACCAATCGTATCTGCTATGAAATCCCTTACAGCATACTTATCCGTCAACGTAGGATAAAGAGGATTACGGTCATGAATCTTTTGCCATTGTAGTTTTTCATTATAGGTTTTTGGAGCATCTAAGTGAAGTTTAGTTCCATTGCTCATACGATACTTGATAGCCAAAAAAGTCTTGTCCGGTAATACCCTGCTAATTCTCAATTTCAGCAGGTGATTAACGATCATACTGGGATGGCGAATCCATTCAAAAATCTTAGCAAAAAACTGAACCACATCCAGACCCTGATTGGGATCATCCATGACAATCCCTGCATAGCAAAGAGCAATAAGGATATTGGTG
>CAZPOJ010000308.1:0-2589 GCA_964588005.1 uncultured Sphaerochaeta sp.
TTATAAGGAATTTGTTACTAAAATTACTGGTAAGTAGCTAGATTCTCTTTGTCGCATCAGGAAATGGCACCATTTGTTAGTCTGCGATAGAGGAGAGTAGCGAAGCAATAGAACCCAAACCAATATTATTCCAGCCAGTCTCCCTATAGTTCCAGGGGTTCTCTGGATTCCTGATAAGGCATGTAAAAGAGCTTGCTTATCTGAGGAGAAAGCGATCGAACATCAGGGGAATAAAGAACAAGGAAATGGTATAAGTTACTTTATAAGAAAGAGATAAATGAATACTCGAGTTGATTTTTTCCAATAAAGTAGGTATCTTTGTACCTAGGAGCTAGCTTAGGATACCTGTCGTATCCGTTTCAAAGCAAGGAAGTGTAGCGCCACCATCCATGAAATAAGGAGATTCTGTGATAGTACAAGGAAGATACGGCTCAGCGAAAGTCTTTGCGAAAGATTTGGAAGATGGGGCGAGAGAACAAATAAAAACGCTGTTGGATCAGGACTTTCTGGAAGGTTCAACGGTAAGGATCATGCCAGATGTGCATCAAGGCATGGGGTGCGTGATCGGCTTTACCGCTGATATGGGTGATAAAGTAATCCCAAATATTGTTGGAGTCGATATCGGGTGTGGAATGCTCACCGTTGAGCTTGGGAAGATAGAGCTCAACCTCCCTAAACTCGACAAGATCATCAACCGCAGCATCCCCTCAGGAAGAGATACCCATACAAAGAGCGTGGTCACCTTCAATCGCTTGAAGGATCTCCGTATGCTCAAGGATTTGAAGAATATGGAACGGTTGGAGCGAAGCATAGGCACCCTAGGTGGGGGCAACCACTTTATTGAGGTGGGCGTGGACAGCCGAGAAAACACCTATCTGGTCATTCATTCCGGCAGCAGAAACTTAGGGACGCAAGTGGCAAGGCACTATCAAGAGCTCGCCATCGCGTTGTGCAGTGGTAAGGAGGAATATTTTACCCGAAAGGATGAAATCATACGTACCTACACCGAAGAGGGAAGGGCAAAGCATATAAAAGCCGCCCTGCATGTATTGGAGATGGAGTACAAAGGCCTGAAAGCCAACTACCCTCGAGACCTTTGCTACGTGACGGGGAAGTTTAGGGATGCATACCTCAACGATATGAAAATCTGTCAGGAATACGCTAGTTTGAGCAGGGAGGTAATGGCCGATATCATCCTCAGCAACCTGTTACAAAGAAACTTGCATGAATTTCCCTATTTCCAGACTATTCACAACTATATCAACTTCAAGGATAACATCATTCGTAAGGGCGCTGTCTCCGCATATGAGGGGGAGAGGCTGTTGATACCCATCAATATGCGCGATGGCTCGATTCTTGCGGTGGGCAAGGGCAACAAGGACTGGAACTTCTCGGCTCCCCATGGGGCAGGAAGGGTCTTAAGTCGAACAGAAGCAAAGAAGCAGTTGAAACTCGGGCCTTTCAAGGATGCCATGAAGGGTATTTATTCCAGCTCGGTCCATAAGGGTACCATAGATGAAAGTCCCTCGGCGTATAAGCCTATAGCAGAAATCCTACATACTATCGGCGACACAGTCGAGGTTGTTGATATCATCAAACCCATATACAACTACAAGGCATAGGCAAAGCTACCAAACCAAAGAAGAGTCCCTAGCTTGATGAAATAAGCTAGGGAGCAAAGAAGGCACGTGCGGCTACCCTTAGGTTGGCACTCGATGGAGTTTTCTGTGTAGGTATGGTTACCTTACTTTAGATAAAAAATGACCCTGGAAACATATCCAGGAGATAGTTAGGTTCAGTAAGGTATAGTTGAAAACCTCTCCAAAGCAGAGATGTGTATGAGGATAGTCATGGAAGAAGAAAAAGAAGAAACCGATAAGCTCATAGTAGCCATTGAAGAAGTTAGTACAGAACTTTTACTTTCAGTAGAACGTCTCAAAGAGGGACTAGAAGAATACTATCCCAGACTCTTGGAAGAAGACTTGGAGGAAGAGGCAAAACTGAAGGCGGAGTCCTTGAAAAGAACATCCGGGAATTTATCCAAGTCAGCCAGGGAAGTGTATAAGATGGAGGATGAGCTCAGTGGACGTCGCCTGGATGTCAAGCAAGAAAGAGTAGATAATAGACTTATTTCAGCGCCAGCCAATGCTACTATAGATTTAAAAGAAATAGAATTAAATCATTTTGCCCAAGGTTTGAATATCTATAAAATGCTCTTAGTATGTTTTATAGGAAGTTTTATTGGTGTTATAATCGAGATGGTTTGGTGTCTGGCAAGGAATGGGTATATTGAAAGTAGGGCAGGGCTAGTCTACGGACCTTTCAATTTGGTGTATGGAGCAGGGGCCTTGGCCTTGACTGTCTCTCTTTATCGATACAGAAATCGCAGCGTTTCCGTTTCCTTTATTGGGGGGATGATCATTGGCTCTCTGGTAGAATATGCCAGTTCTTGGGTTCAAGAGCTATTGTTCGGGTCACGTTCCTGGGATTACAGCAATATGGTTTTTAATATACATGGGCGCATTAATCTCTTGTATTCTTTTTTTTGGGGTCTGTTGGGCGTCTTGTGGATTAAGAATCTCTATCCAA
>CAZPOJ010000309.1:0-2586 GCA_964588005.1 uncultured Sphaerochaeta sp.
GTTTAAGTTAGTTAACAGCCTCTCAAAAAAAGTTAACCGGACAGTAGTGACAATGAGACTTGAAATCATATTTGTGTGGAGTGTAGTATATTGTATGTTTGGAGAAACCCTATGAAAAATTATCTACTCTTATTAGTTGGTCTTCTGACCATTCTGATGACAGGATGTGCTGGTACGAAGATGGAACAATCCGATTCCCCTACACCAAGGGAAGCTCTAGCATTGGGTGAAATAGAAGAGCCTAGGGATGTTTCTGGCTATTGGGAAGGGACTTTAGCGATAAGTTCCACAGCCTCTCTTAGTATAGGGTTCACTGTAACCGTAACAGACGAAGGGGAGTATGAGGCACTGTTGCAGATTCCGACACAAGGTGTCAGAGATATGCCAGTATCGTCAATCCGACAGGAAGATACTTTTCTTAGCATAGGAATGGAAGCCTTGCAGGCATCCTTTAGCGGAACCTATGATGCAGAGAGAGAGCAAATCGTGGGAACCTTTGTCCAGTTGGGACAATCGCTCCCTCTTATTCTCACTCTGGGCGAGCCCAAGGAAGATATCCGGCCACAAGACCCTGAAAAACCGTACCCTTATATTTCTGAAGAGATTGTGTTCACCCAAAAACCCGAGGGCTTCCTGCTTGCAGGGACCATTACAAGACCTGTTGGGGAGGGCCCTTTTCCTTCTGTTGTCCTGATCAGTGGTTCTGGGGCCCAGAACCGTGATGAGGAATTGGCGGGCCATAGACCATTTTTGGTGCTGGCCGATGCCCTCACCCGTTCAGGAATAGTGGTCTTGCGCTACGATGATCGTGGGTTCGCTGAATCGGGAGGGGATGCAAGTGCTGCCACTACACTGGATTTCGCAGACGACGCAGAGTCTGCTGTTGCCTACCTCAAGACCTTGAGCTATGTGGATGCATCCAGTATTGGAGTGATAGGGCATAGTGAAGGTGCCATCATTGGTCCGATCGTGGCCCAAAGAAATAATGACTTGGATTTTCTGGTTCTTATGGCCGGTCCTGGAGTCACCGGCATGGAAGTGCTCGAAGATCAGACTGCAGCAATTCTCAGGGCCCAACAGGCACCTGAAGAGGTAATCGCCCAAGCCGTGAGCACAAATATGGCCATCTACGCCACTGTCTTGGACGAAAGCCTAACCTTGGAAGAACGCAAGGCTTCAGTCTTGCAGACGTTGGTGTCTTTGGGCTTGCCCTCCGATGCAGGAAAAGCACAGATTGGTGCACTGTTCTCCCCTTGGTACATGACTTTTCTTGTCCTTAATCCTGCCACCTACCTGCAACAGCTTGATATACCTGTGATGATTCTCAATGGGACGAAGGACACTCAGGTGTCTGCTCTCCTCCATGTTCCTGCCATCGAGGCCGCATTGCTTTCTGGGGGGAATACCCGCTATACGACGAAGGTCTATGAAGGGCTGAACCATCTCTTCCAACCTGCGATGACAGGATCTCCTGAGGAGTATGCTTCTATCGCGACAACGATAGACCCGCAAGTGCTGCAGGATATTGCTTCTTGGATCGTTAATGACAGATTACAGCTCTGACGAATCAATTTCCCCTTAAATTCTCTTTGTCATGTGGAATGCTATAGCGAAGCGAGTCCTCCGGCAATGTGGAGGAAATCTGCATAATCCTGCACGTGGCTCATGTTTGAAGAGGATACTGAGTAGTCTTTAATCATGAGCTCAGCGTGCAATGGAGAATTGGTATGAAGCGAGGAGTCCTTCTTTACTTCGAGTAGAGCTCAACAACAGCCGATTCAGTAACCTCATAGTCAATATCGTTTCGTGAAGGGAGTGCGACAACCGTTGCCTCAAACTTCACCTCGTCGAACTGTAACCATGATGGTATGCTTCTGTTTTGAGAGAGCTTACGCAAGGTAAGGGCCTGTCTGGCCTTATCGTCGACTGTGATGACATCACCGACTTTTACCGTGACTGAAGGGATATCGACTCGCCTTCCGTTTAACCTGAGATGGCCATGGTTGATCCTTTGGCGGCTTTCTTTGCGAGTGGCGGCGAGGCCCAAGCGGTAGACGATGTTATCGAAGCGTTGTTCAAGAAGGACAATGAGGTTTTCACCGGTATTGCCACTCTTTCTTTCAGCTCGTCCGTAGATTAGCTTGAACTGTTTTTCCAGTACGCCATAAATAAAGCGAAGTTTCTGTTTTTCAATGAGTTGGCGCGCGTATTCACTCTGTTTACGCCTTCGCTTGGTTGTTTGTCTTCGGATACTTGGTTTGTGGGTATAGCCAAGCACCAAGGGATCTATTCCGAGATAGTTGCATCGTTTGAGGACTGGAGTTCTTGATATTGCCAAAGTGTAGTACCACCTATGTATAAGTATATTTATTAGCCGACGCTAACAGTTATATAGTACTATCAAATATCCTTGGCAATTACAATGCATCAGGGTAGGAGAATTTGCATGTATTTTTATTCTCATGGATTTTGAGTTGTTGGGTATGAACACTCATACCGATAGCACATGAAACGTGTATAGCAGGTATAGTGATTTTACTTGAAGACCCTTTTCATCATCAGACTCAAGAATAACATTTTCCTAGT
>CAZPOJ010000310.1:0-2580 GCA_964588005.1 uncultured Sphaerochaeta sp.
CAAGGATATTTCCCATATCGATGATCTCGTCTGTTCCCATGCTGGGGTCGTCACGGTGGAAGAACCAGATGTCGACGCTGTCACTCTGCAGTTGGTCCAGGCTTCGTTGGATGTCCCCCATCATATCCTTGTACGTGATCCTACCCCGGCTCATGTCGTCCTTATAGGGATGGCAGCCTTTTGTAGCGACGACCATCTCTTTGCGGTTCCTGTTCGAGCGTAGCCATTTTCCAAGGACTTGCTCACTACTAGAGGGTCCTCCCTCCTTGTCCTGGCCATAGATATGGGCAGTGTCGAGGAGGTTCCCTCCCTGTTCAAAGAATATATCCAGCTGTGCCAGGGCAATCTTTTCAGCAATTGCCGCACCGTAGTGGTCGCATCCCAACGCTATCTGGGATAGTTGTGTTTCAAAGAAGGGGGTGTATTTCATGAGGTTCTCTCCTTGGAGGTATTTCTGTAGTGTAGGTTTCTATGGTTCATAGGAGCATACCAGTTTCTCACATGATACGCTAAGCGCTTCTTTTTGGCTACAGAGGGAAGTGGAGGGGAACAAGAGCAATACAGAGAAAAGGGAGTATTCAGCACATGAAGGGAAGATCTGCTGGGCGAGGAAAAAATGATGACATGTAAAGAGGCTATAGTGGAACTTGAAGGGAAAGAGTGTGGCATATGCTTCTTTGCCCAATTTCATGGTCAATGACTTTGCTTGACCGCTGTCGTTTCTCTCTGTAGTATTACGGATGAACTCATAGGAGGGTAGCTACAATGGATGGTGATTTGGATGACTTGATCAAACTCTTTGCAAATACAACAGATGAGAAGCAGATGCGTAAGCTTTTTGAGGAAGTGTTCACCGCCAGCGAGCAAAAGGATTTTGCCTTGCGTTGGAACTTGATGAAAGATCTCTACCGAGGCATTCCCCAGCGTGAGATAGCCGCCAATCATGGGATTTCGCTTTGCAAGATCACCCGGGGATCGAAGATACTGAAGCAAAAAGATTCCTTTTGCAGAAGGGTTCTGAGCGATCGCTATGATGACCACCTGCGTATTTGACGAAGACTTGGTTCTTTGTTCCAGAATTCATCGTGATTGTACGCAAACCAGTCTAAATCTGTAGTATTCACCTCTTTGCCCTCTGATAGTAGTTTCGAAAGGGTTCGAATGATGGTACTATAAGGGTCGAAATGCGAAATTAAAGAAAAAGTAGAGAGTTTTGATGGCATCAGTAGAAATTATAGTTGTTGGAACGCCTCATGATATATTTCCTCCCTCTGAGGTATTCTCTCCTGCAGTGCAGAAGGAAGGCTCTTCTTCACCGTATGGAATCTTCTCAGCTCTTCATGCAGTCTGGAAAAAGAGTGGGTCTGACTATATTGGCTTTTGTACAGCCGGGGAGTATCTCGACTTTTCAGGGAAAGAGCACAAGGACAGTGATTCAGGTCATATGAGGGAGTCTCATATGAGCAGGGCAACCCTATCCACATATGGCCTTGATGATACGAAGAAGATACACCATGCACTAGAAGGGTTTGACCTCTTGGTATCCGTTACCCAAAATGTAAAGAAGGGTACTCCTTCTTTTGCTAGCGTTCACGATAGGCAAAAGAACATCAGAGGACTAAGGAAAGAGGATAGGCTGGACTTTCTTTCCCTCCTTGTAAACACCTGTCCCCAGTACGAACCTCTTGTCGATGCATATGGTGCAGGAAGCCTGTACCGGGCTTCCTCATTGTTTGTCATGAAGGGGGAACTCTTTGCTGAGTATTGCTCGCTGTTATTCGGTCTCTATGATGGCTTTCTTGCTGGTAAGGATATCTCTTTGTATAGTAAGCAAGAGGTTTTGGCCCTAGAGGAGCTTGGTCATATGGTGACTGAGCTCTTTGTGATGCACATAAGGCAGGATACTTCCAAGAAGGTGCAAGCCCTACCGACGGTTATGTTTGAAGAGACTGGTACACCGTTATTTCTCAAAGCTGTACAACAGGATGCCATTCCTGTTGTCTTTGCTTCCAATGAACATTTTGCCCCTTTCCTGGGTGTCTGCCTCCGATCGATGCTAGAGCATATACACCCTGAAAACATATACGATATTGTTGTGTTGGAGTCGAATCTCTCTGAGGATTCAAAATCCCGACTGCTTCTGATGGCAAGGCGGTTTTCCAATGTCTCCTTACGGTTTTATAACCCCACTGCCATGCTTTCTGGGCGAAAACTCCAGAAGAATACAACAGATCATATCAGTCTGGAGACGTACTATAGGTTCCTCATTGGGGCCATCCTCCCTGAGTATGCGAAGGTGGTATACCTCGATTGTGATACGGTCATCCTCTCTGACATAGCTGATTTGTTTGCCATTGACTTGAAAGGGTGCGCTATAGGCGCTGCCCTCGATCCTGAAATACCTGGCCAAAGAATGGATGACCCCTCCCTGGTGACATACATGCGTGAAGTTCTGAACATGGAGGACGATGATCCCTATCTACAGGCTGGCGTGCTTGTATTGGATCTGAAGGCAATGAATGCCCTGCATAGTGTTGATGATTGGCTTCTTTTGGCAGGGGAACGCAGGTACCGGTATAA
>CAZPOJ010000311.1:0-2579 GCA_964588005.1 uncultured Sphaerochaeta sp.
CTGTTGTAAAGTTTATAGCATATTTTGATTAAGGAGAAAAATTGAGGGCCCTGTATAGACTGGAAAATCTCAAGGCCCCCACTAGTAAAAACTATGATAATCTTACAGCAATGTTCCGTTATTTGCAAATGGGTACTAGATGAAGTTCGTGGGAAATCGGTCAACCGTCAGGTTTTTCGGTAGAGAGCAACGAGGAGTTGAAATGCCCTCATTGCCACGGCCCAGTCCAAAGCTGGGATAAGGCAAGAAGGCATGGATACTTGGAAGATGGGACGGACCTTCTGTTTCTGATAATCATTGTCAAGTGCATATCATGCAATAGGAAGCATAGGGTACTCCCATCGTTCCTCCTTCCGTACAAGAGGTTCCTGGCGGCTGTCATTGCCAGGACAATACTCGCTGGATGCCCAAGAGATGCCTGTGCTGCCGAATATGCGACCCAGAGACAATGGTTGCAGTGGAATGAGAACGTGGAACAGGATTTTGAGCTGATACTGAGACAGGATACCCCTCTCGATGAATCGTGCGGATTTGCCCCGTTGCTCTCGGAACTTAAGGAAACATATCCCCCAGAGGAAAGCACAGAAGAGGAGTTTGAGTCTGATCCGGATCAGGATCCGGATTCGAAACCTGTCTTCCGGCAATGGACTGCCTCCAACTGGCTGAGCAAAATCATATATACCTATGTGTATTTCAACAAGGGAAAATGCCCCCCTAGTTATGGGTACCTGTCCTCAGCCTGAATGCTATCCTCTTGTCATGGAGGCTGAAAATGAGCCATGAAAACGGGAAATATTACAAAGCAGCGGATAAGGTACAGCTTATAGCATCACTGCTGGACGAAAAACTAAGCACTGCCGACCGTGTCGAACTACAAAAAAAGATCGCCACACAGTCAGGGCTGTCTTATCGCACAATCGGGCGATATGTCGAAAGGTTCAGAAAGGACAAGCTGCCGGGATTGGTGGCTTCCGAGAGAAAAAGGGATGACCTGAAGACGATTTCAGACGATATCGTCGCCCAGGCCATCATCCTGAGGAGGGAACTGCCGAGCAGGAGCATCGAGGACATCATCTTCATCCTGGTTTCCGAGAATTTCGTTAAAATAGGTGAAATAAAGCGCAGCACCCTACAGCGCAGGTTGCAGCAGACCGGATATTCAAAGAGGCAGATGATGCTGTATGTGAAGACTCCGAGCCTCGTCTCTGTCAGGAGATACCAGAAGGAGCATAGGATGATGCTTCTCCAAGGCGACATCAAGTACGGGCCATATCTTCCTGTCGGCCCGAACGGAAGTCCCAAGCAAATGTTCTGGATAGGTTGGATCGATGATGCGACGAGGTACATAGTATTTGGGAGATTCTATCCGGAAATGACGGCTGCCACCGTCAAGGACTCCTTCAAGATGGCCCTGCTCATGTGCGGCAAACCCGACGCCATAGTCATTGACAATGGCTCGCAGTACCGAGCTTATGACTTCAAGATGTGTGCCTCCTCACTGGGGGTGAAGGTACGGTATTGCCGTCCCTATTCCCCGCAGGCAAAGGGTAAGATTGAAGCTTATAACGCCTTATTGGATAAGTATATAAATGAAGTATCACTCAAGAGATTCAACACTCTTGAACGGCTGAATGCAAGTTATCTTGCATGGCAGGAGGAGTATTACCACAAGCACCCGCATGCTGGGCTGAAGCTCAAGACACCCCACGAGTCATTCATAAACGATACGCGGCATCTGAAGATGGTTCCCCAGGAAGAGATTGAGTATGCCTTCCTTGAAAGGATGAAGCGCAAGGTTTCCAGCGGAGGTACGGTCTCATTCGAGGGGAGGCTATATGAGGTCTCGAATCCAAACCTGATTGGGCGGGATGTTTCCCTTGTCATCGACAGGAACGAGCTTGCAAAAGTCAAGATTGAGTGTCCCGGCTTCGATACCTGCACTGCCGACCTCCAGAATATAGGGGAAGACATCGATTACGAGAACAGGGTCAAGGCCGACTACAAGGCGGTCATCGCCACGGACACATCAAGATACATAGACGGCATTGAGAAGGAGTACCACAAAAACCACCCTGATGCCCAGATGGTCTTTGATTTTCCCCCAAATCCAGAGTCTGATGACAAGGAACCTGCACAAGTGTCGATATACAGCAGGCTGAGACAGGTGAAGGAGGAAGCAAAATGATATTTGAGGATGCATTTGGAATGAAAGCGACACCGTTTTCCAATTCGATACCTGAAGAACACATGCTTGAGAACGAGATGTTCACCGAGACGCTCACAAGGCTTAGGATTGCTGTTGAGGAAAGGATGTTCTGTGTGCTGACAGCACCTTCAGGATGTGGGAAAAGCACAGTCCTCAGGAAGCTCAGGTATTCGCTGAACCCCCGAAAGACAGAGTTCCTCTATATCTCGGATTCGCAGCTGACACCGAGGTGGATGTACAACAAGCTGCTCGAGCAATTAGGGTGCAGGGGATATTTCTACAGGGGGGACGGCAAGAAGGCCTTGCATGAGAAGTTCTCCGTATTGCGGGAAATTGAGAAGAAGGACATCTGTTGTGTAATTGATGAGAGTCA
>CAZPOJ010000312.1:0-2553 GCA_964588005.1 uncultured Sphaerochaeta sp.
TTTATACTCTTTTGGTCGAACTCTAGCCGTATCTGTCCAGATTTAGCAGTGAAGTCTTCGAATTCTAGACTATGATAAGTTTTCTACAAAGAGGCATGCCTATTGGAGGTATTTTTTTACTTGCTGTTGGCTATTCCCTTCCCTGAGGATATTGCAGCACTTACTACATAAGAACAACAGGGATTTATCAGAACTAAGAAGGTACCCGTACTATTCATAAGTTCAAGAATAATCAATATTTATAGCCATACTTGCTATATGCTTCTGTTTCCCTAATGCCATAGAAATAACCAATTAGAGAGAAATATAGAGAATTTATGAATGCATCATTTTTGATAAAAAGACATTAATATAGATAAAAATATACTTTATTTTCTTGACATTCCATAGAATTGGATTGAATATAAATAGGAGAATAGAAATATTTTCAAAATGAGGTCTTATGAAAAACCTGGGTATGGTCTTCATAGTACTATCAACTCTGATCTTGTTTGGTTGTGAAGAAACTCCGCCGTTAGTTGTGGAGCCTCCGCCTGTAGAGCTACTTGAATACTCTCATCCGCCTCTCTGGTTACAGAAGCAATGGGGAAATTCATCAACTAATCCAGAGTACATTGTAAGAATTACCTCTGAAAATATTATCATCTATCATGCAGGCGATGCACTGTATGACTTTGCAGCTCTAGATTCAACCTATCAAATGACAGTCACAGAAACGGACACTTTGTTTGAGGTGACTGCAAAATCCTCAGATGAATCTACTCTAATATTTAGATTTGCCAAGCACTCCCCACAATCAGTAGAAATCTATATTGATCGTCAAGGCATGCTCGATGATATAGGGCCTTTGTTATTATCCCCCTATGAGGCCCCTGGGGCACTTATCATAGAAATAACCATTGATGATACCCAGCCAACAACTCTCACGCTCTCCAGTGAATATTCTGGACCACTTCTCCAAGGTGAGCCGGCAACAATTGTAGCGGATATACAGGCTGATATGTATGTATGGTACTTGGACGGGGTGCTGATGGATGATGAATCAGCAAGTTCCTTATCAGTGAACACTGTCGAAAACCCTCTTTCTCTTGGAAAGCACACGATCATTTGCATAGTACATGTAGATAAATATATCTATTTTGATAAATTCACTTTAGCTATTACTGAATGAAATAATTTCTGCAGACAAAAGATGCTGTAGTAGTCTAGGAGTCTCAAGGAGAGTGCCATGAGTATTAGAAAACATTTTACTGTTGCTGGGATAGTATTGCTGACATTGTTGATCATAATCTCTGTATTTACTGGTTGTAAACAGGATGGCCAAAATATTCCTTTTGGTGATATATCTATTACCTTGCCGTCTAGGGGTGCTCCAATGGGCTCTTCTGCAGATTTGGTAGGAGAAATCGAAACGTACACAATTACCCTGACGTTTCAATCGGACACCAGCTACACCCATACTAAAACCATAGATAAAGATAATCCTACAGCACAATTTCCTGACCTGTTGCCAGGAACTTGGAACGTTGCCGTAGATGGGTTTAATGTAGCAGACGAAAAGGTTGCAACAGGTACAACAAGCGTCTTGGTGGAATCAGGTAAGACCAAGACAGTTCAGATTACCTTGGTGAGAGCCGGGGAGTCGGGTATTCTCAAGGTCAATACTACATGGACTGACGAATTAGTGAAAAAAGACGACGTAACCATAACAGTTACTGTCGGTCATGTTCTTTCACAGGATACTGGCAATAATATTACGATGATTAAATCGGATACGGCAGCCTCTGCCTCAGGACAAATCACCCTTAGCGAAGGAAACTATCGCGTTGCTGTTACTTTTGAAGATAAGAACAATGTGTATTCTGATGGTAGGACAGAAGTCGTACAGGTGCTTGCTGATGGAGAAACCAATGCTTCCTTTGATTTCCCCCTTAGCGTTGGAGGCTTGAACGTAGAAATTCAAAATCCAAATTTCGGTGTATTGGATCTATCCATTACGGGAATTGGAAATGCACGCTATGTAACGGTTGGGTCCACAGTTACCCTTACCGTATCTGGTATTTCTACTCCTGATATCTACCAATGGTATCAAAATGGAAAAGTTCTCCCCAACGAAACATCTTCTACTCTGACGCTCTTGATTGATGAATCCAAGACCTATTCCCTCACCTGTGTTGTCACCGACGGAGGTGTCTCCGATTCCGCTACTGTTGAATTCGCCAGTGTGGTCAGCACTGAGGAGTTAAAAGGCAGTGCAGGGGCAAAGTTCAGTGAAGCCAGGATGCTGATCGAAACCATGTTATCTGAAAAAGCCCCAGTCATAAATACAAAATATCTCTACAATTTATTGACTGAGGCCGTGGCACTGAATCCCGACAACATGGATGCAGTATTCACCTTAGGAATGTTTGATCTGGTGAAGTTCCTCTTGGACGATGAGATACAGACTGTGATGAGAGAGGGCATCGGCTTTACCTCCTACCCGAGTACAGAACAGGAGCTTTATGCAAACATTATCTCAATAATCTACGGTTTTGTGCCAAACGGATACAA
>CAZPOJ010000313.1:0-2547 GCA_964588005.1 uncultured Sphaerochaeta sp.
ATGAACTGGAGATTTAATAAAGAGAGAACAAGAGTTGTTTTGGATGAACCTCAGAAGCGACCATTGAAGATGACCGCCACTCGGCTTGGAGCCGCACTCGGATTGAATCCGTGGAAGAGTCCGTTTGCTGTATGGTGTGAAATCTGTAGGGTGTACAAGGAACCGTTCACTGAGAACAAATACACCAAGGCAGGAAACGAGATTGAGCCTATCCTCATTGATTGGGCCAAGGAGCAGTTCGGCAACGGAGTCAAGAGTCCTGCTGAGTTCTACGGCAACATGTGGCCCGAGGTCAAGAGGCAGTACGATTTCTACAAGGGACAGAGCAAGGTATTCGGTGGCATGTGGGACGCAAAAGTCGTCAACATCAACAACGAGACTGTCGCAATCATCGAGATAAAGACTACCGGACGTGCACAGGATTGGGGTGACGGTGTTCCCGATGAGAAGTTGGTGCAGGCGTTGCAGTACGGACACCTTGAGGGTGCAAAGAGAACATTCGTAATCGGTGCTTTCCTTGAGGACGAGGATTATATGCACCCCGACCGCTTTGTTCCTGTTGACGGAGAGAACGTAAGGTTGTATACTTTCGACACAGAGACAGCGACAGTGATGTTCGATGGTGAACCCACTACTATCTCTGAGTTGATGGCCTATGCCGAGCAGTGGTGGGAGTCATATGTGACGACCGGAATCTCCCCCGAGATTGACCACAAGGCAGATGAGACCATCATCAAGGCCCTCAAGACCGAGAAGCCGGACGAGGACGAGGATACTTCCCTTGGTTCGATGATTACGCTCTTGGACACCAAAGAGGCGGAGCTTACTTCCCTGAGGGAGAAGCATGGATTGGATACGTTGGAGACTGAAATCAAGGCCCTCAAGGACGCTCTCAAGCGGACACTCAGTGAGGGAATGGCTGAGGACTCCACGAAGGTTGAGGTAGGGAACTGGACTCTGACCAAGAGTGAGAGAAGTTCTGTGGATACATCCGCATTGAAGAAAGACGGACTGTATGAACAATATACGAAGAAGAGCGTAACCTATACGCTCAGGAAGAAAGGAGAAAAGTAGTATGAACATTATCATCAAGAAAAGCGGTTATCAGTTGGTTCCAGAAGGTGAACAGATTCTCACAGTGACAAGCGTGAAGCTCCTACCGAGTGGCAGGCCTTCCCTTGTGGAGTTCATGTACAGCGCAGACAATGGGGCAACACTCAGAGAGCAGTTGAAGTTCGACCATCCTGTGGCTGTCGACATCCTTGGCAAGCGTTGTGATGTCGCATTGGGTGGCACTGTCGAGGAAGGCACTGAGATTTCACCCGATGACTTGGAAGGGCTGTTCTTGAACAAGACCTTCAAGGCCATGATTAAGCACAATGAGGGCAAGAAGGGTGGCACATTCGCCAACATCAAATACATTATCGAGTTAATCGAGGACGAGGAAGTAGAGGAAGATGACGACCTCTAAGCTCGAAGGTGAATTACAGAAAGAATGCCTCCGGTGGGTGAAGAGCCTGCCGGAGGTTTGGGTTTTGAAAGTGGTTGGTTCCGCTGTGCAAGCAAGCGGTGTGCCGGATATACTGATGTGCGTCAACGGGCACTTCGTTGCAGTGGAACTCAAGAGACCGGATGGGAAAGGTCGTGTAAGTGATATCCAGATGGCGCAAATAGAGCGTATTCGGCGTGCAGGAGGTACTGCGGTAGTAGTTAATTCGTTTGACGCATTCAAGGAGGTAGTAAATGATTATCGATGAAACTGGTCAGCTTTGGTTTGACTTTGGAGGTGACGATGATTGAAATATTGACAGCCATAGGAGGCGTGATTGTCCTAGTGGTGACGCTATTCATCAAGCATTTGCAGAAGAAGGTCAAGAAACAAGAGACCAAGCTAAAGGTGCTCGAGGAAGAGAAGAACATCGAGGAAGCCAAGAGTGAGGCACTCGTAGAGAAAGTTGTGGTAGAGAAGGGAATCCACCAGAAGGAAGAGGAACAAAAGGACGAGATAAAGGAGGGCAAGGATGCGAAGGAAATTATTCACACTATCAATGACCATATTGCTGATTTCAATACTCGTTAGCTGTACCACACCGGTTACCACCGCCACCAACAAGGTTCTGTTCACGGACTTCGACCCGCCCCCGACAAGACCTGTCCTAGGTGAGATACCCGATGATGACCTCGTGGAAGCAATCAGACAGCTTGGTATCAACCAAGTGGATTTGACCACCACGATTGAGAAGTGGGAGCAACACCAAGGTAGGGAGAACGCCTACTACATCAAGACATACGTGAAACCCGAGTAAAAGAAAGGCCCCAATCAAGGGGCTTTTCTTTATAGTTTCTCCATCTTCTTTTGTATGATGCTTTTAACAATAGGTCTGATTGCTTTCATATCCAAGTACTTCTGTACAATGAATATGACAACCCAATACAGCACCATTGCCACTGGTGTACCGAGTAAGGTGAATCCAAAGTATAATACGGGTGATAGTACACCCGAGAACAGCAAGCCGAGGAGGGTCATCTTGACCTTCGTTGCCTTGT
>CAZPOJ010000314.1:0-2528 GCA_964588005.1 uncultured Sphaerochaeta sp.
CTTGTCCTGTTTACCGGCATAGGGCTGAAGAGTGCCATCATTGCGATCGTACTCTACGGCCTTCTTCCCATGATACGCAGTACCTATACAGGACTCAGTGAGGTGGAAGCCGAAGTGATTGAAGCAGCAGTGGGCATGGGGACCACCCCATGGCAACTGCTCTTTACCATACAGCTCCCCTTGGCCATACCTGTCATATTCAGTGGCTTCAGGACCATGGTCGTCATGACCATAGCTATGGGAGGCATCGCCTCCTTTATTGGGGCAGGGGGACTGGGAAGGGCTATTTGGCGGGGTATTTCAACAAACTTTCCTGAAATGACCCTTGCAGGCAGCTTGCTCATTGCGTTATTCGCCATAATAACGGACTTGATCCTGGAAATTGTAGAAAGAAAAATCAGAACCAGATATTTGGGAGAACACCATGCGTAAATCATCACTTGTGCTCGTAGTAGTACTCATAGCCTTTCTCGTATCCTTTACCATCGGATGCAAAAAAGAGGTGAATACCATCACCATTGCAAGCAAGCCTGTCACCGAGCAGTATATCCTTGCACATATATTGACCCTTCTCATTGAAGAGGAGACCGACCTCACCGTCAAGCAGACCCTGGGCATAGGAGGGGGAACATCCAACATCCATCCCGCCCTTCTTGCAGGGGATATTGACCTGTATGCCGAGTACACAGGAACCGGATGGTTGTTCGTCTTGAAGGGGGAGCCTATCAGCGACCCTGGTCTGTTGTACGAACAGGTAAAGGATGCCTATGCCAAGGAGTATCAGGTTCACTGGTCGGGCTTATACGGGTTCAACAACACCTATACCCTTGCAGTCAGCAAAAAGGTTGCAGACACCTATGGCCTTACGACCATATCAGACCTGAGCAAAGCTCAGGGAGCTTTAGTCTTTGCTGCCAACCCGGACTTCCTCGAACGTGATGATGGATTTAAGAATCTGGTTAAAACCTATGGTTTACAGTTTAAAAGCATCAAGGAGATCGATATCGGGCTGAGGTATCAAGCCTTGGCAAGCGATCAAGTTGATGTCATCTCAGTATTCTCCACAGACGCTCAACTCAATGATGAAAAGATAGTCGCCCTTATAGATGACAGAAACTACTTCACCTCCTACTACGCAGCTACGCTGGTACGCCAGCAGACACTGGACAAGTATCCACAACTCGCACCAGTATTGGAAAAACTGACCCAACAAATCTCCAATGAGGATATGATTAGGATGAACTATCAGGTGGAGGGGGAAAAACAAGATCCCAAGGCAGTGGCAAAGGCCTTCCTCACGGCCAGGGGACTGCTCTGATGCAACCTATCATAGAGTTTGAGAATATTAGCAAGGCCTATACGAAAAATGAGGCGGTCATCAAGAACCTCAACCTTACCATCGAGGAAGGGGAGTTCATCACCTTGCTTGGGGAGAGTGGGTGCGGGAAGACCACCTTGCTTAAGATGATCAATGGCATCATCGGCTTCGATACAGGCTATCTCAGGATCAAGGGTAAACCTTTCAGCGAGTGGGATATCGTAGAGTTGAGACGCAACATAGGGTACGTCATCCAGCAGATAGGCCTGTTTCCTCACATGAAGATATGGGAGAACATAAGCTATGTCCTGGGCCTTGAAGGCGAGTCTGAAACCAAGAGGAAAAGCCGAGCCAGGGAACTCATCGACGTAGTAGGACTTCCCGAGGAGTTTCTCCACCGCTATCCTCGTCAGCTCAGCGGAGGACAAAAGCAACGCGTCGGTGTTGCAAGGGCCCTCGCTGCAAACCCTGACATTATCCTGATGGATGAACCCTTTGGAGCAGTGGATGAACGCACCAGGGCCCTTCTGCAGATCGAATTGAAACGAATCCATGAACAATACCAACAGACCATCCTGTTTGTCACCCACGATATCCATGAGGCCTTGATGCTCGGTACTCGTACAGTCCTGCTCAATGAGGGCCGTATTGAACAGGCTGGGACAAAAAAGGAGCTGGTCCTCCACCCTGCCAATGAGTTTGTCCGCTCGTTTTTGGGAACCAAAGGATTTCTAGCCCTGCTTGACGAGAAGGAGGTCCAAGCTACCTACGAGAGGATTCTCGCAGGCACCTTGGATCTCGATACCTTTCAGGCGGGAATGCGGGGATAAACCCCCACCATTGAACAAGGCCTATCAGCAAGAGCTGGGAAGACCATCTAAAGATACTCCTATTCGATGACGAGAGTGACGGTGTCGGTACGGTCCACTCCACCTGTTGTCTTTCCTACCAATACATACTCACCCCGCTCTTTTATTCCAAAATCAAAAGATTGTACTACACTCCAACCATTAGCCAACTCAGCAACTTCCTTATCATCGAATGATAAGGAATCTCCATTAACAGTTAGGCTAAAAAATGTAGTGCCAAAAATGGCGGAAGCATCTGACTCGTTTTGACCACCCAGCCGACTCATGATAATGGTATGTCCATCACTACGATATTTGATTCTTGATGGGGTTTCTTCCTCTCCCACTAAGCTGTAGAAGTA
>CAZPOJ010000315.1:0-2511 GCA_964588005.1 uncultured Sphaerochaeta sp.
TAGTTGCCCTTATTGGTGCTACTCCCGTCGTCAAGGCAGCAGTCCCGGTCAAGGTACCTGTGAAGGTTGCCGAGGTTGTAGCAGTTGAGGAGCCTGTAGTTCCCGAACCTGCTCCTGTAAAGGTAGCTGAGGTTGTGCCTGTAGTTCCTGCCAAGGTTGTAAAACCTGCAATAGAGTATCCTTATGGCGTAACTGAAATCGTGAAGAACGATGACGGTGCCAAGGAGTTTGACCTGTTTATCGTGCACACCAACGACGTTCACGGACGTATCGTTCCTGGTGATGGCGGAATGGGTTATGCAAAGCTTGCTACCATGTTGAAGATGGGTCGTGAAATAACCGACAACATCCTCTACCTGGATGCCGGCGATACGTTGCATGGTACCAACCTTGCTAATATGTTCGAAGGTGAGACCGTAGGTGTCATCCTCGATATGATCGGTCTTGATGCAATAGCCCCAGGTAACCACGACTTCAACTACGGTGTAGACCGTCTTCTTGAAATCGCAAGGCTTGCCCATGACTATACTGATATCAAGGTCATAAGCGCTAACGTTCTTGATGAAGATGGATACCTCTTGTTCCAGCCTTACCAGGTGTATGATTTCAACGGCTTCAAAATTGCAGTCGTCGGTCTGACTACTCCTGATACCGCAACAAAGACCCATCCCAAGAATGTCGAAGGTGTCACGTTCATAAATGATATCCTTATTGAGAATGCTCAGGCAGCTGTTGATATGGCTCACACCATGGTTGACTACGTCGTCGTCCTTGGTCACATCGGTCTGGATTATGATGGAGCTTCCGGAATCACCAGTGATCTGATCATCAACAACGTCAAGGGTATCGATCTCTTTATAGACGGTCACAGCCACACAGTCCTTCCCCAGGGAAAGAAGGTTGGCGACACTATGATCGTTTCAACAGGAGAGTATTTGAAGAATGTCGGTCTGGTCCAGCTCCACGTCAAGAATGGCGAGGTGACTGCACTCTATCCGATGTTGATCCCTGCTAAAGATGTCCTCAATCCTGCAGAGTCCGAGCTTGCTCGCTCTTACGGATTCACCAGTATCCCTGATGATCCTCAGGTCTCCGAATATATCGGAACCATGACGGCTAAACTCAGTGAGAAGATGAATGTGGTCATCGCTCAAATTCCTGAAATGCTTGATGGAGCACGTGAAAATGTGCGCACTAAGCCGACCAACCTTTCCAGGCTGATCACTCAGGCAATGACAGCAGAGAGTGGGGCTGACTTCACCATCACCAATGGCGGTGGAATCAGAGCTTCAATGCAGGCAGGTGATGTAACTGTCGGGGATGTCATTACAGTGCTCCCATTCACGAACATCATCACAGTATGTGAGATTAAGGGTTCTGAAGTGTATGCCGCTCTCGAGCATGGCTACAGCAAGCTCCCTGCCACCAATGGCGCTTTCTCCCAGACTGACCTGCAGGTTGTTTACAACCGTTTCGCCGCTCCTGGCAAACGTATCTTGAGAGTCCTGCTCAACGGTAAGGCCATCGATAAGAATGCTACATACAAGGTAGCTACTAACGACTTTATGGCAGCCGGTGGAGACGGATACTCAATGTTTGGCAGAGTCCTGACTGAGGGCTCCTTGCTCAGCGATGTGTTCATGGAATTCCTTTCCAAGCACTATCCTCTCCCTGTAGTCAAGGCAGAAGTTCCTGCTCCTGTAGTGGAAGAGATTGTTCTTGTAGCTCGTATTCCTGAGACCCTTGATGGAGCACGCGAGAATGTGCTCACCAAGCCGACCAACCTCACCAGGTTGATCACTCAGGCCTTGACAGCTGAAAGTGGCGCTGACTTCACGATCATAACTGGTGGTGATATTAGAGCTTCAATTGATGCAGGAGATGTTACTGTTGGGGATGTCGTTACAGTATTCCCAGTGGATAGCACCCTCACAGTCAGTGAGATTAAGGGTTCTGATGTGTATGCTGCTCTTGAGCATGGCTACAGCAAGCTCCCTGAAGGCAGCGATGCTTTCTCCCAGACTGACTTGCAGGTTGTGTACAACCGCTTTGGTGCTCCTGGCAAGCGTATCTTGAGAGTCCTGCTCAACGGCAAGGCCATTGATAAGAGTGCTACTTACAAGGTAGCTACTACTAACTTGATGGCAGCTGGTGGAGACGGATACACAATGTTTGGCAACGTCCTGACCGAAGGAGCCTTGCTAAGTGATGTGTTCACGGTATTCCTTTCCAAGCACTATCCTGCTCCTGTTGTCAAGGAAGAAGTAATTGTACCTGAAGCGGTAACTGTTGAGGCACCTGCCCCAGCTCCAGCTCCAACACCTACACCTGATCCTGAAAAGGAGAAGGTGGTAGAGGTTGAAGTAGTAGTTCCTGCTAAGGTTGCAGTGGGTACCACCGAGTATCCGTATGGCGTAACTGAAATCGTGAAGAACGATGACGGTGCCACGGAGTTCGACCTGTTTATCGTGCACACCAACGACGTTCACGGACGTATCGTTCCTGGTGATG
>CAZPOJ010000316.1:0-2497 GCA_964588005.1 uncultured Sphaerochaeta sp.
ACCCAAATTCCGCCCCAAGTTGTAACATGCTCCCTATTTGACGGGCCAATTCAGCCTGAAAGTGTCGATTACCTCCCCCTGTAACTTTGAGGGTGTGCTGTAGATTGGCTTGTATTTCCCCTTGAAGGATACCTTGGAAAGGGTGCTCATCCTGAACAGCAGCTGTGCATAGGTCTTCAGCCTTCCCAGGGTCTTGTTGCCCTTCCTGAGTTCTGCCAGTTTGCCTTTCAGCCTGTTCAAAATGGCAAGGGCGATGAATGTCACAAACATCTTGCCCTCATAGGATTCAACCTTGTGCATTGTCACACGATCGCCGTTAAGGTCGTTCTTGAATACGTCATAGAATATCTCCACAGAGTTCCGTTGCTTGTAGGCCTCATATATCTCTTCCTTGGACCTCTTTCGGTTTGTCAGCAGACACCAGTATCCAGAGTACCTCTTCTGGAACTCTGCAATGCTGGCTCCCCGTTCCAAGACCCTCCTGCCCCTTACGGGTGTCTCCTTTACCTCAAAGAATTGGTCATAGAGGTCCTTGTGGGATTCCACCCTTTCATCATCTTCCAGCTCCCTTTTGCATTGGGCCAGCAGCTCTATGAAATGCTTCTCCGCCTCGGCCCTTGCCTCAGGGTTGTACACTACATGCAGGTAGCATCGGCGGCCATTTCGTATCATTGGCTTGGCAAGGCATTGGATCACCTGCACATTCCCATCAGAGTCAAGGACCTCTGTCCTTGCCTCAAGGGTGTACAGCCGGTCCCTCAGCGAATCGATGACCTCATACTGCCAAATGACCCTCCTTGGTACGCATATGATGTAGTCATATCTTTTCTTGTGAAAGAGTTGCAGGTTCGTTTCGCTGTAGTATCCCTTGTCGAGGATGATGCAGATCCTCTCCAGGTCAAGCTTCTGCAGGGCATCCAAAAGGTTCTCCACAGTTGGGCTGTCATGGCGTGAACCGTTGTAGACAAGGGAAAATATGGGGGTCATGGTGTCCTGGCGGGCAAGGATTGCAAGGTTGGCCTGGGGCAGGGAGATATGCCCGTGGGCATATCCATATTCTATCAGGGCATTGGTCTCTGTATTGATTGCGGCAATGTTGGTCGAATCAAAGCAGAAGTATCCCTTCTCACACCTATTGGCCTGCATCCATGTTCCATAGAAGGTGTTTCTCTTGTCGTTGCCAATCGAGCACAGGAAATCTGAGACGCCCTGTGAAGTCAGGTGCTCTATCTTGGGGTTGCGCCCCTGTGCCCAGTCCCCACACCAGGAAAGTGCCCTTCTTGTGCATATGAGATATTGGGCCATGCCGATTATTGTCAGGGCATCCTCCTTGCCGAAGGCAGCCTTCAGATGCTTCATCAGCCCAAGCTCCCTGACAATGGCATCAAGCACAAGCGTCTCTCCCATGTAGGAGGTTGAGGAAACCTCAAGCTTTGCAATGTCTTCCACAACATGCTCACCCCTGTAGCGGTTGTTGTAGATGACAGGCCCATCCTTGGCCAGTCTTTTCCCGACAATCTCCCGCTTGTGCCTGGTCTGCTTCTTTTCAGGGTCCCAATAGGAACGGTCCTTGTAGACATACCAGTACCCCTGTTTCTTGTTGTAGACATCTACGATCTTCGGCTCTGAGAGCTTTAGGGCTTCTTGTTTTTCCATGCTACAGAATTGTAGCATGTTGCAACTGGGAAAGATACCCCAAAACCACCATTTCAAGCATTAGATTTGCTGTTTTTGATGGTTTTATAGAAACATGCTATAACTTGGGGCGGAATCTGGGTATGCAAATCTCCTAATCTCTCTGAGGATGAGATCAAGCGCCTGTTCGTCAGTATGCTGAACAAACTCATAACCGATAAACCCAATATCCTACAGGAATTTGAGAAGATCAGGGATGAGGCATTCAGCATTGCAGAAGAGGAAACACAGCTTTTGCAATTGAGGAGTGAACGGGCCGAAGTGGTCAGGCTTATGGAACAGCTCACTGCTGAGAACGCCTCAGTTGCGGTGGATCAGGCAAGCTATAAATCCAGGTTCGCCCAGCTCTCTGAACGATATATCAGGGGTAATGACCATGTGGCCACATTGGATGAGGCTGTTCGGAACAGGCAATATCAAAAAGCCAAAACAGAACTGTTCATAAAGGAATTGAGAAAGCTTGATGCCTTGGTGACAGGGTTCTCAGATGGGATGTGGTATTCTCTGGTTGACCATGTCATGGTTTACAACAAGGAAGATGTACGCTTTGTTTTCAAAAATGGCATGGAGCTTGGACAGTGATTCTTAAACGATGCATGAACGCTCCTGGTTTTGCAGGGATAGATTTCACTACCACAAATGCAGAACCATACAATGACTGATAATGTCTCCTACGTATAAATTAACCTATAATTAGTTAGGTTTTTGAATATGTTATAATTAGGGGCAGTAAGGGCGACATTTCGTTTAAGCCTTTGAGCTTCTAAAGGAGTCTGCCCCCCTGTCCCTAAAACCCCTATTG
>CAZPOJ010000317.1:0-2496 GCA_964588005.1 uncultured Sphaerochaeta sp.
TTGAGATGGGAAGCAGGACAAACGGCATGAAGTCACTATTTGTTAAAAACAGCCTTTTATTTTCGAGAATTAATCAGTAGGCCATTGATACGTCGCATTGCAGAGCATATATACTAGTGAGGAACACCTTGTGAGAAGGTGTTCCTCAGAAATAAATGATTACGATGATGTTCCTGGTAAAGACGTATTAATATGTCAGTCCAAAACCGAAAGGATAGAGTGTATCTTCTTCCGCATAGCCCGGCATATCCGACAACTGTCTGACAATTGCTTCAGAGCTGTTGGCTAATGCGAATGGAAGTTTTCCGGTTGGCTTGTATGATCCAGTCAGAATGTCGAACAATGCAGCGTCACTGACTCCAAATGTTGCCAATATTGCTCCACTATTGAGCAGACCACTTGCCTCATCCAGAACATAAGGTTGTCTGAAGTTGATGCTTAATACCGTGTTTTCACTTCCTACGGTTTTCATCACACTTTGGATTTCTTCAAGAGTAGGAGTTACTTTCCAGCTCTTGGCTTTTGCCATATCTGAGAAGGCAAGAAAGTCAATTTCCTCTGGAAGTGCTCCTCCGAACATTGTAGTTACTTTACTGCCATCAACATATTGAGCGCCGGGAACTGTTTCGACCGTATTGCCTACTGAAACACGAATAAGCGCTAGATCGGCTCCTTCTGCACGCTCCCTATTGTTACCATCAATGACGGTGAATCCATATTGGGCAGCAACCTCGGCATTAGCCCCATATACATAGAGCTTCTGATTTGCTTTCAAGGGAAGAATGCCTTTGTTCTCCAATAAAACTATCGACTTACGTTGAGCCTCCATTGCCATTCTGGAATAATCTACGCGGCCTACTGTTGTTTCGGCCCGGCTGGGATCAACATAAGGATTCTCAAAAAGTCCCATTTCAAACATCTCGATGAGCAGGCGCATACATGCCTGGTCAACTCTCTCCAAACTCACACCTTTTGGAGCAAGTGCATTGTTCTCGGAGAGCACAGCATCTTTACCGATAACCTGAAGTACAACTTTTGTGTCATGGTATCCGGAAAGTACATCTGTACCAGCATTGATGGCGATTGCAATCTGTTGCGGTACCGTATAGTCTTCCAGCCCCCATGCGCGGCTTCCAATGATACCGGTATCACTATTGACATTTCCAACGAAGCCTAGCTCTCCTCTCAACAAATCCTCAAGGATCCCTTTATTGAAAGCCATACCGACACCCACTTCTTCGTTATAAACAATGTCTTCCGCCGGCTTATAGACATCCTGCATACCGACTGGAATACCGTAATACGGCATCACCGAAGTAAGCCCGGCGTCGATCGCAGCCTTGAATGGTTTCCAATGGTCAGAAAATCCATCACCGAGGTAATCTTGCTCACGTCCGAACGGATAATGAGGATCGAGTCCCTGCCTCTGAGGTCCGCCCCCAGGAAAATGTTTCATCGTTAGCACAATTGAATCATTCGTGATGGAAGAGCCTTGAAGATTGCTTATCAATGTTTTCATAATATTGGCATTCAAGTCAGCGTCTTCTGTAAATGTCTCATGGATTCGGTACCATCTTGGTTCCGTAGCCAAATCGGCCATATATCCATACATGCCTCTAAGACCAATAGAATTCCACTCTTCTCTCATAACTTTTGCAAAAGAGGCAATGAGATCCATATCACGGGTTGCAGCGAGACCTGCTTCCTTCGGCCAAGTAGAAAATGATCCAGAAGAGACGTTGATACCGAATCGTGCATCATGATCATAATGATTTCTTGCATTTGACTTGAATAGTGCTGGAATACCCAAGCGTGTTGCTTCACTCATCTCTTGGACGGTATTGGTGAACAAAGCAGCTTCCCGTGCGGTTACTTGAGCTCCGCTTCTGCTGTTTCCAACTGATTTAACTGGATTGTTTATCACAGTATTTCGGAAGATAAACCGGTGCATGTACTGATTGTTGATATAATCATCGCCTTGGACACCGACCTTTCCACCCCAATCAGCGTTAAGCGTGTCGATTAGCATCATTCCGGCCTTTTCCTCAAGTGTCATTTGATTGATGAGGTCTTGACTTCTCTCGGTAGCGGATAGCCTCCAGTCTTCATACGCATCGAGTTTCCCATTGCTGTTGAGATCTTTGAATTGTAGACCATCAATGAACATGGTGTTTTTTACACGCGCATCAAGCTTTACTTGCTCCTGCATAGGTTGTGCGAACAAACCGACAAGAGCGGATGCAAGCATGATTTGAAACAATACAAAACGCTTCATTTCTATTGTCCTCCGTATTTAGTGATATTGCAAAGTATAAAAGTGGTAAGCACACGACAACAATCAGGATAATTCGGTAATTCCTTTCGTGTTTTTGGTGTTTTTTGCTATGCCGACCCCGACAAATTTCCAATTTTGACAAAATTGTATACAACTGATGGAAAAAATTAGGCTGTTTTTAACAAATAGTGACTTCATGCCGTTTGTCCTGCTTCCCATCT
>CAZPOJ010000318.1:0-2490 GCA_964588005.1 uncultured Sphaerochaeta sp.
CTGGCAATCTTTGCAACGGTAGGGTTGCTCGTAGCAAGCGGGGTCCAGCTGGTTCAGCACTGGGACAAGGTCATTGTCCTGAGGATGGGAAGGTTCAAGAAGGTCCACGGCTCAGGTCTCCTGTTCCTGATCCCTCTGGTGGACAGAATTGCCGAGTTCATAGACATGCGCATACGAGCAACCGATTTCAGTGCAGAGAAGACCCTGACGCGGGACACCGTACCAGTGCATGTCGATGCACTGGCGTTCTGGATGATCTGGGATGCCAAGAGAGCTATCCTTGAGGTGGAGAACTATACCGAGGCAGTCATTCTCTCTGCACAGACAGCCCTACGGGACTCCATTGGAAAGTACAAGCTCTCCTCGCTGCTTTCCGAGCGCGAGGAGCTGGGCAAGGAGATACAGCAGAACCTTGATGCCAAGACCAACCCCTGGGGGGTCACCATCCTCTCGGTGGAGATAACCGAAATCATCATCCCCAAGGAGCTGGAAGACTCGCTGAGCAAGCAAGCCCAGGCGGAAAGGGAGAAGGAGTCACGCATCATACTGGGAGCAGCTGAGGTGGATGTCGCAAAGAAATTCACCGAAGCATCAAAGGTCTATGCAAACGACCCTGTCGCCTTACAACTGCGTTCCATGAATATGGTCTATGAAGGCATCAGGCAGAACAACTCCATGATGCTCCTGCCTGCCTCCATCCTGGACCATATGGACCTTGGGGCAGTCCTAGGGACCGCTGCCATACAGAAAACCCAAGAACAAAAAAGTGAAACAAACGAAACTATAGCCGAGGCACCAAGCAATGCCCAAAGCACCAAGGAGTAAGAGATGATCAAGATAGAGAACGTATCGCGCAACTACAAGACCGGAGAGACCGTCGTCAAAGCATTGAAAAAAGTTTCCTTGGAGATTGGTGCTGGGGAGTTTCTCTCCATAGCAGGGCCCTCGGGATCAGGGAAGACAACGCTACTCAACCTCATCGGCTGCATCGATGCCATTGATGAAGGTGAGATAACAATCAACGGAGAAAAAGTGACAGAGATGGGCAAGAAGGGGATGACCGAGTTCCGTAGGAACAACCTCGGCTTCATCTTTCAAACCTATAACCTCATCCCTGTTCTCACTGCCTACGAAAATGTAGCCTTTGTCCTCTCCATCCTAAATATAAGAGAAGAGGTGATTAGAAGCCGCACCATGGCCCTTCTCAAGGAAGTTGGTCTGGAGGGAATGGAGAACCGCCGCCCCGGCAAGCTCAGCGGAGGCCAGCAACAGCGCGTTGCCATAGCTCGCGCCCTGATCAAGAATCCCCAGATAGTCCTCGCTGACGAGCCGACGGCAAACCTCGACTCCAAGACAGGAGAGGATATCCTGAAACTTATGCAGAAAATGAACCAGAAGTACAAGACAACCTTCATCTTCTCGACCCATGACCAGATGGTCATGGACTACGCCTCCCGCCTCGTGCTCTTACATGATGGGGCCATCATCAGCGATGAGAGGAGGAAAGCATGAAATTTATCTTCACGCTTGCGATGAAGAACCTCGCCCGGTACAAACGGCGCACGGCCATCACAGCCATAGCCATCGCCCTTGGCCTGATGATGTTCATCATAGTGGACTCACTGCTGCTGGGTATTGAGCTAGAGTCGGAACGCAACCTTATCTGGTATGAAACATCCTCGGTAAGGATTCATACAAAAGAACATTGGCCTGATAGATTGCTCTTTCCCTTGGAAGATGGCATAGAGACCCCAGAGAAGGTCATCGATATCCTCAACCAGAGCGGCTATACGGCAACAGAGCGCACCATGTTCAAAGCTGACATGATCCTCTATAGCGACGATTTTGGAGAAGACGGGAACCTCTCGGTAATGGTGACTGCCATCGACCCGGAGACTGACAACCAGGTCTTCCACTTTGCGGATACCCTGCTAGAAGGACGATTTCTTAACAAAGGGGAAACAGAAGGCATCGTCATAGGTTCCTGGCTAGCAGAGGACATAGGTGCTGAAATCGGCTACTGGGTCACCCTTTTAACCCGGGGAAACGGAGGCTTCTTTGAAGCGGTGGACGTCCAAGTCGTAGGCATCGTCAACTGTCCAAACCCCAATGTAAACCGTACCCTCGTCATGATGGACAAGGATACGGCAGGCGCTGTATTGGGTATGGACGGGGCAGTTACGGAGATAGACGTCCTGTTGCCAAGCCATGCTGATGTCGACATTGCAGTAATACAAATACAGGAGATACTTGAGGCTGCAGGCCGAGATGACCTTGAGGCACAAAGCTGGCGTGAGATGGCCAAGGATTATCTTGCAATAGCAGAGGCCAAGCGTGGAGGAACAGCAGTAATTCTCTTTCTGGTATTCATCATTGCAGCGGTTGGAATCTCCAACACCATGCTGATGGCAATGTACGAACGAACCCGTGAACTTGGCATGATGAGGGCCTTGGGAATGAAAGACAACCATATTCGCCTTGCATTCATCT
>CAZPOJ010000319.1:0-2488 GCA_964588005.1 uncultured Sphaerochaeta sp.
CCGATTCTTTTTAATCTCGTGTTTGTCTTCTATATAAACCTAGCATTATAATATTGTATAAAGAGTTAATTTTCCCCTTCCCTTGATTAATCGCTTTATGAGTAGTAGTATAAAAAAAGAATCGATTAAAAAACTATGAAAAGGAGCTATTATATGGGTTCACAGTATGCAGCGTTACTAAAAGAGAAGATGAATGAGGCAAGTTATGCCAAACTCATGAAACTTGAGAATGAAAAGGTCAATGACTTTATAGGTGCTTTTGCAAAGCACTGCAATCCCAAAACAATCTATGTCTGTGATGACAGCGAAGAGGATGAGCAGTACATCAGGACAAAGGCCCTTGAGATTGGAGAAGAGTTCCAACTTGCCAAAAAAGGCCAGACCATTCACTGGGACGGCTATGGCGACCAGGCTCGTGACAAGGTCAACACCCGTTACATGGTCTACAAGGAAAACCTTGAGAACATGAAGAGCCTCAACTCAGTTGAGTATGAGCAGGGCCATGCTGAGATCATGGGCATTGCAGAGAATATCATGGAAGGCAAGGACACTGTTGTAAAGTTCTTCTGTGAAGGACCCGCCCACTCCGAATTCACCATCCCTTGTGTGCAGTTTACCGACTCATGGTACGTTGCCCACTCCGAATCAATCCTCTACCGCCCTGGATATGATCACTTCATGAAGATGGAAAAGAAGGATGACTTCTTCAGGTTCATCCACTCAGCTGGAGAACTTGACGAGAGAAACACCTCAGTAAACATTGATAAACGACGCATCTATATGGATACACAGAATAATATCGTCTATTCAATGAATGACCAGTATGCAGGTAACTCCATCGGTCTGAAAAAGCACTCCATGCGCCTGGCTATCAACAAGAGTGGTAAGGAAGGCTGGTTGTGCGAGCACATGTTCCTCATGGCTGCCATCGATGAAGACAAAAAGAGAAGGACCTACTTTGCAGGTGCCTACCCCTCAGCTTGTGGAAAGACCTCCACTGCAATGATCCCCGGTGAGGAGATCGTAGGTGATGACATCGTCTATTTCCGCAACATCGACGGCGAGTTCAGAGGCGTAAACGTCGAGCAGGGAATTTTCGGCATCATCAAGGATGTCAATGCTGAAGACGATCCTGTAATCTTCGAGAACCTTATGATCGAGCAAGAGATTATCTTTTCTAACGTTCTCAGGGGACCTGACAATAACCCGTACTGGCTTGGCTCTGGACTTGATACCCCCAAGAAGGGTGACAACCACAGTGGCAAGGACTGGTATGAAGGGAAGAAGGATGCAAAGGGCAATGAGATTCCTGTAGCACACGGCAACGCTCGCTACACCATGCGCCTGGACTACCTCCAGAACTTCGATAAGAAGGGTTTTGATGCCAAGCAGGGCGTCACAGTTGAAGGTATCCTCTATGGCGGACGTGACAGCGACACCTGTGTTCCTGTTGAAGAGTCAGCCACTTGGGAAGATGGTATTCTCATCAAGGCTTGTACCCTAGAGAGTGAGACCACCAGTGCAACCCTCGGTAAAGAGGGCGTACGTAACCCAAGTCCCATGGCAAACATGGACTTTGTCTCCTACCCTCTTGGCGAGTACACCAAGAACAACATTGATTTTGTAAAGGGTATGAAGGTCATCCCCAAGGTATTCTCCACCAACTACTTCCTCAGAGATGAGAATGGCAAGTTCTGTAACGACAAGCTTGCTAAGAAGGTGTGGCTGCACTGGGCAGAGGGCCGTATCCATAACGAGTATGAAGCTTATGATACTCCAACTGGAAAAATCCCCCTTTACAAGGATCTGAAGGAGTTGTTCAAGAAGCATCTCGACTATGACTACACAGAGGCTGAGTACACCTACCAGTTTACCTTCCGCTGCACCAAGTGGGTTGATAAGCTTGAGAGATCCAAGGTTTACTTCAAGAAGATGGACGCTCATGCACCTGCATTCATCTTTGAGAAATGGGATGCCGAGATCGCTAAGATTGAGAAGGCCAAGGCTAAGTTCGGTAACGAGATCAAGCCTGGTGACTACAAGATCTAAGCTGTTGTTTACCTAGTAATCACAAGAGAGACCGACCAACCTAGTTTGGACGGTCTCTCTTTTTGTAAGCGAAAGATGAAAGAAATAGAATCTAGTAGCCAATTCCAAATCTAAAAACAAAAACAAAACACTAGACACTGAACCCTAAAAGTAACATGGAAATGGAGAGGGGGTAGAGCCTGTCGGCACTACCCCCCTAAAAACAATGATCTCTTTTACTCCTACTTGTCTAGAATTGCCTGCATACCTGCATAGATTGCATCAGTGCCAGCTTTTGGCGTGACTTCCTGAGCAAAGATCCTTGCAGAGTTATCAGTGACGATCCCATACCAACGGGTAAAGTCTATCCCTGCTGGGAACGGTACAGAGTCCTCTGCAGCTTCGAAGAACACCTCGGTGTTGAGGTTTTCAAAGTTCTGCAGATAGGTATTCTGGGCAC
>CAZPOJ010000320.1:0-2478 GCA_964588005.1 uncultured Sphaerochaeta sp.
TGCTAGTGTCAAGGAATATTTTAGGTAGTCCGGTAATGACTACTTGAGTCTTTCCGGTAACGACTTTTTTAGACGCTTCGGTAATGAATTCTTTCAGTACCATGGTAAACACTTTTTTAACAACTATGGTAAGCACTTTTTTCAGTTCCGACTCAAAAGTCAGCCAGCTTTCTTTCCTCCTTGAATTCTGGGTGTTTTATCCGGTATGACTCTCCTTGGAGAGAAAAACATCTGGAATGGTGCAACAACCTATCCAGCAAAGCCGCTGTGAGCACGGGGTCACCAAGAACCTCAGCCCATTCCGTTATGTCCTTGTTTGAAGTTATGATGAGGGAAGATCGTTCATACAAGTCGCTTACGAATGAGAAGAAAGAGTTTGCCTGCTCACGGGTGATTGAGACGTAACCGATTTCATCGATGATGACCAACTGGGCCTTCCTGAGACGCCTAATCCTGAATGCTGCTTGTCGCTGCCTTCTTGCATTGTCCAAAAGCTCTACGAGGTCGCCCATCCTTTCATAGCATACACTGTATCCAGCATTAATTGCTTCGAGTCCCAACCCCAGAGCCAACATCGTCTTGCCCAGTCCTGGAGGTCCGAAAAACAGGACATTGCTTGCTGCATCGATCCAATTGAGTTCTTTCAACTGAATGATCTGGGTGGGGGTGATGCCTCCATCCAGTTCCGATGTATCAAACTCATCAATTGAGCGGACATTCGGGGGAAAATGGGCACCGGCGTAATTACGTTTCCGTTTTTTCTCATTGCGCGCATTCAACTCTGCTTCCAGCACTGTGAGCAGGAATTGCCGGGGAGTGAGATTCTGTTTCTCAGCCTCGTTGATAAGCTCCGGAAGCAGTGCCGAAGCCTGTTTCAACCCGAAAGAGACAAGCAATCGTTGCACATAGGGGGTCTTGGGATTTCTTATCATCACAGTCCCCCTTTGTTTTCAGTACTCAGCTTCCGGAAAGCCTTTGCATAGGACTCCAGACCACGCTGCTGGATTTTTACACCAGAGAGGGGCTTTGCCCCTAATGGGTCCATTGGTAAATCGTTGGGGTGTTTTGCTTTCTCAAGCCATGTGAAAATGTATTCAAGTCCGGAAATGCTGTAGGCATACTGGTTGCAACAAGTTGCGAACACCTGTTCCAGGAATTCCTTGTCGATAGGGGTTCTGCTATCCAGAAACCGTTCAATCGCCTTCATTTGTTCAAGCCGATACCGGACATGCTCCTGGCATACACCATTGATGAAATGGTCGATGCTTTTACTGAAGTACTTGACCCGAAGTGATGTTGCCACAGCTTTCCAAGCGTCGGAGGGTTCTTTTTTCAGGTCGGGATTCTTTATGGTTACCCCCTTGCGCTTGTCTATCTCATACTGGGTGATTTTCTCACCTGTTGATACATCATAGATATGGATGATGTCATTGATAACCTTGTATTTTATGGCGGTGAAGCAATAGGACCTGGGAATTGGATATCGGTTTGTCCTGTAGCGTACATACGGCATGTCCTTCACTTCATAGATGACAAAATCGTTCTCCACCAGTGCATACAGGGAAGGTACCAATGGCTGCAGGAACTGTCGCTCCACTTTCAGTTGCTCGGCAGGGATCTGGTATGTAGCTCGTTCGATGCGGACATTCTTGCGGTTCAGCCAAGAGCAAATCCCTGTCCTTACTTCCTGCAGGGTATGCAACTGCCGTGCACTGAAATAATTCTGTTTCACGAATTGAACAGACTTTTCGATACCGCCTTTGGATTCAGGATCTCCCTTTCTGCAAACAAATAAGCTTAAGTTTTGCTCTTTCAGAAAGGCAGAAAAGGTCTGGGTCTCGATGATTTCGCCATACTTCTCCTCATAAATGAAAACACTGTCCTGGTCGATTACCAATACCTCTACACGCCCACCGATGCGCTTGAAGCAGAGATAGAGTCCCCGGCATGCTTCTGCAGAATTGAACTTGTGGTCCTGGACCACCACAAACAAGAACTTGCTGAAGCGGAGAAGCATGCACATAAAATGGATGGTTATCCCATCTTCGATTTTCTGTTCACCAAAATCAACGATCAATTGCTTTCCCGGAGGTATCCCTTCCACGAGTTCATAGATCCGGCCCTTGTTCTCAGGTTGTGGTACCTGACCGGTACCACGTAACCAGCGTACATAATTGCGCAACGTCTGCTCATTGCCTGGAAGATTGGCAACCATCTTTGTATCTACATATTGTTCCGCAAGCACGTCGTAGATGCTGCTTATCTTCAGGTTTTTGGGATTCCTTTGCAAAATTTCTATGATGGTTGTTCGATAAGGCTCTGTATCGAACACTCTTTCTTTTGCAAAAGGAGATTCTTGACTGGACTCTACCTCCTCCATGTCATAGTATTTGGCCACAGTCGGCCAAGACGGGGGATTTTCATTGTCTTCGATGAATCGTCGAATGATTTCTGTTTTCGACAGACCCATTTCCTTCA
>CAZPOJ010000321.1:0-2451 GCA_964588005.1 uncultured Sphaerochaeta sp.
TTCTCTAAAATGCTATAGTAACGGCAAACCAGGAAAAAAGATAGGGGAATCTTTTTACTATCAGAGGGCGATCTCCTCATCGAAGAAGGGCTCCTGCTCCTCTTCATAGACTTCAGCGGGTTTGTCCCTTTTCTCAGGTTTGAATTCCACATGCTCTGCCACCACGATAATCTTCTCGCGTTTGCCCCCTTCCTTGTCTTCCCACCGCTCCTGCCGCAGACGCCCTACTACACGTACCCCACGTCCTTTCTTAAGGTAGTTGAGACACCCCTCAGCCAAGCCTCCCCATACCTGCACACCGATATACATGACCTCTTCCACCGCTTCAGCATTTGCCTTCTTATAATATCGGTTCACTGCAATGGAAAACTTTCCCATGACACTGCCATTACTGCCAACAAGTACCTTTTCAGGGTCGCGCACCAAATTCCCTTCCAATAACACCGAGTTCAAATTATTCATGCCTACCTCCAGACACCCTTTGGTCTAGATCCTCTCAAGGCTCAAGCCTAGCGATAGAGGTACGTTTCAAAGGGGTGTTCACTACCTAAGGGTACGAAGGAGTTCAATCGCTTCAAGGATGAGAGCCCTATCAGGTCCTTTCGGATTAAGCTATCATCACTAGATTCCAGCAAATCACCAAGTGTATACTGAGCTACATCGAATACAATACATACTGGAGCAATGCCATGAGTTTTATGCACAAAGATTTAATGGTTCCTATTGAAGGGGGCCTCCTCAATATCCGAGTAGGTGCCATCATCATGAAAGAGGGGAAATTCCTCATGGTTGGAAACACATGCGAAGAATATCTGTATTCCGTTGGAGGGCGCATCAAATTCTCAGAGTCTTCGCAGGAAGCTGTATGTAGGGAAGTCTATGAGGAAACCGGCTTCCCTATGGAGATTGACCGCCTTGGGTTCGTACATGAAAACTTTTTCTTTGGCGATTCTCCCACCAAGGCAGGAAAGCTTATCCAAGAAATCTCGTTTTACTACTATATGAAGACCCCTGTAGGGTTCAATCCTGTCTGCTCCAGTTTCGCTGAAGACGGAACCAAGGAGTACCTTGTCTGGGTAGCTGCAAATGAGAGGAGAAAGATTTTCCCCGAGTTCTTTAGAGAGGAGCTGAAATGCCCTTCCAGGGAAATCAAGCATTTTGTCACCAGGGATATCCCAAAGTCCATACATGCAAGACATGGTAGTTCTCCCCTATGATGAGTATGCAATCTGTACGCTCCGTTTGGGTCATTTTATTACTCCATATTACAAGATGCTATGCATGCATATTTCTCTTTTCCAACAGCACCGAGCTCAGGTTGTTCAAGCCTACCTCCTAACACCCTTTGTCAAGATTATCTCCAGATTCAAGCCTAGCAATAGAGGTAGGTTCCAAAGGGGTGTTCACTACCTACCTAAAGGTGAGCTTTTGTATTTATTGCTTCACTCATGAACTGGACTCCCTACCGCATCAGTGTAAAAGAGTGCATTTCCCTGCAAATCAAGAGATATTCTGTTCTCAAATATGCAGATCAGACTATTTGGAATGGAAGTAGTCCTACCCTTGGGCAAAGGGTAGGACTAGACAGTATTCTTTAGGCTTTCTTCATCTCAATGACCAATACATGGGATGTATCCTTTGCTGTAATTGAAATATCTTCTTCTACTATTTCCAATGCATCCCTCTCATACAATGCAACTGAATTGATCTCTGAACTGCCCTCTATCTGCACCAAATAAGCCTGCCGCCCCTCTCCTACTGCAAACTCTATCTTCTTGTCTTTATCCAGTTCCAGTACATAGATATTTGCATCTTGACTAATCGTTATCGGAGCATCGCCTTTACTCCCTGAGACTATTTGCAGCCAGGTGTTTTTCCGATCTTCCCACTTGAACGTATGGTCCCCATACTTTGGCGTAAGATTCTTCTTGTCTGGGAGTAGCCATATCTGCAAGAATCTCGAGGTTGTATCACCATAGTTATGCTCACTATGATACAGGCCAGTTCCAGCACTCATGAATTGTACATGACCTCTGGTCAAGCTGTTTTTATTCCCCATGCTGTCCCCATGATCCAGTTGACCATCAACAACATAGGAGATTATCTCCATATCTCGGTGAGGATGCATCTCAAACCCTGTATTGGGTTTGATCAGGTCATCATTGATGACCCTCAAAGCACCAAACTTCATATTTGCTGGATTGTAGTAGCTTGAAAAGGAAAAATGGAAAATACTTTTCAGCCATCCCAAATCCGATCTCCCCATGTTTTTATTATCTAGTTTTCTTAGCATATCGTGCTCCTGTGTTTTGTCTGTGTTTCACTTTATTTTGGTTACTTTTAGTAATCAGGTATATTTACTATACTAACAAGGCATGTATTTGTCAAGCTACCCAGGGCCCCAATACCTCCGAAGACAGATACCAAATAGTGACCTACTTGGCATGTACA
>CAZPOJ010000322.1:0-2444 GCA_964588005.1 uncultured Sphaerochaeta sp.
AGCAGACCCACCTGTATCTACCAACTCATGGATTACAACCTTGCCATGCTCTCAAGTGAGTATGACTATGCAACTCTCGGTGAGTCAAAGCCCATGGGTACCGGACCTTTCAAGCTCAGCAAATATATCCCCAAAGAGTCAGTAGTGCTAGAAAAAAACTCCTCGTACTGGAATCCCGAACTCCCCAAAGTGGATAAACTATTGATCTACTTTATTGCAGATATTGACGCCAGCATCTCCATGCTGGAGGCAGGAAGAGTTGATGTAGTTCCCTTCATTACTCCGGTCATTCAAAAAAGGCTTGCCAGGACTGAAGGGATTTCCGTGGTTTCACCCTATCAGGAACATCGGTTCGTCTCGATGCATGTCGATATGAAACCTTGGGATGATAACCGTGTTCGCCAGGCATTCAAATATGCCATGGATCCCCACATCATAGCTAAAAGCATATCGCAAATGGACCTGGGCGAAGGTGTAGAATACAATGAGAGCCCCATCCTGAACATGCAAGCCCAATACAAGGACCTGCCTTTGAGGCAGCGGGATATACCCAAGGCAAAACAACTGCTTGCTGAAGCCGGGTATCCTAGAGGAGTAACAGTCGACCTCTACTTTGCCTCAGACTACCCATTCGGAAAAGAACTGGCTCAGACTATCCAGGAGCTAGCTGCCCCTGCTGGATTCAAGCTCATGCTCAAGGGCATGACTCGCGATATCTACCTCTCACAATACTGGCTGAATGTCCCTCTTTCAATTACTGGTTGGGGCGGAAGGGTCGATCCCTACATGCTCTTATCTGTAGCATTCAAGGGAGGAGCTGTCTGGAACGAATCACACTATGACAACCCCCTCGTCAATGATCTCATCGATAAGATCTCCGATGAGGTTGATGATGAGAAACGACTCGCATATTATCATGCACTGCAGGATATCTTCTATGAGGATGGGCCTCTGCTGAATGTGCAGGTCCCCCTATTGGTGGCAGTAAGTGACAAGGTAATCGACTACCGCACTCCCTTGACGATGATACCTCAGTACAAATATACAGACATCCTGTAGAAAAGCTGAAAGAGAGTAATGGTCTAATCGCATGCTTGGATTCCTGATGGAGTCCAAGCATATTTTTTCCTGTTTTATACAGCATGCCTACTCTATTTAATCCTAACCTTTCACCCTGCCTACCCTCTTGTTTGGGAAGGCGATATAGCTACTCTTATAATGATTTTCAACAGCGAAATAGAGACTTCTACCCCCATTATTATCAAAATCTTCCTCAAGTATCTGGTTCTTTTACCCTTCTTTTTTCGTAAATTCATCGAAAACACAGATTTTCAACACATAAAAAAGAGTACCTTCTAACAATGGCAGCAATTTTTTGATCCTTGTTCAGAGGGCAATCATCCAAGTAATTTTTTTCTAGCAAGCCTGAGGGGGCACCCGATCAGCAAATATATTTGAGGTGAATAGCATTTTTCTCCTTGTTTCACCCTTGCCCTCTACAATCCATCGACGAATCTGCTTATCTTACTTCAATACTTGTAAATACAATCATTTTGAACCAACTTTTCCAAGCATACAACAACCTGTTTACGAGAAGCTTTGGTGTGAGATACCACAACTTAACATGCTAGAGATCTTCTTCTGCTACTTCTTGATTTAGTCACCTTACTAGAAACTTGTCTTGTTTATCTATTACAGGATAAGGGCTTGAGAAACCGACATACTCAAAGTTTAATTAAGTTGTCGGTTTCAGAAGCCACTATTTTAGACACAATACAGCTGAGCTCTTCTACCACACCAAACAATCCTGTTGCTCTGGAACCACTGACGTTTTATGGAGGTATATATGAAACGAATCCTAATGACCGTATTGCTCATCTCTCTTATGATTGCTATGCCACTCTTTGCAGGAGGTGACAAAGAAGCTAAACAAGTTGAAAAGGTTATCCGTATAGCAGAAAATGTACCAGGGCTTATTACCCCGGGTGTCTGGGATGGACAAACCCTGTCCATGAACAGCTCCCTGTATGAGTACCTTATTGAAATCAATTACAAGACTGGGGAACTGCAACCTCTCTTGGCCACCGAATGGTCATCACCTGATGGCAAGAGGTGGACTTTCAAGCTGCGTGAAGGGGTCACCTTCCATGACGGATCGACCTTTGACGCTGAAGACGTCAAATTTACTATCGAACGCACCCAGGATCCAGCAATTGGACACTTGAAGAAGAATGACTTTGCTGTAGTTGAATCCATAGAGATCCCTGATCCGTATACGATTATCTTGAACTTGAAGGAAGCACGTCCTACCTTTATCTATCTGCTGACCGACTACAACATGGCCATCCTTTCCAGTGACTATGATTATGCCAGTCTTGGAGAGTCTAAACCGATGGGAACCGGACCGTTCATGAATAAGCAGTACATCCCCAAGGAATCGATAG
>CAZPOJ010000323.1:0-2442 GCA_964588005.1 uncultured Sphaerochaeta sp.
CTAGTTTCTTGTAGTGGTAGAGGTGGGAGAAGGCGACCCCTTCATAGATACTTTTTGTCAGGTGTTTCCTGCTATGGTAATAGGTCATTCCAATCAGAGATGCCTTTGCCCTTGGATTGACGTTGCTTGCCATGATGAAGGGGAAGTAATAGGGGTAGTCATCCTCATCAGCTAGCTCGCTAACCCACTGGTCGGTGGTGATGTATATCGATTGTTGTGATTGGCGTTTCAGTTCAGGCAGCAGGGTCTTGATGTACCATGCGAGGTTTCCTGCTGAGGTTGCACTGCTCTCCTCCACGAGATAGTGCTCGTTGTCGCAAAAGATGGAGTTCATCATCACCTGGTGGCCTTTGACTGGCTCTGTACTCAGATAGGTGTTGATGCTCCACGTACCGGCGATCATGCTGATGGAGGAAGGGTCAACGACAGCAGAGGCTATGCTGCAGGCGTTGATATCAAACATGCCGCCGAATACAGGTGTTCCTTCCTTAAGGAGGGTCTGCTCAGCGACATCTTTTGTTATTCCCCCACACAAGTCAGTGGCTGTCTTGAGAGGAGGGAGGCAGGGGAAGAACTCTTGAAGTCCAAACTCCCCAAGCAGCTCCCTGTCAAAGGCCTTGGTGTTCAGATTTACCAGGTTTGAGCCTGAATAATCAGAAATTTCGGCGTAGGCGAGGCCTGTAAGCAGGAATCGGATGTAGTCCTTGCAGGCAAAGACCCAAGTAATCTTGGGTATTAGCTCTGGCTTGTTGTCCTTTATCCAAGACAAGAGGCATACCGGCTGGGAAGGTACTACTGCCTGGTAGGTCTTTGCATAGATTGCATCCATGTCCAAGGTCCTTTCAAACGAAGCGACATAGTCGACAGCTCTGTTGTCAGTGGACAATATTCCGTTACAGACTGGACTGCCCGCTTCATCGACCAGATACAAGCCCTTGCCATGGCCACAGCAGGCGATACCGACAATCTCTTCGCTCTTGATACCACTGGTTTGTATCACTTCTCTGATGACGTGGAAGATGGAGTCTTTCATGGCATGCATGTTGATCTCGGCAAAGCCTGCCTTTTCAGAGATGACCTTGGTATCAATGCGACTGATGGCAATTTCCTTGCCCATGCTATCATACAGAGCAGCCTTCGTTACCGTGCCTCCATTGTCAATTCCTAACAGATATTCCATATGTCCTCCAGGGTACTAGCAGTACTATATGCAGAGAAAAGAAGATTCGTGCCTTATGGTTGCTTTATCACAAGTATAACGGCGGGGATACGAGCTAGCAATCATAAGCTTCCGTGTTGGCTCTTTGCCATCAGGCGAGTGTGTGCTGTTCTCCGTAGGAAAGCACAACTGAACTTGCCAGTATGCTTGTAGGTACCTACGTATAGGTGTTTGGTAGTGTGCTGAAAGACTCTTCATCGGTAAGGTTTTCAGGTAGCACGATATCTATCGGTACACAAATGGTTTTTTCTGGAGTCTGGCCCAGCATCTCCTTGCGATAGAGCTGGTAGACAGCTGTGTATCCTTGGAAATTTGGTCTTTGTGAGATGAGACAATCTACCTTGCCTTCCAGCATAGCCTTGCGATTCTGGTCAATGAGGTCATAGCCGATGAGGATGGTCTGACTCTTCCTGCCAAGTAGGGATACAAAGGTTGCAACCCTATGTACCGCATCATTGACGACAAAGATTCCCCGGATGTCGGCATGTTCCCTATAAGCCTGTTCAATGAAAATTTCCCCACCATTGGTTGTTTGCATCTCAAGTTCCAGTCTCTTATAACCTGGTCTGCCGGTAAAATAGCTCTTGAATCCCCTTGCCCGCTCATGGGAGTTGAAAGCTGTCTTATGTGTCTGGATTATAAGATATGTACCCTCCTGGGGGCTGAGCAAGTGCATCATACGGGCGGCCATATAGCCGCCCCTGAAGGGATCCTGGACAACTGAGGAGACTGGATTCATGTCTGGCAAGGGTGAATCGATGAAGGCGTAATCAAGCTGGGGGTGTTTTGCAAGGAAGGCTCTGGATGCATCGGGAAGCACAGGTGCCATGAGGATGGCATCAGGTTCTTCCTGCATGAGCTTATCCCCATTTTCCAGAAGGGAATCGGGATTCGACCGGTCAAATTCAGCTACTGAGATGGAGACGGCAAGAGGGGAGAGTTCCTTTGCTGCTTTCAGGATCCCATCGTAGATGAGGTTCCAATATCCATATTCTGAATGGAGCAGTGGTAACAGGACACCTATTCGATATTCTTTGTTAAGCTTGAGATTCCTGGCAAAGGTATTTGGTTGATAGCCGTAGTCATCGACAATAGTCATCACTTTCTTGATGGTATCTGGTGCTACACGGCCTCTTTTGTGTAGGACTCTGTCTACAGTTCCGATGGATACATTTGCAAGTCTAGCAATTTCTGAAATGGTCATTACAGTAAAATCCTGATTA
>CAZPOJ010000324.1:0-2422 GCA_964588005.1 uncultured Sphaerochaeta sp.
ACAGTGAACGACAGCTTGCCATATTCAATAAGATTCGAGCCATTTCTACCCAGGAGGGCATTACATATATCTCCTGGCGAGCTGGTAACAAGCCAAAGGTGCTCATAGAGAAATCTTCTTACATGAAAGATGATAGGGACCTCAATAAGTTGCTCCCTGATCCCATTGCCACGACATTCCCCAGTACAGAACAGAGCTATGTATTCCAAAGGGACTCTTCCTTTGGTGGAAATAGGTATGACCATCGGTATACCAACAGTGACAAGGAGATATTTGTCGCTATCAAGAATATCAGCAGTATGAAGGTCTTTGGTATCTTTACTGCAGTTCCCAAGGAGAGTCTCTCCATAAACATGGGAACCTATCTTCTTGAAGAGGGTGTGTTGCTTACTGCCCTCATCTCCATAGAAGGCCGCGACCCAGAGGTCTCAGTCCTGGGATATAAGGTCGATCTTCCTTCCGCATTCACGAGAAGGATCACAGCACTGCAGAATTGGTTTGTTGCACAATTAGCAACAATAGAGACAGAATAGGTTGGTTATTGATGAATAAAGTTTGGAAAAAAACACTGGTGCTAATCGTCGTTCTTGCTATGGTGATGCTCGTCTCTTTGAGTGCTGCTCTTCACACTTCAGTACCGATAGGACATCGTGTATATCGAGTGCTTGATGTTGCTGAGATTCGTGGACTCATCAGCCGTCAGACGGCAGCAAGACCTTTTGGCGCCGATAAGATCATGACACTTCTCAAAGAAGTGCAGGAGCAGGAAACGAAGCTCTCAAGCGCTGAGAGGGAAGAGCTCATCTTGCTCTTCCAAGAGTTTGAGCAATCCTACGGTGTTGCAGACTCTACGATGGCAGATCTCTTTTCCACTGGATTCTTCCGCACCTACAACCCCGAGAAGAAGCTAGGGGCCTCAATCGGAGTCAACCTAGCCACAGAGCAGACAGTTAGCCTGTTAACAGGGGAGTATGATTCAAGGAACTCCCTTCTTGCATTTATCAAGGGAGATCTTGGAGAGAACATCTCCTTTAACATGAACTTCGGTCTCAATCTGGACAAACTGGATAACCGTGTCTTCCTTCCTACAGAGTTTACCATCCCAGGTGAAGGGTTCTACATGAAACTGAGCGAAGGGGGAAGCATGCTAAGGGAGATTCCAAAAGATGGTTTCTACTCAGGCTTGGTCCTCTCTCCCGAAATCGCTGCTTCCTTCTTTGATGGTGCTCTTAACCTCAGATGGGGTTCCATCAAGCGAGACTGGGGCTCGGGCTTGAATAACCTGATGGTTTCAGGTTCTGCACGTTCCATTGACGGCATCGAACTCTCCCTTGATATCACCTCATGGCTCCACTATACGGTATTGACCGGTTCTATGGGGAAGTTCTCTTTGCATACTCTCGGGGGAAAGAAGTTTTTCTCCGACAACTTTGACCATGACAAGCCCTACTACCGCTTTGACAACAACCTCAGTGCCCACAGGGTGGAGCTTGATGCAACACCAAACCTTACCCTTGCAGTCTTTGAGTCCGTCGTCTGGGGAAAACGCTTTGAGATTGGGTACCTGAACCCCCTTACTATCTACATGTTCGAGCAGAACAACCTCGGTGACATAGACAATATGCTCGCTGGTTTTGATTTCAACTACACCATAGCTGACAAAGTACGTCTGTATGGAAGCATTGCCACCACAGAAGTGGATAAGATTGGAAGCCTGAAGACCATGCTTACAGCTCCTAGGAACATCCTCGCCTTTCAGGCAGGAGTGACCCTTCCCCTTCCGATAGGCTCCTTCTCCTCTCTTACCTTCCAGTGGACCTACCTAGCACCCTTCTTCTACTCGCATTATCCATTGATGGAGCAGGTGGTAGCATTTGAAGGAACTACTGATGATATATTCATCTCAAAGCGAAGCAATACATATTCTTATACTACTGGAAACAAAACAATTGAAATTAAAGATCGGGACGATAAATCCATAGGGACTTTCACAAGTACTGAACTTGGGGAAAAAGAGACTTGGCTGTCTAAAGATGGGCGTATTGAGATAGTGAAGGATAAAAATGAGAGTTTTACCATCTATGAAACACTCAACGAAACTGCCTATGTGAACAAAGGTGAGAACCTTGGCTATCCCCTGAACCCCAACTCCCAGGAGTTTCTCCTGCAACTAGACTTGGGCTTTGCTCAGGGGTGGACAGGTCAAGCTATAGCAAAGTACCAGGTGCGTAGCGGACAGTACGGCTACACCATCGAACAGTACTTGCCATATGGTAGCGAAGGCTCCTTCGATCCGAAAGCCTTCTGGGCCAATACCTTTGAGCATGCCCTCACCTTTGAGCTGCATGGAGCCAAGAAGTTTGCGGACATGCCCATCGAGCTCAGTGCAAAGTACCGGTTTACCACCATCTGGGAAAGAGGT
>CAZPOJ010000325.1:0-2421 GCA_964588005.1 uncultured Sphaerochaeta sp.
ATCTGCCGATGGGGCGATAAAGCAGGATGGGTCGATTAGGGGTTGCTTGCCTTTGAAGGTTAAAATCATAATAAGGTACCTCTCTTCTCGATAAGCATACTGTGAAACTGAGGTTTTTGGGTAGTCTTGCTCAGCATCTCTGCAGATCCTCTGTGTTTATTTGCAAATGACTTGCAAATCATGCTCTCTCTGAGTATCCTTTCCCTACCCCTAAGGAGGGAATATGAGAAATTATAGAAGAATATATAGCATGGTGATCATCTTGGTTGTTGCCTCGGGGCTCCTTTTTGCCCAGGGCAAATCTGAGAAACAGGTACCTGATGGCAAGCCTGTCATAGCGCTGAGCATCCTGCCCCAACAGTACTTTATAGAGCGCATAGCAGGGGACCTGGTCCACAGTGTGGTCCTGGTGGGAGAGGGACAGAGTCCCCACTCCTATGAGCCGACCCCTTCGCAGATGGCCTCCCTTGCAAATGCAGAGGCCTGGATTCTCAGCGGTACCGACTTTGAACAGGTCCTTGAGCAGAAGGTATCCTCACTCTACCCCAACCTGCTTATAGTGGATGGAACCTCTGGGGTCACCTTCAGGTCCTTGGAAGCGCATGACCATGATGAGCATGAGCATGAAATTGAGGGGGACAGCCTCGAACGCGATCGCCATACCTGGCTTGGGTGGGAGAGTGCAAAGATCCTCTCCTCCCATGCTTTGGATACCCTGGTGCTCCTGCTCCCCCAGGAGAGGGCAGTCCTGGAAGCCAACCACCGCCAGCTGATAGCCGATATTGATACGACATTCCTCTCTCTTAAGGAGAAGCTTGCCCCCTTGGCCGGGCGCAAGGTGTTTGTCTATCACCCTTCGTTCGGGTATTTCTTTGATGAGTTTGACCTGGTCCAGGAAGCGGTTGAGATAGGAGGCAAGGAGCCTACAGCCAAGGACCTCTCCCTTCTCATCCAGAAAGCAAAGAGCGAGAAGGCTGTTGCCCTCTTTGTACAAAAGCAGTTTCCCCTGGCCTCTGCCCAGGCTGTCGCAAAGGCAGCGGGAGCCCAGGTCCTCGCCCTCGACCCCCTTGCCAGGGATTGGATGGAGAATATCCACCAGATGGGTGATGCCCTACTGAGCACCCTTGGAGGCCAACGATGAGTAGCGAATCCATTGCCCTGCGCTTCTCCGGCGTCTCCTTCTCCTACGATATGTTGGCCGTCCTTGAGGATGTGAACTTCCATATCCATGAGGGTGAGTTCAGCGCGCTGGTCGGACCCAACGGATCGGGCAAGACCACTATCCTCAAACTCATTCTGGGCCTTGAACAGAGCCAGAAGGGTGAAGTCCTGCTCTTCGGTGACCAGCCGAAGAAAAACAAATCGATGATAGGGTATGTGCCTCAGCACATTACCTACGACCCTACCTTTCCCATCTCCGTATTGGAGGTGGTACGAATGGGTGGGGTGCTCTCCACTTCAAGAAGGAGCAGGGCATCAAGGGACAAGGCTGCCCTTGATGCCCTCGCCCAGGTGGAGATGGAAGAGTTGGCCCAGAGGCCCTATAGCGAGCTCTCCGGGGGGCAGAGGAGGCGAGTGCTTGTCGCACGTGCCCTCGTAGCCGGACCGAAGATGCTCATCTTAGACGAGCCAACTGCGAATATGGATGCAGAGAGCGAAAAGCGCCTTTTTGCTACCTTGCGCCAGTTCAAGGGCAAGACCACCATCCTCATCGTCACCCACGACATGAGCACAGTCTCCTCCCTCACCGATCGGGTCTTCTGTATCGGCGCTCAGAAGCCTGGGCATAAAGGGCGCACTGTAGTGCAGCACACCCTTGCTCCGGTCCCTTCAGACCTCTACGGCGGAGAAGTATTACGCGTCTTGCATGATGTGGAGCTCCCCCCTGATTACTGTACCTTTGACGGGGGGGTGAACAATGGATAATATCCTGGGTTTCTTCTCTGCCCTCATGAACCCTGCTTTCCCCTTTGTCCGCAACGCCCTGTTTGCAGGGTTGCTCTCCTCCATCCTGTTTGGGGTCATAGGGGCTGTGGTTACCGTCAAGCGGATAGCAGGGCTTGCCGGGGCCATCTCCCACGCAGTGTTGGGTGGCATAGGCATAGCCCTCTACCTATCGGCAACCGGAAAAGTGCCCGCCATCACCCCCATGATGGGAGCCATTGTCTTTGCCGTCCTGGCTGCGGCTATCATCGGGGTGGTATCGCTGAAGGCAAAACAACGTGAGGATACGGTCATACAGGCCATCTGGGCCATCGGGATGAGCATAGGTGTTCTCTTTATGGCCAAGACTCCCGGCTATACTGATCCCTCCTCCTACCTGTTTGGAAACATCCTGCTCATCTCAACAAAGGATCTGGTCCTGCTCGCTATCCTTGATGTGGTGGTGATAGCTCTTGCCTGGCGCTTCTATCCCCAGAT
>CAZPOJ010000326.1:0-2418 GCA_964588005.1 uncultured Sphaerochaeta sp.
TTTTGGCGCGTATCAAATCATCAGCATCCACATCAATGCTTTTGAGCAGAAGCATGCAGGAAAGAATCTCAATGACCAAGTGATCAAGAGAATAGCCACCTGTATTGAAAATGCAATATTCAGCTATGGAAATGCCATAGTCTTCTGTGATGGGCTCTATCAGATGAATGCTATTCTCGAGGTCTCTCCCTTCAGGACATACTATTTGAATGAAACTATCCAGATAGCCGAAAGCATCTATAAGGCGTTGCAGTTCGAGCTCAGGCTCTCCAGTACACTGATTATCAGTAGGGTGTATCAGGATTTTTCTGAAGTCTATAGGTGCTATTATGAGACTCAGTACTTTTCCCCCTTGACCGATGCATCACGAAAACAGAGGATTATCGTGTATGAGCAACAGATAGGGAAAAAAGAGCTTCCAACCCTGGATTACAACGAACTAAGAAAACAGGTGCTCCTACATCTGCGTACTAAAAACAGGGAACGCCTCTTTCATCTGGTGCGATCAACCATGCAACGACTGTATGATCATCACTCTTTGGAGATTTTCAACATCACCAAGATGGATTTTATTCTCTCTGGTATTATTTTCATGCAAGAGGTGCAGGTTACAGGCACCAGTCTCCAAGCTGCCTGGTCTGATCCTTTGACTCTGGTTAGCAAATTAGACAAGCCTGAGAAGTGCATTGAATTTATCCTATATTTTTATGACTCGCTTCTTGATTTTGTCAGTACCACAAAAATTACCGCCAGTAAACGCCTTGCAGACCGTTGTGTGCAGCTGGTGCAGGATAATTTAGAAAACTCTAAGTTGTCAGTAAGTTGGCTTGCTTCACAAATATTCATCAACGAGAACTACCTTAGTCGCCAATTTCATAAGGAAAAAGGGCAGCATCTCGTTCGCTATATCTCAGGCCAACGCCTAGAAAAATCAAAGCAATTCCTAAAGGAAGGTTCCCTGAGCATCCAGGAGATCTCTTTTCTTTGTGGATTTACAGATCCTCTGTATTTTAGCAAATGCTTCAAGAAGAGGTTTGGCATCACTCCAACTCAGTTCATTCAAAATGCTAAGGGGACCGGCCCTTCATGAACAAGGATCAGTGAAGCTGCCAGAGAGTGCAGGCTTTTTGCGCCCGTACCACAACACTTCTCTCTAGTCCTAGGCAAGCTCCCTAGCGTATACTTGCCAATAGGCAAGCAGAACAAAAATAGAGAGGAAAACATATGCAGTACAGCAAAGGGGTCAAACCCACAACCACAATCGATAGAGACTTGATCATGGTAGGAAATGAGGCCGATAAGATATTGTTCAATGGGGAGAGTGGGATCTATACCTACGAGGGAAAGCACTACCTTATTGGCGATGGTGTCTTTCTTGCGTACACAGACCTGTCAGTTGCCAAGGCGGATTGGTTTGGCAAGAGTGAAGAGGAGATGTGGGCCCAGATCAGGGAAGAGGGTGAGTTCATAGACTCATTTGTTGATGACGAGACAACTCTCTATGAGGATTACTATTGTGAGGGGCTGTACTATAGGCTCCACCTCCAGGGCGAAAAGAGTGTTGAGTGCTCTCTCCAAGGGTGGGATGAGATGGATATGATGAGCCTGCCTTCCCTTCCTGGTGATCTCTCTTCCTTTGAGTTCCCTGTGATCCGGGACACTCATACTGTGATCTATTTTGATGAAGACCTCTTCAACTGGTTTCTTGATCGTGGAGATATTCGCAAGACGCTGTTCAGCTCAGTAGAGGAGGGGGAGATCCCCTGGGTCCGCTACATTGTAAAACTGGAGGAAGATTTTTTCATCGCTACCCCTTCCGAATACTCCATCGAGGGACGATTCTCCTCCGTTGAGGAAGTCTTGCTGGTGGTAGACTACGCCACCATAGGGAAACACTCCTATGAGGAGATCGACTATGTAAAAGCCTGCCTGCTCGATCGCGATGCCAACGATGAGGAGGTGGACTTTATAGCTGACAAAGGCTTGTACTGGTGGTTCAAGATGAACGTCCCCTTTGAAGGAAACTATATACAACAAGGAGGGGAAAACCAGGGTACCTCCTATGATATATACCGCCTTTTGGATGGGTTCTTTGTCCTTGATGCGTATGAGCGATCGGTAATGGGCAAATACACCTCTTTTGAGAGTGCTTATAATGGAGCTAAAGAGGAGTATGAGGAGTATGACGATGAAGACGATTATGATGAAGACGATGAAGATACTGAAGCGTAGGTAGATTTACTCCTACAAAAAGCTAGGGTGTCTAGTCAAAGATGAGTTATTGGTTGTATGAGTGATATTTCTTAATTGCAAGACCGATGGTCAGCAAATGTAAAGAGAGCCTCCGTTAGTAGCGGGGGCTCTCCTGTATATGGGTGCTATGCATACTTGCTTGTTGTAGGACACAGAATACACTAG
>CAZPOJ010000327.1:0-2405 GCA_964588005.1 uncultured Sphaerochaeta sp.
CTTGATGGTCTTGTCGATTCCCACATCCTTGGTTGTATACCTGGCTGTAGCATCGGTAGCTATCCAGTCACCTAGAACAACTCCCTCCAGGGTACCCTTGGCAACAGAAAGCAGTGTCTTGCCATCATAGATTTTATCTGTGGAGTCAGGGAATGAGGGGGCGGTAATGTTCAATTGTATGGGCGTTACTGTTCCTGTGGAAAGTATATAGGAAGCAGGTGAGATATAGTTCTTGGCATCTGTATCAGTATCATCCAAGACATAGGAGACCGTTATTCCCTTGTTCTCACCTACGTTCTTGTCCCTAAAGGCAGCAGAGGCTGTTACTGCGACTGACTCATTAGGAAGGAAGCCGTTGAGTGCGCCTGCAGTCACAGCAAGCGTTGTAGACCCATCGTACTCCTTGCTAGTAGAAGCAAACGTAGGATTCGCTATGCCCAGCTGTATGGGCGTTATTGTCCCTGTCTGGACAGTATAGGAAGCTGGAGCAATATAGTTCTTCGCATTAGTATCAGTATCATCCAAGGCATAGGATACTGTTATTGCCTTGTTCTCCCCTACGTTCTTGTCCCTAAACGCAGCAGTAGCCGTTACAGGCACTGTCTCCCCACTGATAAATCCACTTAAAATATTCTGGTTGACTGCAAGACTTGTGTTCCCATCGTAGGCCTTGGTTGTAGTATCAGGGAAAGAAGGAGCGCCTATGACAAGCTGCCTCTTTGCAATCGAACCGCTGAAACTGGTATCTTCTGCAGGAGCAAGATAGTTTCGTGCATTGGGACCATCGATCGTGTAGGTCACACTGATTGCCTTGTCGATTCCCACATCCTTGGTTGCATACCTGGCTGTAGCATCGACACCTATCCAGTCACCTAGAACAACTCCTTCTGGCCTACCCTTGGTAACAGTCAAAGTTGTCTTGCCGTCATAAGTTTTATCTGTGGAATTAGGGAAAGAAGGAGCTGTAATGCTTAACTGCTTCGTCGTAATCACTCCGGTATTTTCTGTATAGGAAACAGGAGCAAGGTAGTTCTTAGAATCTGTATTGGTATTATCCAAGACATAGGAGACAGTTATTGCCTTATTCTCACCTGCGTTTTTGTCCCTAAACGCAGCACTAGCTGTTACAGCAACTGAGTCACCAGGGAGGAAGCCGCTGAGTTCACCTGCAGTGACAGCAAGTGTTGTAGACCCATCGTATTCCTTGCTTGTAGAAACAAACGAAGGATTGGCTATGCCCAGCTGTATGGGCGTTATTGTCCCTGTTTGAGCTGTATAAGAAACAGGGGCAAGATAGTTCTTCGCATTAGTATTAGTATCATCCAAGGCATAGGATACAGTAATGGCTTTGTTATCACCTACATTCTTGTCTACATACGCAGCACTAGCTGTTACAGCGACTGTCTCCCCACTGATAAATCCACTTAAAATGTCCTGGCTGACTGCAAGACTTGTGTTCCCATCATAAGCCTTGGTTGTAGTATCAGGGAAAGAAGGAGCGCCTATGACAAGCTGTCTTTTGGCAATCGAACCGCTGGTTGTAGTATTGGAAAGGGCACTATAGTTAGGCGCATCAAGCCCACCCAGGGTATAGGAGACTGTAATTTCCTTGGTATCACCCACATCCTTGTCTCTAAAGGCGGCTGTTGCCTCAACAGTTACCTCATCACCATCGACAACACCACTGAGGGTGCCCTTGGCAACAGACAGGAGTGTCTTGCCATCGTAGATTTTATGTGTGGAGTCAGGGAAAGAAGGAGCTGTAATGCTTAACTGCTTCGTCGTAATCACTCCTGTAGCTTCTGTATAGGAAGCAGGAGCAAGATAGTTCTTTGCATTAGTATTAGATATATCCAAGGCATAGGAGACCGTTATTGCCTTATTCTCACCTACGTTCTTATCTTCAAACATCGCAGTGACAGTCATAGCTACTGACTCGCCAGGGAAGAAACCGCTAAGCTCGCCTACTGTTACAGCAAGTGTTGCAGATCCATCGTACTCCTTGCTTGTAGAAGCAAACGAAGGATTAGCTATGCTTAGCTGTATGGGTGTAATCGTACCTGTTTGAGCTGTATAGGAATCAGGTGCAATATAATTCTTGGCATCTACATCAGTATTATCCAAGGCATAGGAGACAGTTATCCCCTTATTCTCACCTGCGTCCTTATCCCTAAACGCAGCACTAGCTGTTACAGCGACTGACTCACCAGGGAGGAAGCCGCTAAGCTCGCCTGCAGTGACAGCAAGTGTTGTAGACCCATCGTATTCCTTGCTTGTAGAAGCAAAAGAAGGATTTGCTATGCCCAGCTGTATGGGCGTTATTGTCCCTATTTGAGCTGTATAGGAAACTGGAGCAAGATAATTCTTGGCATATACACTGGTATCATCCAAGGTATAGGAGACAG
>CAZPOJ010000328.1:0-2404 GCA_964588005.1 uncultured Sphaerochaeta sp.
TCCACTGCCTGGCGACAAAGATTGGCATGCGCAGGTGGAAGGTGAAGTTGACCTGCTCAAAGGGCGAGGTATGGCCGTTGCGCAAGAGGTAGGTTATCAAGCCCTTGTCCTGGCGGTAGGTTTTTGTGCCGCTTCCATAGGAGACTCGGGCGCTTTGTACAATACGTTCATCACTTCCCAGATAGTCTACAAGACGGACAAATCCGTGGTCGAGGACAGCGACCTCCTTGTCCAGGATCTCTTCAGCTGCGGGTACGATACAGTGTGCCATGGTCAACTCCTCATATAATTCACCTAGCATACCGGGTATGGATAGGTAGGGTTTTTATTTTGTCTGTGCAATTTGCTCAGGCTCCCTGCCATTATGCAAACAACAGAGCCCTATAGCAAGCCCATTCTTCCCAACAGTACAGCCAAGCCAGCAGAGCAAGCTGTCTCTGTCCTGAGGATTCTCGCCCCCAGGGAGGCGGGAATAAAGGACGATGCAAGAAAAAGGTCCCGTTCGCCGTCGGTGAAGCCGCGCTCGCCTCCAATGGCCAGTACAACAGGGGCAGAAGGGGGTGACAAGGTTGCAAGCGGCTTGGCTTCCATCCTGTTGTCCAGGACCACTCTGGTACCCGAACTATCCAATAGGGTGATGGCTTCTTCCACTGAGGAGGCGAATAGCACTTCGCTGACCCCTGTCTCCCCACTTTGCATCGCTCCGTCAAGGAGTATCGACTGGTACTCCCCACTTTTGTAGAGTTTGGCATCGGCATAGGACTTTTCAGCGGTCTCAGTCCCGGTGAGGATGATTCGCCCTACCCCCAGGCTTACCGTCTCCCTGAGAATCCTCCTCATACAGATGGGGCGCACTTGGGCAACCAGGAGGGTAACAGGATACAGTGGAGGGGAAAAACCCTCGACCGTGAAGCTGAAACAGAGGGTTTCTGCCTCTATGGAGAGGATGGTTGCAACCCCTTTGGGACCGTTTGTCTCTCCTGCAAGGAATTGTCCCCCAACGCCTAGTTTTAGAATTTTCCGTATATGCAAGGCGCGGTAATCATGGAGGGGAAGGCAATTTTCCTCCTCCAAATGAGCGAAAAGGATAATATTCATGGTCAAGACTATAGCATGATGGCGTAGAAAAAAGATAGATTGGTCGTATGAATAGAAAAGCCATATATGTTGCAACAACCCACGACTGTGCTGCCAACCTGGCAGGAGAGGCGTACTTGATACGTGAAGACCTGGATCACACCCTGTATCTCTGGGTCAATGACCCGTGTATAGTCATCGGACGATTCCAAAACCCCTACAGCGAATGCAATCTTCTAAAGATGGATGAGGAGGGCGTACAGCTGGTGAGGAGAAAGAGTGGAGGAGGGGCTGTCTATCATGATAGGGGCAACCTCTGTTTTACCCTCATAGGGAAGAAGGACTCCTCTACCAAGGAGGAGAACTTTGCCCTGGTCATTGCTGCCCTGGCCAAACTCGGCATAGAAGCCGAGCTATCCGGGCGCAATGACATCCTTTCCCAGGGAAAAAAGATCTCAGGCAACGCGTTCCAGACCACTACAACAAAGTTCTGCCATCATGGGACGCTGCTCATCACCAGCGACCTCTCTGTCATGGGGAACTACCTCACCCCAAGCTCCACCAAGCTTGCATCCAAGGCGGTCAAGAGTGTCGCCTCCCGAGTAGGGAACCTGAGTGAAGTAAAACATGACATAACCACAGAAGAGGTTGAGAGTGCCCTTATCGAGGCGTTCTGCGACAAGTATGGGCCGACCCATGTCACTCCCATCGACTTCAAGGAGCTAGCCGAGGCTCAAGAGGATTACCGCTTGTTTGGTGATAGAAGCCTTATCTTGGAGAAGACTCCCCAATTCACCCACTTCGTGCACCACCGTTTCAGTTGGGGGGAGTGCTCGCTCCATATGGATGTCCATAAAACCAAGATTACAGAGGTACGCCTCTTTACCGATTCGCTGGACACCTCCCTTCCCGAGAGGATAGTAAAGAAATTGGAGGGTCTTCCCTATGCTAAGGAAGCCCTCCAAGATGCAGCGACAGTGTGTGAGGATGAGGATCTGCTTGAGTTGCTAACCTACCTCACCTCTCAGTTCTAGAGCCCTTCCCTACCGTATATTTCGATTAAGGAGCGTAGGCGGTCGAGGCGCCATCCTTCTACCGCATCGAAGCTTCCCAGGCGCCAGCTCCAGTTACTCATACCTACGGTGGAGGGCACGTTCATACGTGCTTCTGCACCGAGGTCCATGAGATCTTGCATGGGCAGGATGGCATCCTTGGATGCAGAGAGCAGCATGATGCGAATCAACTGCCAGACTATCTGGTCGTCAGGAGATTCAAGGTAGCGACGTACAGCGTCCTTGGTGCCATGGTCCAATGCATCATACCACCC
>CAZPOJ010000329.1:0-2386 GCA_964588005.1 uncultured Sphaerochaeta sp.
ACACCAAGCTTGACACGGGTCATTTCCGGGTTGCCATAGGTAGAGGTGTTGGCTCCATCAAGAAGGGCCATGCCAGCTACACCATACTTGCCGGTCTCCAAGGTAAGGGCGATTAGCTCCTCAACACTCTTCTCCTCAAGCAGGGCTGCCAGAGTCGACTGGATGAACTCATCAAGGTCCGCATCATCCTTGATCAGGACGTTGGCATGCTTGCTGTATGCACTTACACCCTTGAGGCCGTACGTGATCAACTCCTTGAGGCTGCGTACATCCTCATTCGCTTCGCTGAGGACGCCAACTCCTTTGGCCTGGTCAAGAAAGAGGCTTGTGTCGGTAGCATCGTAGAGGGCAGCTTCGCTGAGACCTTCTGTATTGTCCAGCTGGGCGAGCAGGTTCTTCTTGGTTGCTAGAACCGTAAGAATCCTCTCGACAAAGACCTGCTCGTCAAAGTTTGCATTGGTAATGGTGCTGAACAGATTGAAGGTGACCATGTGGTTCACTTCAGGGGAGACACTCTTCCCTTCTGCCCGCAGTCTTGTAGTAACTTGGCTCAAGCCTTTGGTGACCCAAACAAGTAGATCTTGCATGTTGGCAGTGTCGGCATCCTTGCCACAAACTCCCACCTGTGTGCATCCAATATTCCGTGCAGTTTCCTGACACTGAAAGCAAAACATTTTGTTGTCCATTCGTTTTCTCCTATTATTTTAGAATCGCTGTAAACCTTTCAGGCCTACAGTATGTACTGGTATAGCAATGCGTATATGAGCCAAGACTCCAAGATACTAAAGGAAGTTGAAGCCCTTCTCCCGATTGATGAAGCTCAGTGAAGCGATCCATGACTCTCCTCACACAATCTCTTTCTCGATCATAGGCGCAGTATAAGGGAGGACAGTGTTCAAGTATGTTGCAAATACAACAAACAAAAAACTATTCCTAAAGCCCACCGCTACCTAGCCTCAGCTTGAAACCTATCCATGCATTGCAGAGTGTTCCGGACTCTCTCTACGAGAAGACCGGAACATTGATTACCTTATTTCAAAAATCTATACCTCGCTCTTCTCCTATTTTGCCTCTTCCTCTTCTGCACCGATAGGATCATCTGAAGGCTCGCCCCGATGGACATGCTTCATCAAGAAGAATGCTATGAGCATGGAGGTCGCTCCATACAGGAAGATTGCCCTAAAGCCAAAGAGGTCGATAAACCCACCGGTGATGGGGGGGGATATGATGGATGCAAGCTGACTGAAGAAGTAGTACAGTCCGGTATAGATACCTACAGTCTTATAGGTGGACATCTGCCAGAGCATCGGAAAACTATTGGTTACAACAGAGACCCAGAAGATGCCAAAGAGGAAGAGCAGGGCCCAGAAGGTATACTGCCTAAAGGCTGCACTCATAGTTGCAGTAAGGGGATCATGGAAGAAAATAAAGGAAAGAATCCCCACCAAACAGATCAGGGATGTGCGGATGGTACGCTTTCGCCCTATTCTATGGGCAAGAATTCCTGAAGGAATGGCAAATATTGCATAGGCTATGCCAACCATACCCGCTGCAAGGGAGGCAGTCCCACTGGTGGTCTGCAGGATGTCCTTGGAGTAGAGGCCGACAAAAGGAAGAATACCCTGGTAGCCGATAAACCACATCAGAAGGGAAAGAAGGATAAAGAGGGCACTTTTGTCCTTCTCTGCAAAGATGACCTTCAGGGAGTGGAGGATAGGCTCCTTCTTTTCGGACTCTTCCCTATTGATCGCCTTCTCCTCCTTTACGAAGAAGAAGAGCAGCAGCACTGCGATGATCACAAGCACTGAGGCGATGGGAAATGCAAGGACGTCCTTGGTGGGACCAAATTTGGGAAGCGTGACTGGCACGTCCATAAGACGGGCCAAGCCCACAGTCCCTACGATGGTTGCAATACCACCCATGGTATTGATGACGCCATTGGCTTCACTGCGCAGCTCACCGGGAATCATGTCAGGCATCAGGGCGACTACAGGACCTCGTACAGCCTGTTTGAACAGGTTGAGTACAAAGACCAAGGCAATGAGAAGCCAGAGCCCTATCAGTGCCGCTATAGGCACCAGACCGAAGGCAACAGCGGTGATAGGAAGACAGATGATGATAAAAGGCATCCTCCGTCCTATCCGGGTGTGAGTACGGTCACTTATCGCACTAAAAATGGGGATAAGGAGAATCGCCAACATGTTGTCGAGTGTCATGATGGTGCCGATAAGCGCCTTGGAAGAGACATACTTCTCAAGGAAGATAGGGACGTAGGTGTCATACAGGGGGTCCATCAACCCCATGGTGAAAAATCCTAGTCCAATAAGAAACGTGGTAAGATAGTACCCTTTGAGCCCTTTCTTACCCTCTTTTTTTACTGTAGCCA
>CAZPOJ010000330.1:0-2384 GCA_964588005.1 uncultured Sphaerochaeta sp.
GAATTCGCTGGATGCGAAGGCTCTTTTGCGAACATATAAGGGACAATACGGCGTGTTATCACTCGTTTTGGAATTATCAAGGCTTTCTGCCTGAAACAGCAAATCAACGCTTGAATCAGGCAGTGCTAATAGTCTTTGCGGAATAATTCTACCTCAAACCACAGAGCCTTGCCCTCATCTTATCATATTCCTCAGTATCCTGGGTTGGCGGTGCCTGTTGGTCCATACTTGCAAGAGCCTCCTGTATCCTCTGCTGATTCGGTCTCACATACACCATCGTAGTTGTTATTTCTGCATGCCCCAGATATCTGGAAATAATGGGCAGTCCTATGCCTGCATCGCTGAGATGGGTCGCCTTGCTCCTACGGAAAAGGTGCGAATGCACATTTTCAGGGACTTCAGGGCATTCTGTTCTGGCCATGTCTGCATACTTGTGCAGGAATGCGCTGATGCAGTCAAGAGACAAGGGCCCCACTACCCCTTTTGTGATGTTGTAGAAGAGCAGAGGTGTATCGACAGAACCCTCTCCATGATAGAAACCCATGTAATGTCTTATATGCTCACATGCGGGCTTGGTCAGGGGGATGGATCGGGTCTTCTTTCCTTTGCCCCTGATGATGACATGTGGAAAGGCATCGTCAAGAAACAGGTTTTCAATCCTGAGATTGATCAGCTCGGACACCCTGACTGCAGTCTCATACAAGAAAACCATGAAGGTAAGGTTCCTGATGCCTTTCCGCGTATTGGGTGGTTGCCTGAGGATTGCCTTCATTGCCTCTTCCGTCATGGCCTCCTCACTTGGCTTGTCATAGCGAAGCGGTGGGATGTCAGCCATTCTCAGATACATGGCCAACAATGAGACTTCCTGGCTACTGCAGTACTTGATGTAGCTTCTCACCAGGCCGAACCGGTGGTTTGCAGTCTGTGGCTTCTCGTTTCGACCTTCGACAAGCCAGACCCTGAAGTCAAGCATGAAGTCAACGGTCATTGCTGACATGAACAGGTCGTCAAAGGAAATATCCTTTTCCTCACTCGTATATCTTCTGAACAATGACAGTGCATCGGTGTAGGCGATAATGGTTTTTGGTGAGCGCAACAGCCTGTCACGGAGATGGGTGGTGAGAAACTCATAGCAATTGTCAAAAAACAGTACCTTTTTAGTCTTAGACATGATGCACCTCCGGTATTATCCCAGAAAGGGATGTGTCCAACGCTGTTATCTCTGAGAACTTCGTATCCAGCCTTGTGCAATACAGGTAGGTTTCCCTGATGGACTTGTGCCCCAGCTGCTTTGACAGGTATGGGATGAGGTTGTCGACATCCTTTCCCTCATTCTGCCATTGGGTAAGGATTCCTACAACGTATGTGTGACGGAATGCGTGTGTGCAGGGCCCATTGGTGAGGTTTCGGGAGTGTTTTATGTCACTAGATTTCAAAACTTTACCGAAAATTTTCCTAACACTGGAGGAAAGTAACATATTCTGGGGCGAGCGTGCACCTACAAATAGCCATCGCCTGCAAGGGAAGAACCCATCCATCATCTGGTCATACCGAAAAAGCATTGTAGCGACATCATCGGCAAAATAGACATACCTGTCCTTGTTGCCTTTTGCATCCAAGATCAGGATACGTTTTGCCTCAAAGTCGAGATTTTCCCTTTCAATCCCACAAGCCTCGGTCTCTCTGAGCCCTGTAGTAAAGAGAAGCCTGAAATAGACAGGATAGACAAGCTTCATCCAATGACGTGAGGAAGGATACGTATCGAGAGTAAGAAAGAAGGTTGTCAGCGCAGCAATAGAGAATACATAGGGGATTGGCCTCTCCGGTGTAATGATGTAGGGGCTGACATAAGCCTTTCCTCCATTAGCCCCCATGAACTGGCCAAGAACACGGACTGCAGAGGTTTTGCATGCACGCGTAGCCTCGCTTTCTCCCTTGGGAAGGATCTCCCAAGCCATGACCATCTGCTGAGTCAGTTCATTACCTTGATAACCTTTGGAGACGAGAAACGTATCAAATTGTTTTAGGTGTCTCCTTTTAGACAGATAATCATGCCCAAGAGCTCTCTTATATTCGACAAGGCTCTGCATCCAAGGCCACAAATCACTAATAAAGGCAGGTTCCTGCCTAGGAATTGAGACAGGAATACATTGGGGTGCGACGAAAGCGGTCTTTCCTACAGAATGAAGGTAGTAGGCCAGCTTCCTCAATGAGCAGTTCCTTTGCTTCCAGTCCTGGAGGTTCTCATTGTTATTCCTGTGATGCAGGACCATTACAATTTCTTCATCAAGCTGGCCTGACGAATGTCCATTAGCAAGGCAAGCTTTATCAAGGATTATCATGTGGGAACACAAAGTGATTTTATAGCTTTTGGATACATTCAT
>CAZPOJ010000331.1:0-2381 GCA_964588005.1 uncultured Sphaerochaeta sp.
TCTCCGACATCGATACGATCAAGGAGAAGATCGACAACCCAGCTACCAAACGGGCTGTTGTCGTAGGAGGAGGCTTCATCGGCTTGGAGATGGCTGAGAACCTTAAGGAGAGAGGCTTGGAAGTCTCTGTCGTGGAGGCCCTCGAACAGGTGATGAACATCATCGACTATGACTTGGCTGCAGAGGTACAACAACATCTCAGGGCAAAAGGGGTCAACCTCTACCTCCGTGACGGGGTAAAGGCATTTGGCAAGCATGACTCGCTTGTCAGTGTCGAACTTGCCTCAGGGACCATCATCGATGCAGATATTGTCATCCTCTCCATCGGGGTGAAACCCGATACAGCCTTCATCAAGGAGGCCGGCATCGAGCTTGCAGAGAACGGGGCCATCAAAGTGGATGAGTTCTTCACCACCAACGACAAGCACATCAGAGCTGTCGGAGACGCCATCGAGTTCAACAGCCCCCTCACTGGCCTTCCTTGCACAATCCCCTTGGCAGGACCTGCCAACAAACAGGCACGCCTGTGTGCAGACAACATCATCGATGGGGACACAAGGGCTTATGGGGGAACAATCGCCACCAGCATAGCCAAGATATTTGAGATGACCGTAGCCTCTACAGGCCTTACAGAGAAGGGCCTTGTCAAAGCCGGTCTTCCCTTTCGTGCGGCAGTGACCCATGCAGCCAACCATGCCGGCTACTACCCCAATGCCAGCCAGCTCACCCTCAAAATCCTCTACCATCCACAAACAGGAAAGCTCTGGGGAGCACAGGCAGTAGGTTATGACGGCATAGACAAGCGAATCGATGTCATCTCAGCCTTTATCGGAAAAGAAGGCACTATTGTCGACCTTGCCGAGTTCGAGCAAGCGTACGCACCTCCTTTCTCCAGTGCTAAGGATCCCACCAACATGGTAGGCTTCATCGCTGAGAACACTCTCAACGGTTATTCAAACACCATCACATGGGAGGAGGCTGAAAAAATGAAGGAGGAGGGTGCTTTCATCCTCGATGTCCGCACTCCCGAGGAGTTTGAACTGGGCAACATAGAGGGATCGCACCTTATTCCCAACACCGACCTCCGCTCCAGGATCAAAGAGGTCCCCAAAGATAGGAAAATTGTCGTCTACTGTGCCATGGGACTGCGCGGCTATCTCTCTGAAAGGGTCCTGCGCCAGCATGGGTATAAGGAAGTGTACAATATCACCGGAGGCCTGAAGACCTACGAGGTGGCCTTGCGTGAACGCAAGCTCTTGGAAAACAAGGAGCTTCAGTCGGTCAGGATTCAGAAGAACGTCAACGTGCTCAACGAGGACGGCAGCTTCAGAAAGCCTTCTGCCAACAAGATCTTCAAAGTCGATGCCTGTGGCCTGCAGTGCCCAGGACCCATCATCCGCCTGAAGCAGGAGATCGACAAGCTTGAGCATGGCGACAGGATCGTCATGAAGGCATCAGACCCTGGCTTTGGCGTCGATGTACAGTCCTGGTGTGACCTTACCGGCAACGAGCTGGTCTCCTTGAACACCACAAAGGGCATCATCGAGGCGGTTATCAGTAAGGGCGATCCTTCCATCTGCTCGGTTCCCGACTCCTTTGGGGGAAAACCCGCCATCTGTGATCCTGACAACGGGGCAACGATGATCGTCTTCTCCAACGACCTGGACAAGGCACTTGCTACCTTTGTCCTGGCAAACGGAGCTGCGGCGACGGGTAAGGATGTAACGTTGTTCTTCACCTTCTGGGGACTCTCTGTCCTGCGTAAAAAACCCTCGGCTCCTGTCAAGAAGGATGTCATGGGCAAGATGTTCGGCTCCATGCTTCCCAAGGGTATGGACCACCTTGCTCTCTCTTCCATGAATATGGGAGGTATGGGGGCCAAGATGATGAAAATGCGCATGAAGAAAAAGAATGTGGACCAGGTCCACCAGATGTATGAGGACGCCAGGAAGGCAGGAGTGCGCATGATAGCTTGCCAGATGTCTATGGACATCATGGGCATCGCGCGTGAAGAACTGCTCGATGGTGTTGAGATCGGCGGAGTTGCAGCCTATATGGGTGCTGCTTCAAAGAGTAAGGTCAATCTGTTCATCTAGGATCAGTAGTGAGGCGGCCTCTCGCTTTCGGGAAGGCTGTCCTCACCATTTTCAATCAGTGCGGTAAGACGTCTCTCCAGGGCATCGATTCGACTCACCAAGATGGCTATCTCCTGGGCCTGGCCGCTGACTACAGCGTCCAGGGCAAAGACCGTCTCTTCTGCATACGCAAGCTTTATCTCAAGTTTCGTCAGACGTTCATCCATAGCAACCTCTCTTATACCAGCATAGTACCACGGGTACTCCTCCGTTTCAATGTGCTATGGAGAGTTCGTTTTTTGTTGC
>CAZPOJ010000332.1:0-2360 GCA_964588005.1 uncultured Sphaerochaeta sp.
TTGGGAGCAGATCTTCTACTATGAGTTGGATGGAAAGAGACAGAAGAGGGCTTTGATTAAGATTATTGGGGAATAATTCCTCCAATACCCAAAGTCCTCCCCAAGTTGTAACATGGCCAGTTTAAACTGGCCAATTTATCTTGAACTCACTTTCGGCATTAAAAAATCCAACTTTTTTGAATTAACAAAAAACTCGATTGCTACTCTAGTTCTCCCTCTGGAATCAGGGGGCTTTTTCGTGTTCCTTGAACACAGTGATTCCGCTGTCTGATATGACAATATTGTGCTATGTTTTTATTTTGAATATGGTTTAATTTGTTCTATAAAAAAGGTTTAAACCTTTACGAAAAATGACTTTATATGCTTATTCTTTAAGTAGTTAAACCATTTTTGGAGGTTCCTTCCCGTGAAAAAAAAGATCATTCAGCCACTGCATAGCAAGCATCTTTCCTTCAGGCATTATCCGATCCTTTCCGCCTTCTTCAAGAAATATGGGCTCTTCGAGTTCTTTGACTTCCACCTCCCTAAGAAACGCCATTTCTTCGTCTCCCACACCCAGTGCCTGCTGCTCTTCGTGTGTGATTGCCTCACCTCCCGTACCCCCCTTTACCTGTACAAGAACCTTGTTGAGGATCTGGATGTGGAGATGATATTCGGCCCCGGTGTCAGGCCTGAACATCTTAACGAGGATGCGATGGGCGAGACGCTGGATGCAATCAAGAAATTTGGGGTAAGCAAGCTTTTCTCTCTAGTGTTACAACACCTCAGGAGCCAGATAGACCTTGATCTGACGCATCTACATGTAGATACCACCAACTTTTCAGTAGCTGGGGAATATGAAAGCGGAGGGGATGATCCGACCTGCATCAACATCAATTTTGGCCACCCGAAGGATATGAGGACAGACCTCAAGCGCTGGGCACTGATGATAATCGTCAATGCCCAGGGCATACCTGTGGCAATGAAGACTCTGGACGGAAACTCCAGTGACAATCTGACGATCATAGAAGGTATGAAGGCGCTGGCAGAGGCTCTAGGTGCCGAGGAAGTGGCTGAAAGCATCTTTATTGCAGACAGTTCCTTCTACACCAAGGCCAACATCACCTCTTTCGACGGGAAATGGGTTACCCATGCACAGGACAAGCTGAAAGAGGTGAGGCGGTACCAGGAGATGCCCAACCTTCCCTTTGTGGATTCCCAGGCAGAAGGATACAAGATGTACGGCTTCCCCTCTTCCTATGCGGATGTTGAGCAGAGATGGGTCCTTGTCTTTAGCCAGCAGATGTACAAGCGGCAGGAAAAGACCCTGCAGAAGAAACAGGAGAAGCATCTGAAGCAAGCCAGTGCAGCGGCTTATCACCTGAAGGCCCAAACGTTCAAGTGCGAACCGGACACCTTGGCGGAGGCCGGGAAGCTGATAGCCAAGTGGCCTTTGTTGAAGGCAATGGAGCCCGAGATCAGTTCCAAGTCGGTGAAGGCGAATGGAAAGAGGGGCAGGCCAAAGAAGGATGAGAAGTCGGAAGTCTTCTCAGTCACCGTTACCTTTGCCAAGGATCCCCTGGCCTTTGAGGAGGCCTACAGGCCGTTGGGGAAATTCATGCTTGCCACCAACGATCTCACCTGACAGATGAGGATATCTTGCAAGTTTATAAGGAGCAAGGAACTGTCGAACGAGGCTTTAGGTTTCTCAAGGACGGGACTCTCCGTCTCACCCCCGTATTTCTCAAGAGTCCCGGTCGCATAGAGGCCTTGAGCTTCGTCATGTGCTTCACGCTTATGGTCTATGCGATATTGGAGAATCAGCTGAGGGAGGCCCTTGCAAAGAAGAACGAGACAATCCATATCCAGGATGCGGGTCCTGCCGATTACAAGGACAATGCCAAGCCAACTCTGAAGAAGGTCTTTGTGCTGTTTGAGCAACTGGGCACGAACTCGGTCACCATGCCCGGGGGGGAGCGGCTGCTGATACGAAACTCCCTTCCCTCCGAGGTGGTCAAGGTTCTGTACTTCCTTGGGCCCGATTACCTGAAAGCCTTTGACAGGAGGCTATGAGCAAGCAAAAAAACAACCGAATAGCATACCAATCTTCCCGAAAAAGCCACCCGTACAGGAGTGGTCATCAAACATTTCTACAGGAAAGACAAGATGGTGATAATGCTTGGTTAAGCCAGATAATCTTGACCTTACGCTCCCAGAAAATGGAGAAATACCAGGATGTAGAGGTGAAATTCCAGGGTGAAGAGGGCTTCTAGGGCTGGATTTTCGTTATTCAAGATTCGGGGAATCCATTACTGCCGAAAGTGAGCTTGAACAATATGATCGAATTATACTGATGCTTGGAGTGTGTACTGAAAATTGGG
>CAZPOJ010000333.1:0-2351 GCA_964588005.1 uncultured Sphaerochaeta sp.
CTATGACCACAAATAATGGTTGGATTCAAACAAGTATCTACAAAGAAAAGAGATAAATCCATATCCTCTAACAAATATCAAGTATATGAAATCATCACAATGTTTGTCACCACCTTCCAGGGCTTTGAAAGCAAGATATTGGGTGAGGAGTGTGACATAAAGCTCGCCAAATTATTAAGTATATGATATTATATAGTACGTATACATATACTTAATAAGGAGGCTCCCATGATTCCTTCTGAGCTTGAAAAGCAGGTTTTGCAGAAATTTCACACTCGAAAAGTACTTACAGTAGACCAGCTGAAATCCCTGTTGCATTGTTCTGTTCCAACAGTACGAAACCGTTTGAATGCCTGGGGAACCCTGACCAGCTACAACCACAACGGGAGGTTCTATACCCTGGCCGACATTCCCCAGTTTGACGGACATGGGCTGTGGGGCTATAAGGGCGTCCGGTTTTCCCGTTTCGGGACGCTGAAGGAAACGGTGATCCAGTTGGTCGAGAACTCACCGCAGGGACTGAGCTCAGCTGAATTGGGAGATCTGCTCGGCCTCGACCCACGGTCATTCATGAACCATTACAAGGATCTTCCTGCATTGCAGAGAGAGAAATTCCAGGGAAGGTACATCTACCTCAGTGCTGACGGGCAGGTGGGAAGTGCCCAGCGGGCACTTCGCAAAGAGGCCCTGGAGCAGCAATCGCTGCTGCAGATTTCCGATCATGACGCCCTGTGGGTATTCGCAGACTTCATCAGGCATCCCCAGGCACCGCTGGAGACCCGTGTTGCCCGTTTGAAGCGACAAGGGATTGCTGTGAACACGAATGCGATAACGGCACTGCTGCAGCTGCATGGGTTGTCGAAAAAAAAAACGGTTCAGCCGGATTCCTGAAGGCATTCTCAGCCCATAGGGAACGCATCATCCTGTCAACAGGGAACCGGCAGGTCTTTGCCAAATCCCCGGTAGTGGCCTTCAGTGCGGAGAGCACAGTATGCCCTTTCTGCCATGAGCGCATGAAGGTGCTGAAAACAAGAGAGAGGAACCTGGCCCTGTATTCAGTCGGTACAATTACCGCACATGAGACTGTGTACAGCTGCCCGACCTGTGGATATACGCCTCCCTCACAGGAGCTTGCATCCTTGGCCCCGCCACGGAGCACCTACGGCTATGATGTGATCATATACATTGGTGAATCCGTATTCCGGCACGCCCGCAATGAGCAGGAGATCAGAGCCCATCTGCTAAAACGCGGGATACCCATATCTGCAAGTGAAGTGGGGCTCCTTGCAAAAAAATACATCTGTTATCTTGCCTGTGCCCACCGGGAAACCACTGCCGCACTCAAAACGCATATGCAAGATCAGGGAGGGTATATCCTTCACCTTGACGGCACCTGCGAGGCAGATAGCCCGCACCTGTTTGTAGGTCTTGATGAAATCTCATCCTTTGTGCTGGATTCAGTAAAGCTCCCCTCCGAAAAGAAGGAGGCTATAGTCCCCTTCCTTCAGGAATTGGAATTTGCGTATGGGAAACCGGTGGCGCTGGTCCATGATATGGGCAGCGGCATTCTTGCTGCTGTAAAGGAAGTCTTTCCCGAAGTCCCCGATGTCATCTGCCATTTTCATTTTCTCCGGGATATCGGAAAGGACCTGTTCCAAAGAGAGCATGACCAGCTGCGGAGCAGGCTCCGGTGCCATGGAGTCCAAGGCAAGCTGCGCAAGATATTACAGCAGTGCCAGATAGACCCGGCGGTCTGCACCGGGGAGCTTGAGGCCCTTAGTGCAACTGGCAAATCCGCACAGAAGAGCACCGGTTCATGTTCTGCAGAGCTCCAGCTATATATGCTCATTCATTGGACGCTCGCAGGGAAGAGAGATGGCGATGGGTACGGTTTCCCTTTTGATCGACCGTACATGACATTTCTCACCAGGCTGTACAAGCTGAGGGATACCATCAACAAGATGAAGTTGCACCAGCACTTATCGCTGGCCAATACCTTATTGGCTACATTGAAGCCAATATGGTATGATCGGCAGCTTGTTGCGGCATATGAGCGATTGAAGAAGAAAATGACGGTGTTCGATCAGCTTCGTGCTGCCATGAGCATAGCGGAACCTGCAGGGAAGTTGGGATTGAATGACCCTGGCAGTGGGTCCATCCACACCATTGAATCCCGGGTGAAGGGATTCTACCGCCAGTTGGTCGAGAATGATGAATTGCAGGAAATCGGGTATCAGAAGATGCAGCGGCAGCTAGAGAAATATTGGGAAAAACTATTTGCAGATCCCATTGTTGTCACCACAAGAGGAGAGCCCCTTACCCTTACGCCTCAGCGCACGAACAACATTTTG
>CAZPOJ010000334.1:0-2340 GCA_964588005.1 uncultured Sphaerochaeta sp.
CAAGCCGACGGTCATCAACAACGTTGAGACCTGGGCAAATATCCCTGTCATCATCACCAAAGGTGGCAACTGGTTCAGCAAGATCGGTACCTCCGACAGCAAGGGAACTAAGGTCTTTGCCCTGACCGGTAAGATCAGAAACTCCGGCCTTGTTGAAGTTCCCATGGGAACCACGCTGCGCGAAATTGTCTTTGACATCGGTGGTGGCATAGCCAACGACCGTAAGTTCAAGGCAGTGCAGACCGGTGGACCCTCCGGTGGTGTTATCACCGAGGCTGAACTTGATACCCCCATCGATTTTGGATCACTGGTCCGGATCGGTTCCATGATGGGATCGGGTGGTATGATCGTCATGGACGAAGATGACTGTATCGTTGACGTTGCCAAGTTCTATTTGAACTTCACTGTCGATGAATCCTGTGGAAAGTGTGCTCCCTGTAGAATTGGCGGACGCTCGCTTTGTAACATCCTGGAGAAAATTACTGTTGGCAACGGTGTCCCTGAGGACCTGGTGGCCATGGAAAATATTGGAAAGGCGATGAGAGTAGGTTCCCTGTGTGCCTTGGGCCAGACAGCTCCCAACCCCATCCTCTCCTCCATGAAGTTCTTTGGTGAAGAGTATCGCGCCCATATTGAAGACAAGCGTTGCCCCAGTGGCACCTGTAAGAAATTGGTCACCTATACGATCATTGCTGATAAGTGTATCGGTTGTACTGCATGTGCACGCAAGTGCCCAGTCGGTGCTATTACCGGTGAGAGGAAGCAGATCCATACAATAGACCAGAGCATCTGTATCAAGTGTGGTGTCTGTTTGGAGACCTGTAAATTTGGAGCTGTTGTAGTCCGCTAGGATTCGACAGAGGAGGAATAAATTGAGTATCGTACATGTAAAGATAAATGGTATTCCCGTAGAAGTTGAGGCGGGCACAACTGTGCTACACGCTGCCAAGGCAGCGGGTGTCAGAATCCCCACGCTCTGCTATCACGATGACCTGGTACCCTTCGGGTCCTGCGGGCTGTGTATTGTAAAGCAGGAGGGGAGTGCCAAGATCATCCGTGCCTGTGCCGCCCCTGTCCATGAAGGCTTGAGCGTCATCACCCATGACACTGAGCTTTTCGAAGTGAGGAAGACAATCCTTGAGCTGATCCTCAGCACACACCCCTCATCGTGTCTCACCTGTATCCGTAACGGAGAGTGTGAGCTTCAGGATTTGGCAGCTGAATTTGGCATTCGCGAACAGCCCTACGAAGTACGCCTGAGCACTGAGCCCAAGGATACTTCATCTGCATCCATCGTCCTTGATCCTGAAAAGTGCATCAAGTGCGGTCGTTGCGTACAGGTCTGTCAGGATCTGCAAGGCACCTTCGCCCTTGAGTTCATCGGACGCGGAGACGGCACGTGCATGGCCCCAGCGGCAATGCTCGCCCTCGATGACAGCCCTTGTGTGAAGTGTGGCCAGTGTGCTGCACACTGCCCGGTTGGAGCTATCTACGAGAAGGACGAGATCAGCGCCTTCCGCGCTGCTGTCGCCGACCCCAAGAAGAAGGTGGTTGTCCAGATAGCCCCTTCCATCCGTGTAGGGTTGAGCGAGACCTTCGGTCTTCCTGCCGGTACGGTCACAACCGGAAAGATCTATGCAGCACTGAAGCAGCTTGGAGCCTATGCAGTCCATGACACGAACTTCAGCGCCGACCTTACCATCATTGAAGAGGGTCATGAGTTGGTCGGCAGGTTGACCAAGGGCGGAACAATGCCCCTGATAACCTCCTGCTGTCCGTCATGGATCGATTATGTCCAGAAGTACTATCCGGACCTGCTCGCCCATGTCTCCAGCTGCAAGAGCCCCATGCAGATGCATGGAGCGATTACCAAGACCTTCTATGCTGAGAAAGCCGGTCTTGAACCTTCTGAGATTTTCTCTGTCGCCATCATGCCCTGTACTGCAAAGAAGTTTGAGTCCAAGCGTGATGACAATATGAGTGCCTCCGGTTTCCAGGATGTGGACCTGGTCCTCACCACCCGTGAGCTCGGGCGTCTGATCAAGAATTCGGCTGTCGATTTCCTGAAGCTTGAGGAAGAGGAGGCTGATAGCCCGATCGGTGAATACTCAGGTGCTGGAACTATCTTCGGTACCACCGGTGGTGTCATGGAAGCAGCTGTCCGTACTGCATACAACGTGGTGACCGGCAAGGAGATGGAACGCGTAGAAGTTGAAGGTGTCCGTGGCCTAGATGAGATTAAGAAGGGAACCGTCGATTTCGATGGTACCCCCATCAGGGTCGCTGTAGTGCACGGCCTCTCCCATGCGAAGGAAGTCCTGGACGAAATCCGTGAAGCAA
>CAZPOJ010000335.1:0-2335 GCA_964588005.1 uncultured Sphaerochaeta sp.
GGCATAGTCTTCGATGGGACGGTCGTTGATGTATATCTTTATGTGGGAGCGGTCACTCCTGAATATTGCAGGGGAGGATGCGAGCGCATAGAGGCTGAAACGAGCGGCATTCTCATGCAGTTCGAGCATCTCCGATGGGATGATGCTCTGGCTTGTGGAGAGCGCATCGAGGACCCTCTCTTTCCTTGTGGTGGCAGGAAGGTCTAGCCTGAGCTTCCCGTCGGTGTAGAATTTGAATGCACGTTTGGGAAATGCAAGAGATTTCTCCAGCAACACGTTCTTGCACATGGTCGCCTCGGTAGAGGGACGCTTGAGGAACTGTCGCCTAGCTGGTATCTCCTTGAAGAGGCCCTCTACAGATACCTTGGTTCCCCTATCGGGTCCTCCTGGCATGACTGGACCCTTTATTCCGTTGTCGGTGCAGATGTTTGCAGCGGGGGAGCCTTTGTAGCTGCTGGCAATGGTAATCTTGGAGACAGAGGCTATGCTGTAGAGCGCTTCCCCTCGAAAGCCCATCGTCTCAAGCTGATAGAGGTCATCGAAGGAGGAGACCTTGCTGGTCGCATGGCTCTCGCAGAGCAGGGGAAGGTCTTCCTCTGCAATGCCATCACCATCATCTATGACGGTGATCTCCTCCAAGCCCCCTTCCACTACACTCGCCAGTATGCTGGTTGAGTTTGCGTCAAGGGCGTTGTCTATCAGTTCCCTCATCACGGAGGCGGGTCTTTCTATCACTTCTCCGGCAGCGATGCGCTGTGCCACCAGGGGGTCGAGTCGTTTGATATTCATAGGAATAATGTAGCACGTTTCTTCTATTTGGGCAAAAGGAAAGGGCCCGTAGGCCCTTATCCTTTAGAACTGCACTCCCAACTTGTAGGATGCTGTCACGGTAACCTTCGGTGTCGTATACACCGTAGGATCGGCAGGGTAGGCAACCTTTGCCTTGACTGTCAAATCTCCAAGCGTATAACCGGCAGAGAGGAAGGACGTTGCCCTCTCTCCTCCGAAGAAGGTGGTGAAGGCATTGTTGCCATCGAAGATGCCATTGATGGTATCAACGATACCCACTTGCTGCAGGCCGAGTGAGAGAGTAAAGGCCTTTTGCTTGTAGGAGAAGGTGAGCTGGCTGAAATCAGCCTTGTTGGTTTTACCAGGTACAGATGCCAAGGTCAGGTCGCTGGCAAATGGGAGGTTAACCATCAGGTGGGCATTGAAATGCTCCCCTGCAAAGCCTGCTTCAGCTAAGAGATCGAATTTGGAGTTTGCTGAGTCAAAGGCATAGGCAAGATCGCTGTCCAGGAAGTTCCTGTTCGCACCCTTGCGTACAGAACCCAAGAGTTTGGCTGAGAAGGCGCCTTGGTTGAGTGAAAGGCCTGTGCTCAACTGATAGTTGGGAAACAACGTGGTAAGGTTGAAATCGATAAACTCAGAAAAATCTAAAGTACTATAGACTGGCAGATATCCACTGGCAGAGACCAGCCAGGAGAGCTGGGTTGTGCGAACATCGACCAGAGGAAAGAGGAAACTTATCTGTGGATAGAGATCGAGCTTCCAGGGAGCCCTGTCAATTTTAGCCAGGGTGCCAAAAGAAGCAACGAAGTGATATCCCTCTTGCTTGGCATACTCTACCGCAAAGGACGCAAACTGGGGTTTGTTGACCAAGATGTTTGTAAGGTAGAGATTATCAAAGTACATGTTTGAGGAGAAAGACCCCATCTTTATCCTATTGTACAGGCCTAGCTTTGTGCTTTCGCCAAAACGAGGGGCAAAATACTGGTCAGTGAGGGGTGAGTGGTACTGCTCGTTATCCAGGGCTAGGAAGAAGGGAGACTCGCTATAGCCAATGCTTAGACTTGAGATGAACTGTAAGCCGTAGGCTAGCATGTTGAGTTTCCCTGCAGTCGGAGGTGTTACACTTGTGGTAAAGGTCGAGAAGTCTTCGGTAGTGACAGAACCTTGCAACTTCATAGCAAATCCCTTGTACTGGAAATAGGGCCTGAGCGAGAGGGTATGGTGCAGGCTGTTGCTGTCAGTTCCATCGAAGATGAAGTCATAGGATGTTTCTAATCCTATGGACCCTACCTTGAGTTCCTCTTCCTGAGTAAACAGGATGCTCTGGGGCTTTGCAACTTCAGTAGGTGATTCTTCTGTCTCTATCTTGGCTGCTACTTCAAGTTCAGTAGGTTCAGCAGTCTCCATCTCAACAACTTCAGGCTCAATAACAATTGCAGCTTCAGTAATCTCTTCAGGTGCAGGTGCAACTGGTATATCGACAGGAATAACCTCAGCTACCTTTACAGGAGCGGGTGCAAGAGCAATTGGTTTCTCTGCTACT
>CAZPOJ010000336.1:0-2305 GCA_964588005.1 uncultured Sphaerochaeta sp.
GGCAGGGAAACCTACCTCCTGAGGGCAACCATACACTACACAACTATTCTGTTTACAAGCTATAGCGGGTCTTGTAGAGGTCTCCCTGCATATAGGACTTGTAGTTGGTCTTGTCGATCATCTCGGTAGGGACCTTGTAGCTCTTTTCGAGCTTCTCGCCCTGCATTGCCTTCCAACCCAAATCCACTGCATCGCGAACCATGGAGGGAGAGAAGGTATACGTCATGAAATCGATGCCAGACAAGCCAGAATTCTCAAACAGCTTCATGAAGCCTTCGCCAGCTGAGACACCGTTGATCAGGCGGATGTTGATGTTGGCACTACCATTGTAGTTTTTCAGAGCCTCGACGATTCCAAAGACAATCTCATCATCATGAGTCCAGATCGCCTTGATGGACTCGATCTCAGCCTTGCTCTTGGTATTGAGGAAGTTTTCCATCTGCTCCATAGCAGTCTGCTGACTCCAGTTTGTGACAAAGGACTGGACCAAATTGAAATTCTTGCTTGCAGTGGAGAGGAACCCATCTGTCCTTTCCATAGGAACAGTTGAGCTGTCACCCTTGAATTCAAGGTAGTTTACCTTGCCTTTTGTCAAGTCAGCCTTGAAATACTCGTTGAAGTACTTACCAGCTCCTACACCAATGGCAACGTTGTCACCGGAGATCTCTGCATCGGGAACCAACCCCTGGATGAAACGGTCATAGACGACAAGGGGAACTCCTGCTTCCATGACAGACTGCGCAGAAGAGCGAAGCTCATCGCCAGTTACCGGCCAGAGCACCATGACAGAGGGATTCATCCCAAGGATAGTCTCTACAGCATTGCTCTGCTCTCCACTTTCAGCGGCGGTCATGAAACGGTAGTCAAACCCATGCTTTGCAGAAAGGGCCTTGACCTGGGCCTCACAGTGACGGATGGACTCGGCGGTAAAGCCGTGGTCAGCACTAGGGGTAACTACTCCCATCAGTTGTTTCTTTGCACCCGATTCTGAAGCACCGGCAGCAAAGACGACGCTGGTAACAACCAGCAGGATGGCTAAAACGGCCAACATTTTCTTCATAAGAACCTCCTACCAGACAAACATAGGGTTGTCTGCTTTGTGTAAGTATAAATCTTTCAGAAAATATGTCAACTTTTTTCGAAATTTTTAAATAAAGTGGAAAAATTAGCAAAAATATTGATGAATTAGGCTAAGATATGCAAATCTCTGAAAAATTTTACATATTTTACATATTATTCTTGAAAACTAAGGACAGACACCGTACACTAGCAACAGGAGTACACGCAGATGAACCACCATAAGAAAATCACCTATTCTGAGATTGCAGAGGTATCAGGTATCTCGATCGCCACCATATCCCGGGTAATAAACAACACGACGAGCGTCAGGGAAGAGACTCGAAATGCTGTCATTGAAGCGATGCAAGGCCTGGGATACGACACATCCATCCTCGAGGCACTCTCACAGAAGAGCAATGACCTGATCATCTTCAACATCCCCTCTCTGGATAACCCCTTTTACAGCCTCATCATCAAGGGGGCAAAAGCTGCAGCCCTGCGTAATGGATACAACATGCTGGTAAACGAGGATCCCATCGATGACAAATCCATCGATGCATTCATCGCCCTATTGAAAAAGACCAATGCAGCAGGTCTCATCACCACCAACTGCATAACACGGGCAAACCTGCTCAAGCTCAATGCCTCCCTCCCCCTGGTACAGTGCTGTGAGTGTATTCCGACAGCAAACATCCCTTTTGTCACCATCGATGATGTGGCAGCAGCCCGCAATGCAGTAAGCTATCTTATCTCCTTGGGAATAAAGCGAATAGCTTTCATCAACGGACCCATAGAGTACAAGTACGCACAGGACCGTCTTAAAGGGTATCTGCAGGCATTGGATGCGGCACATATAGAGAAGGACAGCGACAGCATCATCCAACTGCAGGAGATTAGTTACGATATGGCTGTCTCTGCAGCATTTCAGCTGCTGAACTCCGAAAAGAGACCCGATGCGTTCTTTGCAAGCAGTGATGTCTATGCAGCAGCAGCTATCAAGGCCGCAAGACGTTCTTCCTTGCGTGTTCCCAAGGACATTGCCATAGTAGGCTTTGATAATATCGAGCTTTCCTCGATGTGCACTCCTTCCATAACTACAGTAAACCAACCAAAGTTCCAGCTGGGACTACTCAGCTGTGAGATGCTGATAAAGACAATCTCCAAGGAGCAGATCCCCATCAGCAACATGTATTTGGATACAGAGCTTATCGTACGGGAGACAACACAGAACAGTGTCAGCGGCTGT
>CAZPOJ010000337.1:0-2302 GCA_964588005.1 uncultured Sphaerochaeta sp.
CGTTGATAGCTACGATGATGGTGCTCAAGGACATCAGGGCTGCCCCTAGGGCGGGGCTGATGAGGATACCTTGGTTGTAGAGGACCCCTGCAGCCAGGGGAAGGGCAACCACATTGTAAGCTGTTGCCCAGATGAGGTTCTGTACTATCTTGGAGTAGGTCGCCTTAGCCAGCTTGAGCAGGTTCACTATATCCAGGGGGTCACTCTTTACCAGGATTATGTCAGCAGTCTCAATAGCAACATCCGTTCCTGCCCCAATGGCAATGCCCAGGTCTGCCACCGCCAGTGAAGGGGCGTCGTTCACTCCATCGCCAATCATGGCAACACGCTTGCCGCTTTGTATCAGGGCTTGTATCTTCTCTGCTTTATCCTCAGGCAGCGTCTCTGCGATGACGGTATCTATCCCCAACTTTTTCCCAACATAGGAGGCAACCCTCTGATTGTCACCCGTTAACATGATGGTCTCGATACCCATGGCCTGTACTGCTTTGATCGCTTCCTGCGCATTGTCATGCACCTGGTCTGCTAGGGCGATAAAGCCTAGGAGGGTGTTGTCCTCTAGGACAAAGACAACTGTCTTCCCTTGTTTTGCCAGGTTTTCATAGGTTTCTTCATCAAACGCTATCTTTTCAGATCGCATGTAGCCAGGACTGACTACATGGATTTTCTTCTTGTCGATGATCGCTTCCAGCCCCTTGCCGGGTAGGCTCTGATAATCGGTGACGTTCTTAGCCTTGAGGGAGAGCGCCTCTCCTTTTCTCACAATTCCCTGTGCTATCGGGTGTTCGCTGTTTGCCTCTACAGAGTAGGCAATGGTGAGCAGTTGCTCTTCTGGTATGCCAATTGGGTGGATGTCGGTAACCTCGAACTTCCCTTTGGTGAGGGTGCCGGTCTTGTCAAATACTATTGCGTCAATGTTTCGTGCTTCTTCAAAGGCGAGTCGATCTCTGATCAAGAGTCCGTTCTTTGCCGCGATGCTGGTGGACATGGAGGATACAAGTGGTATTGCAAGACCCAGGGCATGGGGACAGGAGATGATGATGACCGTCACCGCCCGTTCAATTGAAAAGGCAAGGTCCCCTCTGATGAGCATCCAGGCGATAAAGGTAAGGGTTCCAGAACTAGCGGCAATATAGAATAGCCATTTGGCTGCACTGTCAGCCAAGCGCTGGTTTTTTGATTTGGAGGTTTGTGCTTCCTGTACCAGGCGTTTCACCTGGGAGAGGAAGGTGTCGTCTCCTACTTTGCTGACGGTGAACTTGAGCAGACCATCCCCGTTGAGGGATCCTCCGATTACCTCATCGCCTATTGTTTTGGCAACGGGGACAGATTCACCTGTGATCATAGCTTCGTTGATCTCTGATCTCCCTTCGAAGATCTCTCCATCGATTGGAATCTTCTCTCCGGGTTTTACCAGTACTGAGTCTCCAGCTTTCAATTCTGAGACTCCGACATCGAGGGTGGATCCGTCTTTTTGTATGAGGTGTGCCTCTTCGGGGAGGAGTTTAACCAGCTCGTCCAGAGCTTGGGAAGCTCCCATGACCGATTTCATCTCAATCCAATGGCCAAGAAGCATGATGACGATCAAGGTTGCCAGTTCCCAGAAGAAGTCGCTTCCTTCGAGAAAGAACGTAGAAGCGGTACTGTAGAGGTATGCAATGGTGATGGCAAAGGCGATGAGGGTCATCATAGCAGGGGAACGTTCCTTTAGTTCGTCCCTTGCACCGGTAAGGAAGGGCTTGCCTCCATAGAAGAACAGGATAGTAGAGAGGGCAAACAGGATGTATGAGGATCCTGGGAAGGTCCAGTCGACTCCCATGAACGAGTGGATCATGGGCGAAAGCAGCAGTATTGGCAGGGTGAGTGCCAGCGATAGGAAGAATTTCTGTTTGAAGTCCTCTACCATCGCAGCATGGTGACCACTCTCATGATGGTCGTTATGGGCTTTATTTGACTCTGTCTGTGTGTGATTCACTGTAGTCTCCTCCTGGAAGAATGAGGAGGAAGAGCGAAGAGCTGGTTTTACCATAGAAGTACCGGGTAGATAGGTAAGAGTGTTAGCTCCCCGAGTTCCAAATCCTTCTTCTTAAAGTATAGTGGAATAGTGGGTGAAAAGCAAATAGGATGAGAAGGTGTGCATATCAATAACTTTTATACTATTGATATCAAGCACAGTTTTTATGGCTCATTGTATTTTACATATAGTGCACAGTGACCGACAATTACTGGAAGCAATGTTCTTGAATACCTGCTTTGATTTATCGCTTATGGTGTGATATAGTCAAAGCAAGGAGACTTATTA
>CAZPOJ010000338.1:0-2294 GCA_964588005.1 uncultured Sphaerochaeta sp.
TGGAACAGCTCTTCCTTGAGCTGACAGAAGCAGAGGTCCTCTGATGCGCCTTGTGATGGTAGGCTCCCTTGTACAGGCCTTCCTTGATGGGGTGAAACCCTTGCGAACCTATTTTTCCCGGCTCGCTGTCACCGATCAGGCCAAGAAGGGGAGGACGAAAGTCCTGCAACTGGTGATCACAGTCTTGCTGCTCTTTAGCCTGGTCGTGCTTGAGGGGATGATAGCTTTCAACTACTTCACCTACCAGACCCTTGGATCGCTGTTGGACACCCCCTACCTCGGCATGTTCCTGGCCACCTTGGCAGCGTTTCTGCTTTTGTTTCTTCTCGGTTCCATAGGACTCTCCTCTATCATATATAGTGGCAAGGATATCGCCTTGGTCTCTACGCTGCCGGTCACCGAAGTGGAGCTGCTCACCAGCCGGCTCTTGATAGCGTATATCCTCTATCTTCCAATTTATGTCGCTTTAGTGCTTCCTGCTATTGTAGTCGCCTCGTTTGTGGAGGGGGTAGGTTTGCTGTTTGTCCTGGGAGCCCTATGCCTGCTGGCCTTCGGTCCACTGCTGCCGCTCTCCTTGGCCGCTGTTGTGGCAACGGCCCTGGTTCGCCTCTCCAAGGGCAGGCGGTTCAAGATGGTCGAGCAACTCTTCACCTTTGTGGTGATGCTGGGCTTCTCCCTGGTCATGATTACCGTCTTCTCCAGAAATCTGGAGGAGGGTTCCTCGTTTCAGGTCGACTACCAGAGCATGATGCTCTCCTTTGACTCTCTCTTCACTGCCCTCACCAGGCTTTTCCCCCTCTTTGTGGGGCAAGCGAAGATGGTATGGTCATTCTCTGGACTCATCACCCAGACCCTGGTGATCTTGCTCTGTGCGCTTGTAGCCTCCCTTTGGATAGGGCGCGGGTATGAGCGCTCCTTGTCCTTGGTTGCTTCAGCGCAAAGCGTGACCCGAAGAAAAAAGAAAAACGGATCATCAAAGGAGATGAGTCCAACGCTCTCCTTGATGGTTCGGGAACTTGAGGTGATCAAGAGCCACTCGGTCTTTATGATTGAGGTGGTCGGAGAACTCTTGCTGCCGCTCATTCTGTTGGGAGTTTATGCCCTTACCGGGGTGTTGGGTGAGATTGAGGGCATGGCTTCGATGGTGGCTTCTTCGCCCTATCTGAGCTATGGGATTTTCCTTGCTGTTAGCCTTCTCTCCAGCATCTCCATGCTCAGCAGCACCAGTGTAAGCCGCCAAGGGCCCCTGTTTGCCTTGGATAGGGTCTTGCCGGTCAAGGCAAGGGTATTCGTCTGGGCAAAGCTCTTGGTGCACTTGGTCCTGGTTGGGGGGACAAACTTACTCTACCTTGTGCTCGCCCTTTTGTTTTTCAAGGTACCGGGTGCCCATCTCCTATGGATGGCCCCCCTGACCCTGTTGACGATCTTCAGCATAGCCGCCTTTGGCCTTGCCATTGACTACAAGAGGCCGATGCTAAGCTGGAGCATCCCCCAGCAGGCGATGAAAAGCAACCTCAACGGGTTGCTTGGCATGCTCGCTGCCCTGGGGGTGCTCGCCCTGGTGGGCTCAGCTCTCCTTGTTCCCCAGGTCCTCGGTGCAAAGCCCCTCATAGGCATTGTACTCTCCGCCCTGGTCCTGGTGGGGCTTGTTTCTCTAGCCTGGAAGGCTGCCCTCACTCATGCCTCTTCTACCTTATCAAGATAGGCGAGACATCGGATGAGGGTGGAGTCCAAATCGGAAAAGGTTTCAAAGGGATAGCGCCCCTTCTCACCGCTCCAGTCTATGATAAGACCCAAGTTGGCCTCTTCAAGCATAGGGATGTCCGTAGGGCCGTCGCCTACGGCTATGGAGAGATCATATTTGCTCTTCAAATCGACAAACACCTCGCGTTTCTCTTGCGGACTGCCTATGGTGACAGAGATGTCTGGTTTAACGCTGTTGGTGAAGTGCAACTCTTTTCCACTTACCTGGACAAAGAGATGCTCTATCTTGTGTAAGGTGAGAAAGGAGTGGATGATGTTCTCTGTCCCGCAGCTGAGGATAACGAGGTCTGCTTTCTTGGCGAGGGCCTCCATAAGGGCGAACTGTGCAGGATCAACCAGGGCAAAGAGATCCTCTGCCACCTCTTGGACCAGGTCAGGGGTACACCCTCCAAGCAGGTCATAGTAGCGTCGATTGAACTCCCCAAGATCCATACGCCCCTCACTGTCCTTTTGGACCATTCGTTTTGCACGCAGGCGGTTGAGGTGCCCGCGCCCCTTCGCATTGGAGAGGACCAGGCGCTGTTCACTGT
>CAZPOJ010000339.1:0-2279 GCA_964588005.1 uncultured Sphaerochaeta sp.
CCGAAAAATGCCACAGTGTCATCGTACATACCGAGAAGATCATGGGGCGCTGTCCTTGTCCTGTTGAAGGGGAGAAGACGCGTTGCTGCAACCTCAAGACCCTCGATGCCGTACAGCAGTGCTCCTTCGGGTGCTCCTACTGCTCCATACAGTCCTTCTACAACAAGGGCAGGATTGAAGTGGTGGGAAACCTGCAGCAGCGGTTGGAGGCGATAACACTCGACGAGGATACCTGGCATATAGGAACGGGGCAGAGCAGCGACTCGCTGCTCTGGGGAAACGACTTTGGTACCCTGGACGCCCTTTCTACCTTGGCACGACGCTACCCAAAGACCATCATAGAGCTCAAGACCAAGAGCCACCGCACCGATTGGATGGCGATGGACCTGCCCTCCAACATAGTAGCCACCTGGTCGCTCAACGCCCCTACCATCATAGAGAAGGAGGAGCACCTTACCGCTACGCTGGATCAGAGGCTACAAGCTGCTAGAAAAGCTGCAGACAGGGGTATCCCGGTGGGTTTCCACCTCCATCCCATGGTTTGGTTCAAGGGGTGGCAGGATGAGTACAAAGCAGTCATTGATCAGGTGGTGGCAACCTTCAAGAAGGAGGAACTGATCATGTTCTCCCTGGGAACCTTGACCTTCACCAAGGCTGTGCTGCGCACACTCAGGGCCGAGGGGCGCGAAAGCCGCGTACTCGACATGGCTCTCACCGGGGCAGCGGGCAAGTACTCCTACCCGCTGCCTACCAAGCAGGAGCTATTCTCCCATGCCTACTCCTGCTTCCCCCAAACATGGAGGGAAGAGGGTCCGTTCTTCTACCTCTGCATGGAGGACCCCTCCCTCTGGGAGCCTACATTCGGCTATAGCTATCCCAGTGACAAGAGCTTTGAAGCTGCCATGAAGGAGGCATACCAGAGAAGAGTTGCCCTCTTGGCCAAGAAGAGGCCCTCGTTAGGGAAAAGATAGGGTAAAGAAGACTCATTGCGCTTGTTTTTCTCTCTTTGTGCATTACACTATACAAAATCACTCTCCAGGAGCTAGCCAACCATGAGCAGGCGCAACGATGCGGTCAAGGTGTATGAAGTCCCGGCCTACAAACAGATGTTCCCCTACGTCATGCCCAAGCGGTGTGATTCACTTGTCTATCAGAACATGGTGCTGGACCTGACCAACGCAGTTGCATTCATCAAGAAGAACAAGCGCAGTGATGGTGCCAACTACAGGATCTTCGAACTGTTCATCGCAGCCCTGATGAGGACCATAACCCTCAGGCCTGAACTGAACAGGTTTGTGGCAAACTACCAGTACTGGCAACGCAACGAGCTGTCGGTGAACTTCATAGTAAAGGAGGACTACACCGATGATGCACCCGAGCACAGCATGCCCCTGTACTTCTCACCCGAGATGACCCTTCCAGAGATGTCAAAGATCATCGATGATGCGATCATAGCCCAGCGCAAACCTGCCAATGAGAACTTCACCGACAAGGCAATCCTCTTCTTCATGAAGTTCCCCAAGCCACTGATCAGGCTGATAGTCGGTTTTGCAGGCCTGCTGGACCGCCATGGGAAGGCCCCAAAGGCCCTCAGGGATGCCGATGGCCTGCATACCACCATATTCATCAGCAACATGGGCAGCATAGGTCTGGGCGGGGGAAGCCCCCACCACCACATCTATGAGTGGGGCACCACAAGCCTGTTCGCTACGATGGGGATACTGAGAAGGGTGCGCAAGACGGTCAATGGGGTGACCACCCATACCGACACCATGGAGGTGGGGTTCACCGTCGATGAGAGGATTACCGACGGCTTCTACTTTACCAAGTCCATCAAGTTGTTTCAGGACCTCTTGAACGACCCTGCCCTCCTGATGGCCAGGCCAATCCTTCCCCCTCCTCCTCTGACCAAGAAGGAGTACAGAAAGAAGCTGAAAGCTCAGAGGGCGTCTAGCAAAGCTTAGCGTCAAACAATTCCTTAGCCCTTCCCTTCAGAGGATTCTCCTCACCCCGGAGCACTGCCTTGAGGGCGGCGAGCTCTTTTGCACTAAAGGTCTTCGCCCCCATCTTGTGCTCCTCAAACGCCTCGGTTGCTATGGGGCAAACTTTGCGAACCATTTCAAGGATGGTCTGGGCATAGACGCGAATCTCATACTGGGCATGTTCGTCCAGGCGCAGTTGCAAGAAGTGGAAGAGGTTGTGCAGATCCATCTGCCAATACCACTCGGTGTAGAGGCTGAGGGGAAGGTCAATCCTTGCCAGCTCCCTGGCTATTCCCA
>CAZPOJ010000340.1:0-2274 GCA_964588005.1 uncultured Sphaerochaeta sp.
CCAAACAATTTGATTTTTTCATTGACAAACAAGACAAGAAGTGTTTTCATGTAGTTAATAAACTACTTTATAAAAGTTATTTTACAATGGAGATATTCGTATGGAAGGCACAATGAACGTTGCAGTCATGCAAGGAATTGGGAAGATGGGCTACCTCGAGCGAAGCATCCCACAACCCGAAGACCATGAAGTCCTAATCAAGATGGAATATGTCGGCATCTGCGGAAGCGACATGCACTACTACGAGACAGGGAGGATCGGAGGCTATATCGTAGAGCCCCCATTTGTACTGGGTCACGAGCCTGGCGGTACCGTTGTCGAGGTTGGCAAGGACGTTACAGACCTCAAGGTGGGCGACCGAGTTGCCCTGGAACCCGGCAAGACATGTGGTACGTGCGAGTTCTGCACGACCGGGCGCTATAACCTCTGCCCCGATGTAGTATTCTTCGCAACCCCTCCAGTTGACGGGGTATTCCAGGAGTATGCCACCCACCCCGCTTCCCTCTGCTTCAAGCTCCCTGAGAATGTATCGACGCTGGAAGGTGCCCTTATAGAACCCCTGGCCGTAGGATTCCATGCAGCCATCCAAGGCGAGGCAAAATATGGACAGAGTGCTGTTGTCTTTGGATCAGGATGCATTGGTCTTGTCTCCATGATGGCCTTGAAGGCCCTGGGAGTCAGTGAGGTCTGTGTTGTCGATATCATGGAAAAACGACTGGAAAAGGCACTGGAACTGGGTGCCACCTCGACCATCAATGCAAAGACTGAGGATGTTGCCAAACGGGTTGCACAGCTGACCGGAGGCAAGGGTTTTGACCTGGCAATTGAGTCGGCAGGGACGGAAATCACCACCAGACAGGCCATTGAGTTTGTGAAGAAGGGAAGCAATGTTGTACTAGTAGGATATTCCAAGACAGGGGAGATGACCCTTCCCATGAGCCTTGTCCTTGACAAGGAACTCACCTTCAAGACAGTCTTCCGATACCGTCATATCTACCCGCTTGCCATCAAGGCAGTTGCAGAAGGCAAGGTAAACCTCAAGGGAATCGTCACCAACATCTTTGCCTTCGATGATATTCAGAATGCTATGGACAAGAGTGTTGCCGACAAGCAGAACATCGTCAAAGCTGTAGTGAAGATTGGAGGTTGAGTATGATTGATATCACAGCCCTAGGCGAACTTCTCATAGACTTTGCCCCCCTTGGCACAACCGAGGCTGGAGTCCCTACCTTCGGTGCAAACCCAGGCGGAGCTCCTGCCAATTTGCTTGCGATGGCAGGCAAGCTGGGAAAAAAGACCGCCTTCATGGGCAAGGTAGGCGATGACGGGTTTGGAAAAAGCCTCAAGCAGACCTTGGAGCAGCAGGATATCGACACCTCTGCCTTGGTCCTGGACAAAGCTTTCCCTACCACCCTTGCCTTCATCCACTATGACAGTACAGGAAACCGTTCCTTCTCTTTCTATCGTCACTTGGGTGCTGATACCCAACTGAGGCCAGAAGAATTACAAGTAAAGGTCATAGAAAATTGTTCCCTCTTTCATTTCGGCTCGCTCTCCCTTACCGATGAGCCAAGCAGGAGTGCAACCTATGAGGCAGTTGCCCTAGCGAAGACCATGGGCAAGATAGTCAGCTATGACCCCAACTACCGCCCCTTGCTCTGGAAGAGCGAAGACCTTGCCAAAGAGCAAATGGGCAAGGGCATAGCCTTTGCCCACATCATGAAGGTCTCCGATGAGGAGCTCGAGCTGCTTACCGGCCTCAGTGATATCCCTTCAGCTGCCAAAAAAATGCTCTCGATGGGACCTTCCCTGTTGTTTGTGACGGCAGGTCCCAACGGTGCCTACTACTTTACAGACAAGCATACTGGGTTTATCAAGGCCTACAAGGTCAAGACCATAGACACGACAGGGGCTGGAGACGCTTTCTTTGGAGCTGCCTTGTCCATGCTGTGTACCCTCAGCTTAGATGCCATCAAGGCCTTGGGACCAGAACAGCTCGATCATATCCTAGCCTTTGCCAATGCGGCAGGAAGCCTCACCACCACGAAAAAAGGAGCCATACCGGCCCAACCAAGCCGAGAGGAAATCCTAGCGTGTATCCAAGAGGCTGTTTTCGAAGCATAGGAGAAAACCATCGCCTTGTCCCTCCCTTCTGAGTTGCAAGCTCTCCACTCCTTGCGTATACTACTCCTAGACAAGGAGTCATATATGCAAGAAACCATCCTGCTTTTCTTCCAGAACATCAGTAGTCCCTTTATGGACTCATTTGCCAAC
>CAZPOJ010000341.1:0-2253 GCA_964588005.1 uncultured Sphaerochaeta sp.
AATGTTTTTCTCATGTAGTCCCTCCTTTGTATTTTTTCGGCCTCACTGACCGAAGTGACCTAAGAAACAACTAGATCGATCCTCGCAAGATGAGCTGAGTCGATATCCTCACTATCTGGTAGGATTTTTTCTCGGTACTTACCGGTTCTACGATACGTTCAAGTACCAATTTGGCAGCGACTCGTCCCATCTTTTCAGGGTTTTGTGCAATGGCCGCAAGTGTAGGGGTCGTCATGGTAAGCCAGGAAGAGTCATCGAAGGTGATGAAGGAGACATCCTTGGGAACCTGGATATTCGCCTCCTTGATGTAGCTGAAGACTCCCAGCGTCGCCAGATTGTTCCCAGAAAAAATGGCGGTGATATCATAGTTGGAAAGCAGGTCCATAGCCTGGTGATACATCACCCCATGGCGGAGCGAGCGTTGTGAAACACTGTCAAAGTTGCCAAACCGGATAAAATTGGCATTGAAGCTCACCCCCGCCTCCTCCAAGGCTTTCTTGTACCCGTCCAGGCGTTCCATCATGGTTGAATCCTGCCTGGAGCCGAAAAATGCTATGTTCGTATGGCCCTTGTCGGTCAGAGCCTTTACAGCATCGTAGGCACCTTGTTCATTCGTAGCCAGGACGACATCACTTTCAAAGCCTTCAGGTCGCCTGTCTACAAAAATGACGGGAATGGGGTTGTTGTCGAGCAAAAAGCGCAGGTAGGAGCAATCAGGGGTGGTAGGTGCGATCACCAAGGCATCGGCTGCCCCTGCAATAAGGTTCTTGACATTCTCTATCTCAATCTCTTTTTGTTCCTTGCTGTTCATGATGATCAGGCGGTACCCCACCTTGGTAAGCTGGTTTTCCAGGCCAAGGGCTATCTCCTGGAAGAAATTGTTGGAAAGGTCGCTGACCACAAACCCAATGAGCTTGCTCTCTCCCTTGCGAAGGTTCCTGGCAAGGGGGTTTACATGGTAGTTGAGTTTGGTAACCGCATCCATCACTTTCTGCTCGGTTTCGCTTCGCACCTTCTTGGTTCCGTTCAGTACATAGGAAACTGTAGCTATGGAAACTCCGGCTAGATGTGCTACTTCCTTAATGGTAGATTTCATTGCCTTTGTTGCTCCTGTACATATAGCTTATGAGCCTATTTTGTTATCTGTCAAGAAGAAGAATTGGTTAAATATTCACTTAAACGAATAACCCTACCCTATAAAAAAGTAGCTAATACTGCAATTTGTGTCTAAATGCAACATTCCTGCTGGTAATATATAAGATAAACGTTTAACCAAAATTGTAATGTATCGATTGTATTTGATCTGGATACCTAGAACAATTTTGATAATTTCTCTGCTGGATACCGGTAAGAATAGGGGGGAGTTTTCCTACAAACTGGCATTTTTGTCAAACGTGAAGAATCCCGGTGCTCTCAGAATGAATGATAGGCATGACCTGGTTTGCTAGCATAAGGACAAGCATTGGCAGTGTACCTACACCATGGAAAGAGTACAGGGCATGGATACTCCCACCCATCCCTAGACCTGAGGATCTGATAGACTATTTTGCATTGCCAGGGGAAAAATCTCAGATCTTGCAAGGGTGTTGGAGAAGATGCAAGACCCCACATATACTGAGGTTAGGACAACTCCCTGTTTCATAAAACCCAGGGAGGTATAGTCCCCAAGGAGGGTGAGCCTCATAGCTTTGGAGAAAGTCTCTGCTCAAAGACCTCATAGGCCGGCTTCTTTCTCAGTCTCTTCGTATAGAGCCCTGAATGCTTGTGATAGGACTCAGGTGAATCAACGAGCTTGAAGTAGTATGCCTCTGTAATGGGAAGCTTCTCTATGGAATTGATATAGGCCTCCATACGCTTTGCATGGTATTGGTGGTTGGTCTGTTCGAATTCCGAGCTCGGGCCTCCAAACTCGGAGACTACGATAGGGATATCCTTGGGGAGGGCTGAGAGATAGGCCCCCCAATTCTCCGCATCATCATAGAGGTGGATATCCAACAGATCATAGGAGGCATGCTCGAATACATATTCCATATTCCTCTGTATCTGCAGGCTCTCATAGGCAACCCTATCCCTCTCGATCCGTTTGAGTAGCAATTCTCTTGACCAGGACCTGCTGAGTTGCAGGCGGGAGAAGTCCAGCCTGTCAGGAGCTCCTGCAAACTTCTGCATGATCGGATGGAGGCGCGTGATACCACCGAGTACCACCTGGGTCTTGGGGGAGTGTTCCTGTACGACTTCATACAGCATATTGGT
>CAZPOJ010000342.1:0-2252 GCA_964588005.1 uncultured Sphaerochaeta sp.
AATCTCTCGCCCTCGTATGCAGAAATTGCACCCTTGCGGATAATGTTGTCCTTAAAGTTGATATAGTTGTGAATGGTCTGGAAATGGGGAAACTCATGCAAATTCCTCTGTAACAGGTTCGTGAGGATGATGTCAGCCATTACCTCCCGACTCAAGCTTGCATATTCCTGGCAGATTTTCATATCATGCAGATATTCATCCCTATACTTGCCCGTCACATAGCATAGGTCACGGGGATAGGTCGGCTTCAAGCCTTTGTACTGGAGCTCCAACAGGTGCAAAGCAGATTTTATGTGCTTCGATCGCCCCTGCTTTGGGTAGGTTTCAATGATTTCATCGCGCCTTGCAAAATACTCCTCTTTCCCACTGCACAACTCTATGGCGAGGTTTTGATAATACCTTGCCACCTGGGTCCCTAAGTTCCTGCTACCTGAGTGGATCACAAGATAGGTGTTCTTCTGGCTATCCACCCCCACTTCAATAAAGTGGTTGCCCCCACCAAGGGTTCCAATGCTTCTTTCCAACCTTCTCGTATCGTTCAACTCCCTGTATATGTGCAAATCTTGCAGCCTATCAAATGTGACCATCCTACTCTGATGGGTGTTCCTTCCAGAGGGAATGCTGCTGTTGATTATCTTATCGAGCTTTGGGAGGTCGATATCCATTTTCCCAAGCTCAACAGTAAGCATCCCGCACCCTATGTCCACCCCAACAATGTTAGGGATAACCTTGTCGCCCATATCTGCAGTAAATCCGATTACACAGCCCATGCCCTGATGTACATCGGGCATGATCCTGACTGTAGATCCTTCCAAGAAATCTTGATCCAACAGCGTCTGTATCTGTTCTCTCGCCCCATCTTCCAAATCCTTTGCAAAGACTTTAGCTGAGCCATACTTTCCTTTTACTATCACAGAATCTCCTTCATACATGTCGAACCAACAGGCAGGTGAAATCGAACCCCTTGTTGCAAACATGGACAATCTTAGGTGTAAGTTCCTGCTTACCCTTACCTACAATGATACCTATTTTTTCGGCTAAAATCAACTTACCTGTTAATTTATCTCCATTTAATGGAATGATTTAGGCTATTTGTGATGATATGGGTTGTACAAATGCAGGATAGCGGACCCCTATGACCGCCAAGAGACCGGGAGGACAGTGCATCAAAACACAACCTTTCGCTCTATGCCCCGTAACGCTGGGATGCGCCTGTACAAAGAACCGGGTGAGTCAGTATCGTATATTCCCCTTACACATACCGTTGCCTATCGACCTGTCGGCAACACCCTCACACGCTACATCCAGAAAGGCGTGCCCCTTCGTTCGATACAGGGATATTCTTTTGGATATCACCGACCCTGCCCATTTCCCATACAAGGCCAAGCCACCCCTACAAAACAGTCTCCTGTACTTTTAGTCATTTTATTAGTATGTTTGGTATAGGCAATCAAGCTTCACCTCATGTTTACAATAGGGTTATAAGTTATTCCTAAATAGAGAGTTGGAATTTGATTTGCTCGAGTTTTATGGAGTCATTTACCCATTTTAAAGGAGAACTATCATATGGATATGATCACTACTGAAAACTTGCAGAAAATTCTAGAAACACGTTCTGAGTTTTGTATTTCCCTTTTCATGCCTACGTATCGTGCCGGGCGAGAGACCGAGCAGGGACCTATTCGCTTCAAGAACTTGCTGGCCGAGGTAGAGGTGCGTTTACTGGACAAGGGCCTTCGTGCTTCCAAGGTGGACGAGATGCTCAAAGCACCCCGAAGCCTGCTTGAGGGAACCAATTTCTGGCAGCATCAGAGTGATGGCCTGGCGGTATTCTTTACCCTTGACATGTTTCATCTGTACAGGCTTCCGCATTCGTTCAAGGAAATGGTATTTGTCGCCGACCGCTTTCACATAAAGCCGTTGCTGCCTATCCTTAACAGCGATGGTGTCTTCCATATCCTTGCCATCAGCCAGAACCAGATCCGCCTGTTTGAGGGGACCCAGCATACGGTGGATGAAATTGATCTGGCAGACACCCCTGAAACACTTGCAGAATCCTTCCCAGAAGATTGGCCCAAGCAGAAATTCCAATTCCAGACTATGGGATCTTCAGGATCAGTAGGACAGGCAGGAGGGACCCATGCACACGCCACAGGGTCCAATATCAAGCAACGCCTCCAGAAATGGTTCCGCACGATTGACAAAGAGGTGGCAAGCCTCCTTGCCGACACCCGCTCCCCTCTTGTGCTAGC
>CAZPOJ010000343.1:0-2246 GCA_964588005.1 uncultured Sphaerochaeta sp.
TTCTCTCTTTCTTTGCCTTTAGCATAAAGCAAAGAGAAAACAATGGCGAGTCCTTCTCAAGGTCTCGCCACTGCTTGCTAATCATCTGTTTCGGTGCTCAGTCACTTGGCGCTCTCGCCCTGTGCCTTGGTAAGCTCGGCCTGCATCTTCTTCAGGTCTTCAGGGATGTTAATGTTCTGCGGACAGAGAGGGACGCACTGGCCACACTCGGTGCAGACAGGGGGTCTTATCTCACTCTTGTCAGCGTTTTCCCACTCCTTCTTGACCATCTCATAGTTTTGGAACATGCGATAGCGATTCCAAAGGGCGAAGTTTCCAGGGATATCGACACCAAAGGGACAGGGCATGCAGTATTTGCACCCTGTGCAACCATTGCCGACCCTACCACGCATGGTGTCCCCGATCTCGTCCAACACCGCATACTCCTTCTCCGCTAGCTTCTCGAAACCTGTAAAGGTCCTGAGGTTGTCTGCTACCTGTTCAAGGGTGGACATGCCACTGAGGATGACCTTCACATAAGGATGGCTTCCTACCCAGCGCAAGGCAAAGGAGGCGGGTGTAGCCTTGGCATCGAGATTGTTGAGATGGTGCTGCAAATCTGGGGGTAGGGTAGCAAGAGATCCTCCCTTGATCGGTTCCATGACAATGACAGGGATGTCCATCTTCTCTGCAAGCAGATATCCCTTGGTTCCTGCCTGCTCCTCGGTATCGAGGTAGTTGTACTGTATCTGACAGAAATCCCAAGCATAGCTGGAGAGGATCCGTTCAAAATCCTCATAGATGGAGTGGAAGGAGAATCCTATGTACCTGATCTTACCCTCCCGCTTGAGCTCCTCAAGGTAGGTGAGTATGCCCAGCTCTGCCATCCTGTCGTATGTCTCGCCGTCAATGGAATGCAGCAGATAGAAGTCCACATACTCCGTATCCAAGCGTACTAGCTGTTCATCGAATATCCTTTTGGCATCGTCGAGGGTCTTGACCTGCCAGCAGGGAAGTTTTGTGGCAAGAAAAAAAGATTTTCTGGGATATTTCTTCAAGACCCGACCTACGAAAGCTTCGCTGGTACCCTCATGGTAGGGGTAAGCGGTATCAATATAGTTCACTCCGGCCTTGATCGATAAGTCCATCATCTCCTCTGCCCTGCTTTCATCTATGCTCCCGTTTTCTGTAAGGGGCAGGCGCATCGCACCGAAGCCCAACAGGGAGGTGGTGATGCCTTGTTTCTCAAAAGTTCTTGTTTCCATACTGTAAGCTCCTTGGTGAAAGTACCTCTTATAACCATACCACAAAAAAACTCATACCGTAAATGCTTGAATTCCCACTTTTTCTCTTTTCCGGTTCACTTCTCTCTGCTATAGTTTGCCTATGAAAGTATCGGAAAGAATTGTCAATGCAGTATTGAGAGGGTTCCTCAGGGTTACCTGTCGCATAAACCTTGAAGAACTAGAGAAAGTTCCGCAAAACGGACCGTTTCTCTTGCTGGCCAACCATACCTACGTCCTTGACGGGCCCATGCTCTATGTTTTTCTACGCCGTAGGAATCTTCTAGCCATGGCCAAGAAGGAGTTGTGGAACAACAAGTTCCTTGGTTGGGTAATGGATTTATGGAGAAGCATCCCCGTAGACCGTGAGAATATGGGCCGAGAAACCATGGAGGCCTGCTTCTCAGCCCTGGAGCACAAGGAAATCCTAGCCATGGCACCCGAAGGGACCAGAAGCCGGGATGAAAAGCTTCAGCAGGGCAAGGCGGGCATAGCCTTCATAGCACATAAGAAGGATGTTCCCATGGTTCCTGTCGTGATCATGGGCCTCAGCAACTTCTCCAAGAACCTCAAGCGCTTAAGGCGAACACCCATCACCATAGCAGTAGGAGAGCCTTTCGAGATTATCCAAAAGGGGGGACGCGTCGATGCCGCTACCCGTGAAGCCCTCATAGATGAGATCATGCTCAGGATGGCAGCCCTCATGCCCAACGAGAAGCGAGGCTTCTATCAAGATAGAAGCCTCGAGTACTCCCTGACTAGGGAGATAGCGCTGACTTGAACCCATCCATGTAGACAGGGATCCTCTCTCCTTACTCGGAGAGAGGATTCTCCATTGTCCCCATGAACAGGGGAATCCTAGCCTCCCTATCGATGATGGCATAGAAGAATGGGCGCTCAAAGCTCAGTTCCAGCTCCTCTCTGATGGGCATGCTGGTCATCTTTATCATGACCGAGGTGACCGCAGCTGCTTCCGAACCTTTC
>CAZPOJ010000344.1:0-2245 GCA_964588005.1 uncultured Sphaerochaeta sp.
ATCAGGCAGGGAGTTTCACCCCGCTATATATATGACGCCGAACTGGCGCTCTGGAGGTTCGGAATGAAGGCATTGGAGATTCTCGATTCAGAATGCAAGTCGATCGGGGTCCATATCTCGGATTGGGATCTCCCGGCAATCCCGCCACGAGCAATCCCCTACGTGTTTCCGAACAACCGCGTGGGCACCATCCGGGGTGGGGAGAACTTCCTCGGAAGTCTCGACGTGCACTTCTACTGCGGGACCGACAGTTTCCACAATCCGAGCTGCTTCACACTATGGCTTGAGATGAATGCGTCACAGGAGGAGGATAGCCTGGCTAGGAGCGAGCTGATGGGAGTCCTGTATCTCGACGAGAATGCCCACATGGAGGATTGGGAGACAGGATGCGATTGGAAGGAACCATACATCCGTGCCCTGGTGTATGCGTGCATTCTTAATTAGAGCCAACTTGGAATTGCGGATATTAAGCACGATATGAATCTCTTCGAGATTAATCGGATAGATCTTCCGGACGATCGATTGCATGGGAACCAATAATTTTTTTATGTCATTCCCTATACTGCTTTGATACCCAGTAGCCTTTTCCTCTTCCTCCCCTTCATTCCTTTATCTTTAATCATCGCTACTGCGGGTCAAGTAAACTGTTTGCATAGATGCAGTATCCTTCAAGTCGTCCATCAAGATATGATGCACACGCTTTTTACGATGCCCCCACATGTAGAACACGTATATTGAAAAGTTTGCCCAATCATTTTTTTGAAACGCGTGCTGACAAATTCGAAGCGCAAGTTGTACAGAATCTGTCCCCCACATGAAAAATCGATACCTTATTAAGATGCAATTAGAATTGTAAATTAGACGGACTTCCTATAACATTGGGGACCCTAGGATAGGCAAATAGATGAATTGTTGAATGGCTCATCAGAAAGCTCGCACAGGTCTGACTGTGTTCTCGTTAGCTCGCATGGAGTAGCTCTGATTCCCCTTGTAGAAATACAGATACCACGCGCTGCCTCCATCGTACTCTGAGGAACTCCAATACGAGCGGCCGCCAGAAAGACCAGCAAGATTGTTCATTTGAAGGTACTGATACATCAAGTCCAACTCATCCTTGCTCGGAAGAAACCAGTCGTCGTATCCCCCTCCCCTATAGTCAGCACAGACTTTCGCCGCATACATGGCTTTCGTAGTTCTCCTCATGTAATCGTTGTATGCGGTATTCCCCATCTTCGATACTAAGGCTTTGGTATTCGCTTCACCTGTTCCAATCGCTGTTCCCGTACCGACAACCTGATCTGTACCATCATCTGCGGGGCGATAATATCCGAATACGTAAGAAGGATCATAGGAAGTCTCACTCCAACCTGCCGCGGCAGCCTCCAGGTACCGCCACCCATCGCTGTAATTCCCTTTGTCATAAAATATTTCGCCGCCAGCAGGACCAATATCCCCAACACCTCGGCTTGCTCGTATTGCTTCCAATTGCCCCTTTGGCTCCTTGGGCATGTTGCTGAACAACTTGGAGATTGGTAGCTCATAGCTGATGAGCTGTCCTTCAAATCCGAAATCAGTAACAGAGATGGCGATAGTTTTTGACTCTTGGAAAAATTTTTCCCGTTCCTCTTCGTTTCCACCGAATGTCACCCAGAACTCCAAAACCTTGTTGTTTGCATCCACTTTCTTTGCACGAAGAACTGAATGATTGCTGACCCGAAGAAAATCATCCTTGTCATTGTCGAGGAACATGTATTCAAAGAAGCTTGGATCTATAGTGAATGAACTCAAGCTTATAAATTCCTCATCTTTCTCATATCTGAGAATAATAAGAAAGGTACCGCCCATCTCTTGCTGGCGATCCAGAAGTTTAGTTTGTACTCTCAGCTTACTTTCCATCTGCGAGGTGTTGTACCGTTTGTTCTTCATGTCAGGAAACTGGCTCAGCACATACGTCTCGCTCAGCAAAGGCACTGCGGTCAGATGCAACGGCCCGTTTTTCATGGAGAGCGGTTCCACAACTTGTTGAAAATAAGTTGAAACGGAATCCTTTCTCTCAAGGATTGTTCTTGCATACGTGGTATCCTCATTCACTCCGCCTGCAAAAAGGCTCAATCCAGCCAAATAAAAAATTATAACAAGTATAATCAGTCTCTTTTTCATATATTAATACCCCTCCCCTACCTAATGATTAAGGCTCTGTTTGACAATTAGTGTTGAAACACTACTATTCATCTGTTAAGTGTAG
>CAZPOJ010000345.1:0-2241 GCA_964588005.1 uncultured Sphaerochaeta sp.
TTGGCAAGGGAGACCTGGGTCTGGGATCCTGCAACATGGCCATCGAGGGGGATGGCGACGGTGACCGAGAATTGTGTGGAATCGCTCCATTGATCCATAGGGGCGCCGGTTAGGGGATTTTTTGGAGCAGGACTGGTAAAGGTTAAACCGTACGAACTTTTCAAAATAAGGTTTGGCCCAAGGGCAGCCTTGCTTTGTAGGGCCTTGCTGTTCTCTAGTGTTGTCAAGTTCAGGTCCAACAGGGAGAGATTGTAGTTCTGGCCTAGGAAAGCCTTGAGCAGTTCGATATCCAGGACAAAGCCTGAAGAGGGAACATCGCCTTCTAGGGAGAGCTCTTCATCAAGGTCGAGTCCTAGCAGGACCTTAAGGGAGAGCAGGGCCGAATCATAGGCATTCTTGGTTCCCGTATAGGATGGCTTGAGGGCCTCATAGGAGAGTTGAGCTGAAAGAAGTTCCAGTTCAGAGGCAAAGGCGTTTTCATATTTGACCCTGACATCTTCGTACTGCTTCTTAGCAAGATCTATGTTTGCTTGTTGGAGCAAGAGATTCTCCTTTTCCATCAATAGATAGTAGAAGGACTTGGTGACATCCCGCTTCAGCGTAGCGCGCGCTTGTGCCAGGGTGACACTTTGGATGCGATATTCCACCTTGGCAGCTTCCATCTGTTCCTTCATAGAGGGGTTGAGCATCAGACTCACAGAAAGACCCAGGTTGGTTGTGTTCCTTAATGAAGTGGGACTAATAAACGTCCCCGTACTTCCCGAGTATGTCAAGGAGGCTGACACTTCTGGAAGGAAGATGTTCCACACTGTATCGACATCGCGCTGTGCGCCTTTGAGGTCAACCTTGGTCGCTTGTAGGGAGAGGTTGTTGCTGTAGGCAAGAGTGATGGCCTTGTCCAGGGTAAGGGATTGTGCATGCAGGGCAGGAAAGCCCAACAAGCACAAGAGAAAAACTAAACAAAGCGGCAGATTGTGTTTATGCATAGTACGTATTACTCCAAAGGGATGGAAGCTGACCTTCTTCAGGTATTTCTGGAATTTGGCAGGATGTTTTTTTGAACAATCATTGTAGCACAATTCAGAAGCCATGAAGAAATAGAGGCTTGTGTTTACCAATATAGTACGTTTCCCCTTTTTATTCTAGCTTGGTTAAAAACATGAACAGAGTGTCAAAACTGTTTTGACATCAGATGCAGGAACAAAGAGTGTTGTACAACTACCTATCGATAACAACCATCTTTTTGATGAGCATTCCTTTTGTTTTCTTTAGTGAAGACATGATCTTCTTGTTGTGATCTCTTGTCATGACTTTTTTTGGTTTTCCTTTTGTTGGATATGGTAGGCTCGCTTATTCTCATACATCAGGTGATCGAGGGCTCTTATGTAGGAGGGGCCGTCCTCAGCCTTCGTTGCGCTATACAGAGCTGATCCTATGCTGACACTAAGGGAGAATGGGAAGGGATCTCTGGCATTGAAGTGAGCAAGCTGTTGGTCAAAATATGCCTTATCGGCCTCCATCTCCTGTTGTGTGGTAGTCTCACGCAAGAGAATAAACTCATCCCCGCCATATCTGGCTATAAACCAGGATGATCCGAAGCTTTCGACAAGCAATCGGGAGAAATGCCGTAAGGCCTTATCGCCACAATCATGGCCATAGGTATCATTGATCTGCTTGAAATTGTTGATGTCCATCAGGATTCCACCAATTGTATGGGGCTTCTTCTGATGACCTAAAAGATTTCTACCTGTGCGGTTGGTATAGACACTAAGCAGCTCGGATAGAGGATATTACTCTACCTTCCGATTTCAGTGACATGGTGAGTTTCCCTTCATGCAGCCATGAGTCCAGAGTGTTGTTCATTTCCAATGTAGTCAGAAGTGCAAGGGCCCCACTGCCTTCAAAAGACCAGCTCATGCCATTGTGTTTTTGCCTTTGGGCGACTAGACAATCGTTGGCCTTTTCGCTGGTATTGCTGGAAATTCTGTAGTTTTGGGATCTGCGAGCAGCATGGCAGGTGATGTTCGGCTTCTTTCTACCAAGATAGGCAATCATCTCCTCTACATAGTACTTGTTCTTGATGCTTTTGTCGGGAATCGTGCGTATGTAGTCTATGGCCTTATCCACATTGCCTGGCCAGAGGATCCTGAGAATCTTCCTGATGGTCTCCTGTTTCTTCTCCTTAGTCATCTTGAATGCCATGCTCGAGAGCTCCCTGATGCGTTTCACAAGATGGTACCA
>CAZPOJ010000346.1:0-2237 GCA_964588005.1 uncultured Sphaerochaeta sp.
CCAGTAGGATACTTGAAGAATAGGTGCAAGCCACCGTTCTGTGTCCTTGCGGTCACGGTCTCGGGAAGATATGCACCCGTCTTGGACTCGAAATCAGCTATGCTCTCACGACCGTCACCATTCTTGGTGTCGACATCAATGACGAGGACACCCGATGTCTTGCCTGTGACGATGCCTATATTCAAATCATTGCCCTTGAACCAACCCTCCAACACACTCGGATTGTCTGAGGCATTGTTCACCCAATCGGGAATGATAGGGTTCTTCCCTGCCTTTGCGACAGGGATTACCTTGAAGTGTTTCTTGGCGTATTTGTTTGCAATGTCAAGCAATAACGACACGATTCTCCCCCTCCGCCCCGAGCATGTCGATTATGTCCTTGGGTCTGTTCCACTCCATGATTGCATATCTTTCACGGGGGTAATGCCCGCTCGTCTTGTCACATCTCGGACATTCCACTTGATAACCATCATCATCGAGCACCATATCGGGCCAATGACCACATACACATCTGTTCGCTTTTCGCATGATAAACCTTCCGTTTCAGAAATATCCCACCTCTACGAGTGAGATTGGAACCTTATTATACCCGATTCCCTTGGAACAATCAAGAACATTTTTATTCTTGACATTTGTATGAAAAACCGTTAAAATAACCCCATGAACAAGATAATTCATTACGAACACGGTGAAACTGGCATAGAGCTCACCATTGTCGCCAATGCCATGAGGAATGGCGAAATCGAAATCGAGGAAATCGTCCACAAGGGTGAGGATATTCTACCCATCGTAGGGGACGACCTCCTTGTCGAAATCGAGCTATACTGCGGTGACGTACTAATCGACTGACTCAGTATAGAGTATGAAAGAGCGAATCTGCTTCTGTGTGAACTTAATCCTGTGCCCTTCGCACTCACGGATGACACTGACGTCCCCTGTCATCTGTTGTAGGGCCACACGCTTCTCCATGCACGCCCGCTGTATCTCGTAGGGGTCGATGTTCTTGATATACTGACGTTCAGCACCCCCCTTGAAGGTGAATTTTCCCAATCTGTGGACTCCCTGCTTCTTCATTTCTTCTCCTTCTGCAACACTGCCACGATGGAACCGACAAGACCGAGGACTGTCAGAATGACCAACGGCAGACAAATCTGAAAACCAGTCAGTGCCAACACCTCGACAGCGTCAAGCACGAACAACACCAACGTCCAAATCATAGCCCAATGAAATAACCACATATACATACCTCACTTTGTTTCAATTCCCGAATGCCACACACCTTTGCCACCAATCCCTCCACGAACGCACCTTTGCTTGTCGTGGTATCATTCACATAAAATATAGCATCACATGTCAATAACAGGCGAATATCACGTTTCATGTATTCCTCATACCGCTCTTCCTCGGGGAGGGAAGTGGGATTGACCACCTCGTATCCGCATTGCTTGAGACACTTCTCCCATAACTCGAAGGCCACCAGATAATCCGGTTCCTTGGTGACGGAACCACTCAGATATACTTTCATTTCTGTTCTCTCCTCCATTGCATAATCATCGCCTGTTCCTCGGGTGTCTCTGCTGTGCTCAGCCAATAATAGTCCTCCCAAGCCTTTTTCTGCTCCGCTGGCGGTAAGGTGCTCACCCAATGGTCAAACCATACGAACACCACGAACTGCACAGCGAGCATCAGCAACGCCACCACAATCCCTACTGCAATCACCATCACCATATGCCTATCTCCTCCACAATGCGGTCAAGCTCCTTGAAAAGCGCCTTCTGTGTTCCATAGCCATTATTGACTATCTCGTAATCAGCGGAAATCCTGTCAATCTCCTGCTCGCTTGCATGGGTGTCCTCTGGACTCCTGTCTGACTTGAGACGGATGATGACATCAAACGGGATACGTTGTGACTCATTGACGAAGCGAAGGTCGGTTAGGACGTAATTACCCATTGGTTGCTGGTCATACCAACGCACGAATGAACGTATCCAAATGTCCTCACCACACACGTGTGCAAAGCTGGGGATGTGATTCCCCAAATCATATTTCATCAGTTCCGTGCCGAACACCTGCATCAACTGACGGGGTGAGAAACCGAAGAACGGGTCTACCACTTCCTTGAGGTCTCCTTCCATGTGTCGCTCGTCCCATCCGAACCATTCCTTGAACGAGTTCTTGAAGATGGCGAGGGGTCTTGCTTTCCTAAATCCATACGTGTCACGGAGATAGAATCCTGC
>CAZPOJ010000347.1:0-2229 GCA_964588005.1 uncultured Sphaerochaeta sp.
TCAGAATGCAACTAAAAGTGGGAAAAAGTGCTCTGAAATGCAGGAATCAACGGTATTAAAAGGGTAGATTAGGATATGGTTCTACTTTTGGGTTTATCGTAGGATAAGTAATGGCTGAAATTCCATCAAGTCTTAATCCTCCCTGACTATTTTTAGTTATTTTTCACTCTGGAGTAGTTCACTCAGGACAGTCAGTATTAGGTCCACCCTCTCGTGCTCCCCTCTTTTCCTCTCTTTTCCTCTAGGCTCAGATGGTGTTCATTAATCCTGTCACCCTTCTTCCCCCCATAGAGGGGACCAAGGGTGTACCACGGCTCTGATCCCACATCCTTGCCTCGGTCCTTGCCCCAGGTGATTTTGGGTTTCGCTCTTAGGATGCCTGCTTCTTTCTTTCCTACATCTGGGACACTCATGAAGGGTCGTATATTGAGCCGTACGCCATCATTAAGATCTGGATTCCACCCTAGAGGTTGTTCCTCAAGGGGTTTCCAGCGAACAAAGATATCGTATGGAGCTTCTCCCTTAAGAATCAGGTGCAGGGACTTTGATAGTGCCATGGCAACAGAGAGCTTTTCTTTTGCGCCTTCAACACTGTTAGCAACATCGCTTTTCTTTTGTAGGATCCAGTCACCCAGATAGGTGTAGATGAGCGTTTCAAGAGTCCTATAGTCCAGTTTGTGATAATTCACTAAAACAGAGAATCCATCAGGAAGGCCATCCCAGATATGCCAGATGAATGGCCTATGGCCAAACAGATTGCAGTGCTGGCTGAAGAACTTGTCACGCAACCAACTCTCCAGCGTTTTCCCTAAAGCATTAGAGTTTTTTAGAAGCATTGATTGGGTGGGATCAGTCCAGTTATCTTCATAGGAGGCCATCAACAGCTCGAGCAGTCGCTCACTAGCAGAGGCTTTACCTCCTACAGATGGGATACAGACAATGCCGTCGTTATCGGCAAAAGAGAGCAGGTCTTTACACTTGGTTACCCACGCACGCTGCTCTTTAGAGAGCTTCATCTTTGGATCAAGCTCTGCAGGCCATCGGTACCCAAGCAAGCGTGCAACAGCAACCTGCAGTACAGTAGCATCACTACGAAGAGGAGCAACAGAGGTCCACTTAATCTTTTCATCCCACACCACTGATCCACAGGGGTGGCCATGGAAGTTCCATTGAGTGGGATCATCAGTGAAAGGAAGGGGAAGGCCATTGGGATAGTGCTCCTCTGCAACGTTTGTCCAGCGCTCAAGGTCAAAGGGGACTTTAACTAGGGTTGCATTGGTAACGTTCAGCTTCTGATCGATCTGCCTGACAGCTATACTGTACTCAGGTGAAGAGCAGAAGCACCAGATGGCAGAAAGATGTGATTCCTCTTTTGGGATCAAGGTTGCTATGTTTTGATGGAATCTCTCTTCTGAAAAGATATAGGGCTTTATGGTCCTCATTCGATGCATACAGATGCCTCTCCTACCAACAGCCTTAACTCCTTGCGTAGCCCTAGCTGATGGACAACGGTGAAGTGCTCCTTGCTCCCGTTCCCAACGCACTATATGCATCTGTCCTGAAAAGGTCTCCTGCTTGGTGGGCGATGTTTGCAGAAACTCCCAAACACCATGGTCAACAACAGGAACTTCCCAGAAGGCTCCGATAAACCTAGGATCATCCCCTGTCTGAATCCCCACCAAACTCTCAGCATACTCTGACAACATAGTCATATCACCAGTAACGACAAGGGCTATCCTAGCATCAGGACTCTTTAGGAGGTCGCTCTGCCCTACCCGTATGATAGGCTTCTCTGCCAAGACCAGGGCCTTAGCTTCGGATGTCTTCTGGCCAGATACATCTAGGCCATTGATGGGATGGTCTGTAACCGTAGTCTTTCCTCTGCTAAGGGAGATGAGGGAGGTGAAAGCTCCTGCAGCAGAGAGGGAATCAAATCCATATTCACCCAATCTCGCTACTATGTGCCACCTCTCTTCTGCAAGGAGTTTCTTTCTGATGTGTTTATAGGATGATAGAAACAGCCAGTTCTGCGGAGAGACAATACTTGTAGTCCCCCCTTGAGCACAAAGCTCAAGAGAGCGCACAAGAAACACTGTGGCAAGATCACTCTTAGCTTCGGTATAGTACATGTCACAATACTCTTTCAGCACCTCGTCCTGCTTGCCTCTGGCAAGGTAGGGCACATTGGTTGCCACCAGGTGATAGGAGTCTGCCAAAAGGTTGGCACTC
>CAZPOJ010000348.1:0-2226 GCA_964588005.1 uncultured Sphaerochaeta sp.
CCGCCCTTGGTCTGAAGGTCCTCACCGACACCAAGAAGATACAGCCGGTCTACGCTCCCACTCCCCTCATCAGAGGCGAGGTACTGCAAAAGAGTCCTGAGATCAGGACTATCCTCGATCCCGTATTCAAGAGCCTTGACCTGGAGACCCTGCAGACCCTCAACAGCCGCATAGCCGTTGAAGGACAGTCCCCAAGGGGGGTTGCCGAGGCCTATCTCAAGGAGAAGGGGTTTCTCTAAGAATACCTTCTCTAGGGAAAAACTAGACTGAGATGAGAATAGTGCAGTGCCGGAAAAAGAAGATCCTTTTTCCGGCACTGCTTTTATATGCCCTTTACAACAGTTTTTTCTCCAGGAGTTACCGTTACTCGTGATTTATATGTTCAAGGATCAGACCTTGTACGCTACGAGGCAAGAATCCAGGCCAATACGTGTGCTTTTCTGTAGCATTGCCGTTTGCATCAACAGCATACACACCATCACCAGCTCGCTCAACTTTGACGTCAAAATATGACCCCTTATCCTGGTCATGTTTTAAGTGCATATCCATGAACGCTGTAACAAAATGTTGGTTGATAGTATTAATTTTCCTTGTATCCCAAGAGGGATCAGCCCAATGGGAAGTCACGTCCCAAGGTTTTCCATACGCAGATGCCGGGGGGGCATTTGGAGCACTGTTATGCATCACATTTTCATAACTCAAAAAATACCGATCTGAATTCTTAGATGCTTCATACAGTCGCCTAATGCCATCGTATCCGGAAACGTCATCTTTGGTACCGGCAATCCATAAAGTAGGAGTTGTTATGGCAAGCATTGAGTTTGTATCGTATATACCAAGATTGTCATCCCCGCCTAAAGCTGCACCCCATGGGGCAAACAAGACAGCTGCCTTCACATGAGGATCGCCTGTATCAGAAGGGGCAGCCTTAACTAGAGAGTCCAAAGGACCGACAAAATTGGTAATCATGGAATTCATTCCTGCACCGAGGGTTCTCAGTGTGCCATATCCTCCCATGCTGTAGCCGATGAGCCCTACATTGGAAGCATCGACTATACCGTTTAACCAACCTTCCTGGGCGGAAAGTACCCCTATTTCCTGTATGGTGAACTTTTGATCTAGCGACCTGTTAATCAACGTGCTGGAAAACTTTGAAACATCTTCATAGGTAGAGTCGGTATGTGCAATCGCCACTACGACATACCCCTTGGTAGCTAAATTCTCACATAAGTAGCTCATGATGTACATTGATCCTGCATACCCATGGGAAACCACTATAAGAGGAAATGCAGCCTCTTCTTGCAAAGGTTCTGCATTTCTCACTGCTCTGCCAATAATAATAAAAGGTTCTAGATTCCCTCGATCTACTCTACCGAAATGGTCCGTATACTCAATATATTCCACGGTATCTGCAGAGATATGAGCGGGATACCAAATACCCAGCTTCAATGGCCTGTCATACAGTGGCATTGGATTATCTTTTGTTGCGGACAAGACATCAATTTGTGCTGGGTTTACCCTTTCTAGAGTCCTAAATCCAATAGGATACTCACCTCTTTTTGCTAACTCCGGTGCTCCAGAACTAGCATCACCGAGCAGTGTTCCCATCGGATACTTTTCTTTTTGCATGGCTTGTTCTTCAAAGCTTGCAGTGGCAAATAAGGGAACAACAACCCCTATCATCAACAACAGAACTACTAGATGTCGTAATTTTCTCATGCTGACCATCCTTGGTTTTCTATTTTTCTTGATCATGAACCACACAATAAACTGTACCATAGGTATATTCTGGACACAATAAATAAGGCATGAGCATTGAATTGATATATTAATTTTGAAGAAATTGCACAAGAAAGCCTTCGGTATTGATCACTATATATATGCAGAAAACAGACCAGGTGAGAAAGCTGAAAAGCCCCCATAAACATAGCAAGCTACGTGTGCCGCCAGGAGCTACCAGAAAGACGGCACACTCCTGCCATCAAGTGATACTTCGGAAATCTCTCCTCTGCTTTTTCCCTTGGTGGGTTGCATCGCTACCATCGGCCATATTTCAGTTGCTCTTTGGCTCCTCGCCCCCTACACTGGAAGAAGCACCTAGCAGGAGGAACTCTCATGGATAGTGCTTATATCGACTCCCAACTAGCAAGGCTGGAAGCGTTGCAGGGAACGGATGCGGCCATCTTCACCTTGGCTGTCCATGCATTCATTGAAGGTACCCTACGA
>CAZPOJ010000349.1:0-2218 GCA_964588005.1 uncultured Sphaerochaeta sp.
ATAAGATTTACCTGATCACCATGGACCAGATGGACCAGCACTGGGTAAACGTGGACAAGGGTGCTCAGAAGGCGGTGAGCGAACTCGGTGGAATAACCTACAAGTGGCTTGCCCCCGATGTGAAGGATGATGCGAAACAGATCGAAAGCATCAACAATGCTGTCGCCGGTGGTGCTGATGCCATCCTGCTTGCAGCAAACGGACCCAATGCTGTAACTGCAACCCTCAAGGAAGCAGAGGCCGCTGGTGTGAAGATCATCTATGTTGACTCTGCAGCTAACTATCCTGCAGTGCAGACCCTGGCTACCGACAATACCGCAGCTGGCGCCACTGCCGGGAAGGAATTGCTCAATGCCCTCAAAGGCAATGGCGTGACTTCAGGCAAGATTGGTATCATCAGTGTAAACAGTGCAACTGCCTCAACCGTTGCTCGCGAAGCTGGTTTCCGCAAAACATTCGAAGGGACTGGCTTCCAGCTTCTTGAGACCCAGTATTGTGATGGCGATGCAGCCCGTGCCAAGGACATGGGAGCCAACTTCATCACCCAGGGTGTTGTAGGACTGTTTGGTGCCAACGAAGGTTCTACCGTCGGTGTAGGCAATGCCATTGCAGAAGCGAACAAGAAGGTTGTCGGTGTTGGCTTTGACAAGTCAGACATGATCCTCTCACTGATCAAAGGCGGTCACATCCTGTGCACCATGGCCCAGAATCCTGACGTCATGGGTTATGAAGGGATGAAGACTGCAGTAAAAGCCCTGAAGGGCGAACCTGTCGGTGCTGCTTACTTTGACACCGGTGTATCCGTTCTGACCAAGGCTAATCTCTAGGAATAGAACAGAGAACCAAAGGATAGTAATTATAGGCCGGGAAACTAAGGCTTAATAACACTATCCTGATGAGTACATAGGAAAAAATGCAAGAAGGGATCTTCCAGATGGATGATTCCTTCTTTTCTCTGCTCATTACAGAAAATGCTTGAATCCCTATCATAAAAACGATAAAATATTGATATATGGAGGTTCTACCCATGCCTACAATTCGTCCTAGTTCCGATCTAAGAAACAAGTATCTTGAAATTTCCGAATTCTGTCATCAATATCACGAACCTGTGTTCATCACAAAAAACGGACAGGGCGACCTTGTTGTGATGAGCATCGAAACCTATGAGATGCTCACCGGTAAAATGGAGCTGTTCACCTTACTTGACGAAGGGTTGAAGGCCCGAGATGCAGGGGAAGTCGAACCAACGAATAAAGTAATTGCTGATATCCGAAAATTTATTAAAAAGTGATGTACGAAGTTCAGTGGACATCACTGGCAAAAGAAGACCTGGTTTCCGCCATCACCTACATCTCTGATGTGCTCAAAGCTCCAATCGCCGCCGAGAAACTGCTTGATGCTATTGAAAAGGAAGCTACGGTTCTGGCAGAGAATCCTTATCTGTTCCCCCTCTCACAGGACAAGCGCATCGCGCGCCGTGGGATACGACACGAGAAGGTGAAGAACTATTTTCTGTTCTATACCATCAAGGAAGATACTAAAACAGTCACGATAATCAGGATGATGTATGCCAGACGAGATTGGATACAGCTGTTGGATGTTTCTTCACCTTGATAGCCGTTCAATTATTGGGTCTTCACCCCCACTTTACACATTCTGACAACAAAGAAACTGATCTTTTACGGATCAAATTCTCTAGTGAAAATATGCTAATGTACTATATTGATCAACCACTAGCAGAAATTGAGATGATCTAACTGCTACCGTATTACCAAAAGTACCTCTTCTGACAAATAACTATCTTTCAAATGGATAATCCCTTCTTGCCTTTTCTTCTGATACGGAGTATATTTAGATTACTCCAAAGGATAAATCCTTCGGGGGTGTTTCGGTTTCGACTGGCGGAAGATCAGGCCAGTGGCTGCAAGCGGAGCGCCAACTCCATAAACTAGCAAAAATTTTAACTGCCAAAAAAGAAGACGAAGTCTTTTTCGAAGCAGAATACGCTCTCGCTGCTTAACAGCACGACTGTGTACAGGTCCGACTGCTGCCGCTCTTAAGCAACGGTAACCTGTAAAAATAGGAGCTTACTCCCACCAATGCCTATGGGGTGGGGGGAAATTAAAGTAGGATACGAAGGAAGGACGTCTTGCTGGTGTACCTGCCTACCTTCGGAAATAAAGAACATCAACTAAGCTTGTAGACGTCATTGGGTGGC
>CAZPOJ010000350.1:0-2213 GCA_964588005.1 uncultured Sphaerochaeta sp.
GAAGTTGTAACAGTAGAGCCTGTAGCCGAAGTTGTAGTTGCAGAGCCTGTTGCTGAGGTTGCAGAAGTCGAAACTGTTGTAGAAGAAGCTTCAAAGCTAGCAATACCCACAATGGCAGAGGCAGAAGCACTGCCTGCAGATCCAATTAGGGATCCCAATGCAGACGCAATAGGATTTGAAACCTCCTATACTTTTGTCTTTGATGGAACAGATAACGACAAGGTGCTTCACACACTTGCTATCAAGCCATATTTCCAATTCAAGGACTTTTACTTGCAGTTGCAAGCTGATGTCAGCACCGAGGACTTCTCATCCTTCAACACCAGCCTGAAACCTCCTGCAGCTGGAAGAGTTAATATGCTTTCCTATGCCACGCAGTTAATTTCAGAGCTCCGTTATGGTCAAAGTTCCTCTGCTTTCTTCCTCACCTTGGACGACAAGCTTTACCACTCACCCCTCACCGAGCACTATTTTGCTCCTCAGTTTGGAGAGAGTGCAAAGCTAGGATTGTATAACAAGATTAAGTTGGGGTCTTTTTCCTCACACATCTATGTTGATGACCTCTATCTTACCAACTTGAACTTAACAGTTCCCAAGTCTCAGTTTGCATCCTTTACCGCAGAGTATGCCAAGGCAGAAGGGTATCAGTTCGCACTCTCCCTTGGCGCCTTGGTAAAGATTGACAGAGCTCCTGGAAAGATCAGCACCTATCCACAAGTAAGCTTCCTCTTCCCCATCGGTTCATCTGAGAAGACAAAGCTTTCCTGGTTGGTCTCTGCCAGCGGATATCTGCCAATCTATCCAAATTTCAAACTGTCAGAGCTTATAGACACCAGCCTTGGAAGCTTGTTCCCCAACTATCAACTGAGCACAGGTATTGCTCTCGAGCAAGGTGCATTCTCAGCCAAGCTGTTGGGATCTATCAGAAAGGGAGAGAACAGGAATCTCATGAACAGTGAGCTTGCCTCCGCTTTTGATAAAGCAAACTCTGTATTTGACCTCCTTGCTGAGGCTGGTTATGCAGGAGAGCATTTCGCTGCTAACCTGATGGTGAACCTGCCATTTACCAGCAATTTCACCCTGGCTTCCGTCCCTTCCGTCCCCCTTGCCACCAACAAGGCTGATTTTAGCCAGCTCACCCTCTCGTACAAGCAAAAGGGCTTTACCATCTCGCTTGGAATTCAGGAAGTTGGTATTGGAAAAACCCTCAGTGACATCTTTGATGGAAGTAAGGACCTCATCACCCTCTTCGGTGGAGCAAGGGCATCTTCCTTCTTCTCTGCCGGGTATACCATGGGAGACCTTACCGTCAAGGCAAAGGTATCCTACCCTGCTTCACCTACGGAGTTTACGACTCCGAAGGTCAGCGTTTCCGCATCCTACAAGTTAGGGATGCAACTCTAAAGGATAAGGGCCTTCGGGCCCTTTCCTTTTGCCCTAACAGGAGAAACGTGGTACATTAGTCCTATGAAAATCAAACGCCTCGACCCCCTGGTAGCACAACGAATTGCTGCCGGGGAAGTGATAGAAAGACCAGCCTCTGTAATGAGGGAACTGATAGACAACGCCCTTGATGCAAACTCCACCAGCATTATTGCGAGTGTAGTGGAAGGGGGCTTGGAGGAGATCACTGTCATAGATGATGGCGATGGCATCGCAGAGGAAGATCTTCCCTTGCTTTGTGAGAGCCATGCGACCAGCAAGGTCTCCTCCTTTGACGACCTCTATCAGCTTGAGACGATGGGCTTTCGGGGGGAAGCGCTCTACAGCATAGCAGCTGTCTCCAAGATAACCATTGCCAGCAGTTATAAAGGCGCCGCTTCTGCAACGTTTTCCACCGACAACGGTATAAAGGGACCCATCATACCAGGGGGCCCCGACAGGGGCACCAAGGTAACTGTCGAGGGCCTCTTCAAGGAGATACCCGCCAGGCGACAGTTCCTCAAGCGACCTTCCACAGAGGCTACCATGTGTAGGAACATTCTCCTGGAGAAGTCCTTGGCATTCCCCAAGCGCTCATTCAAGTTCTACACTGATGGGAAGCTCAGGCTCGACCTTCCCGCCACCTCAAGGAAAGAGAGGATCCTTGATGCCCTCTCTACAAGCCAGAGCATCATACCATCAGAAATGCTCGAACTGTATGAAAGTGCAGCTCGCTTCAGCCTCTATGCGCTCGCATCCTCACCAGCAATATTCAGAAGCGACCGCTCCCA
>CAZPOJ010000351.1:0-2210 GCA_964588005.1 uncultured Sphaerochaeta sp.
GTTGCTATTCAAGGAATTATAACCGGACAGTAGTGACATTATATTATTTTAAAAATCAAAACAAACACTATATATATAACTAAACATCCCTTTCAAATCACCAGATGTTTGATAACGAATTGCAAATTCCCCTTCCATACTATCACCGATTTTTCTAAATAGCAAACCCAGTTCAATTGCTGTTCCAAACCCAATATTACTAATCTCAATTCGAAATTCTGCATAAGGCTTAAACACTAATTTTTCGATTTTCAGAGGAGCTACAACCCCAAAAAAAGGGGATAGGGATACATAAGAAGGAAGAGTATCTTTATAAGACATAGCCAGATGGGACCCTAATTCGGCACCAATATACAAATTGTTGACTGGTGTCCAATTTCCTGAAATCGCGACTGATATCTCCCCACCCTCAGCTTCCTCCTCTGTAGGGCCATAATAACCATCTTTAATAATTGTATACTTAATCGGATAACCAAATCCCTGACTAAAAGCACCGCCTGAGCGGTAGTATGTTTTGGCGTCAGCCAACTTTCTGTCACGTTCCTTTAACAAACTCTCCCTTCTCACTTGTTGCTCATATTTCTCGGTAATAATTTGCATCTCACGTGCATAGACAGAAGTATATGTGAAAGGAAGCATCACCTCTGGAAGAGAAACATATTCACCTGCACTTTTTGCTGCATTAGTAATCTGGAAGGAATAACATATTTCGCCAGTATCTGTCCTTCGAATAAAAATGCTTCTTGGAATGAGTGCATATGATGAGGGCTTATCAAATATGCTGATTGAATACCCTATTTCAATATCTAAAGGAAGGCTTGTAGTCTTGAAGTAAGTTTCATAGATTTCTACGTTATTCAAATAAGTCTGATAATCTGCCAATTCCTTTGCAGTCTCGGTTGAAAACTTTGGAAGAGAGACTCCTGTAAGTGATGAATAGGGTAAGTATAACTCTTGCACGAAACTTGATCCTAGGATGGAATATCGAATTGATAATGGCCAAGCTCCCTCAAGCCCGTCAAAAGATTCAATCCGGTACTCGACAGCATCGACGAAAAAATCATTCTCTTCAAGATTTCTGATACCTTCCAAGATCTGCCTTTGCAATGCACTCCTCGATGTTGAAATGGAATTCCATAATGTATTCCATGCCAATTCAAGCTCATACTCCATTTCAGAGTTCTTTATTGCTATCTGGCTATTACGAAGTTCAATTGCCCATTTGGTAGGCATTCCATCGACAACTTCTCCAATCCGGAAAGAAGCTTCCTCAATTGACCGAATTTCTTGTTTATATCTATCATTAATCCTTCTGGATAGGATTTCATATTCCTTTTCGATTGTATTTTGCAACTCAACGTACTGTATTTTGGTTTCTTCAATCTTTCTGATATAATCAAGTGGCTGATTGCCTAAAAAGTTTATGACTATCTGTGTGCTATTCGAATTTGCCAATTGACCCATACGTTCCACACTTTCCTGAATCATTCTGTCGATACTTGCTGAGAGTTGTTCTCTCTGTATTGCTTGTTCTTGCTCAATGCGTTCACGCTCATTCTGGTTAATCTCCAATTGTCTAGCAATCATCTCAATCTTGGATTGGGCTTCAAGGGTTGAAAATTCGTTCTTTGTAGGTAGATGATCTTGCTTCAATTCAGCAAGTTTCGAGGCAAGTATGTCTGACTCGGCAATCAACAGATTTAGATAATCAAGTTCAGCTCCAGATTTTGGCCTACTGAGCATAGGAACTGCTATCTTTTCATCCAGGGATTTGGCAATCATTGAATACGCTTCATAATCATCATAATAACTGATAAGCTTTAATAGATGTATCTTTTTACTTTCGATACTGGATTGGTCAACCAATCTGTTCTCAATCTCTTTAATGTTTGCATCCAACCAATCCAATTTTTCCAGATATAATGGCAGAGTCTCTTCAGATAATGAGGCTGAGACAACTACACGTTTTTTCGTTTCTTCCACAACTTTGTACTGCACACCAAGCAGCTCGAGCTCAGATTGTAATTGAATATCCTCAAGAAAGAGTTCCTCTTTTCCTTCCGATGTTGCTGATTGCACTAACCTCTGCTTTGATGAGACAGTAACAGTAATCTGAGTAAGAAGTTCTTGACCAGCACGGACTTTTGCTTCGTTGAGGGTCTTTCCCTCTCCAGTGGCATTGATGGCAACCCCAAAAAGGGGAAGGCTTA
>CAZPOJ010000352.1:0-2209 GCA_964588005.1 uncultured Sphaerochaeta sp.
TTCTGCTATATACGTCTCCTGCAGGGCTTGTACTCTATTGGACGTTGAATAATGTATTTTCTCTTATCAAGAATATCTTTTACAAGTTTAACAATCCTCTGAAGGTGTTTTATTTTGTAGCGGTATTTGGTTCCATGGGGATGGTCATAGCCTTGATGATTGGCCATCCTGATTTCAATACTGCTAAAAAGATACTCCTTATTGGAGGATGGGCATTCATTGCCCTGATCCCATACCTCCTTCGTTTGGTCATGCGTGGGTATGAGAAGTTTCTCTCTTCCTTTGCCGAAAACAGAAAACAGCTTAATAGTCTCTTTTTCTCTTCTGCCTTACTGCTCTTCTTCCTGAATGGTCTTGTCGTACCGGCAAACCTCATAGCTTCTTCTCCCATAGAGTTTTCTTATACAGGAACAGTTGGAAACCCTCTTGTCTATGTATTCAATACGGCAACGATTTTCTTTGGACTTTGGGTGGTCTGGGGTGGTTTCATCTATGCCCTTGCAAACAAGAAGATGAAGGCCATAGTCTCCTTTCTTTTTTGTAGTCTATCCTTGATGGCTATGGTGAATTTCTTTGTTTTTAAGAGCGATTATGGTCTGTTAAGTAGGCTATTACAGTTTGAAAATCCATCTCTTCTAGATGCCAATGCTTTTCTCCTGATTGCTCCTGTAGGTACCATGTTTTTGATTGTGGGGATAGCTCTTGTAGTGCTAAAGAGGGGTAAAGCTCACTATCTTTCAACCCTCCTCACTATTTTTGTGCTCACTGCAGCCACTACTAGCCTGATTTCATGCACCAACATTGGAGGTGAGTTCAAAGATCACAGGAAGAATGTTGAAGCAGCTAATGCCCAATACGAAGATACCGGTGAGATAAAACCTGTATTCAACCTATCCCGTGAGGGGAAGAACGTCGTATATATCTTCCTTGATAGGGCCTTCAGTTTCTACTTCCCGTATATCCATGAACAGTTTCCTGAAATGGAGGAGCAGTTCAAGGGGTTTGTCTATTATCCAAACACTATATCCTATGGTCGGAACACCAAGATTGCTTCACCTGCTATGACCGGTGGATATGAGTACACACCTGATGCCCTAAATGCACGATCATCGGAAAAGCAGGTTGATAAGCATAATGAATCATTGCTTGTCCTTCCTAAGCTTTTCCTTGATGGTGGATACTCTGTTACCCTTACAGATCCTCCCTACAGCAATTACAAATGGGAAGCCGACTTCACACCCTTTAAAGACTATCCAGAGATGAAAGTTATGCAACATAAGGGAAGATTTTCCATCCAATACAAGAATGAGTTCAGTGATGTGTTGGATTGGGACAAGGAGTATGAAAGCAACATCATAAAGAAACGGTTGCCTCTTTTTTCTATCGTAAGAACTACACTGCCTATCATCAGGAAAGCTCTCTACGACGAGGGCAACTACTTCCTGAAAAATGACAAACCTCAGGATACCGATGGGTTCATCAACAACTACGCTCAACTCTATTATTTGAGGAAGCTTACTGAATATGTGAAAGAAGGGAATACCTTTACGTTCATTTCCAACGATACTACTCACCAGCCTACATTTTTGCAGGCTCCAAACTATGAGCCTCAGACTAAGGTCACTGATATAAGCACTCCACTGGATGACAATCCACATATGCGTCCTGTTGATATCCAGCATTACCATGCAAATGCTGCATCCATACGACAAGTGGGGCTCTGGCTCGAAGAGCTACAAGAGGCTGGGGTATATGACAATACCCGCATCATCATTGTTGCTGACCATGGATTTGACCTATATTCCTCACATTTCGAGGGTTTTGCTAGTGATCTGCATGAATATTCGCCGTATAACCCCCTCATGTTGTTCAAGGACTTTAATGCAGAAGGTGCATATATGGTGGATGACTCTTTCATGACCAATGCCGATGCTGCTTTGTTTGCCATTCATGACCTAGAGGTCTCAACTATAAATCCTTTTACTGGGAATGATCTGTTTGAGTTTGTGAATAAAGAACATGCCAATGTCTATACAGGCACCGATAATGATGGGTATCTTTTTACCCATGATCTGAGTGGGAGTTTCTCCATACAAGACTCTATTTTTGAAGAATCAAACTGGACCAATCTTGAACTTCATGAGAAAACAGAATGAGGAAGTATTAGACTATGATGTTGTTGTATATTGACCCCGGAACGGGAAGCATG
>CAZPOJ010000353.1:0-2206 GCA_964588005.1 uncultured Sphaerochaeta sp.
TGGGCAGGGTTACAAACTCATCTTCAAGGATGTTGGTGACCTCTTCCTCCACATCTTCGGCACCTGCACCCGGATAGATGGACAAGACCAGGATGGAAGGAAGGTTGATGTCGCTCATGAACTCGATGTTCTGACCGGTAAAGCTATACAAGCCAAAGGCCAGGAGCACGATGAGCAGCATTCCGATGATGACAGGGTGGCGTATTGCTTGGCGTGATACCTTCACAGGCTCTCTCCTGTGAGACGGACCTCTTGGTTGTCAAACACGATATGCTGTCCGTCAACAACGAAGTAACTGTCCTGATAGGGTTCGGGAACCTTGAAGAACTCATCGTCCTCCAGTGCAAGGGGAAGCCTTATATATGCAACCCGGCCACTCTCAGGGTTATAGAGATACCACGAGCCATCACTTTTACGTATCGACTGGCTCATGCGATAGACATCATCCTCTTCTTCGTAGGTTATGCTCACATCCACCGCCATTCCAGGCCTTACAAGCTCCAAGCCACCTTCTAACCGGGCTTCGATGACAAAGGTTTTGGACTCACTTTGGATAAAAGGATCGATGGAAAGCAACGTAGAGGCAACAGGGGCCTCCCATGCAGCACTGGTTGTCTCGATGCGCAGGGTATCAAGGTTGTTCCAAAAGGAGTCATAGTAGGCTTCAGGGACCTCAACCTTGACCACAAGGGCAGACAGGTCCGCCATGACAGCCAGGGGCTGTTGTCCCCCTGCAAGACTGCCCACCGAACTGTTCTTCACCAGGATGGTCCCGGTCACCGGTGCTTCGATGGTGGCATACCCTTTTTGCAGCTTGGCAAGTTCATACTGAGCCTTGGTTGCATCACGGTGAGCCTTTGCCTGATCATAGTTTTGGATGGTAGTAGCCTTGTCCTTATAGAGGGAGGCTATCCTCTGAAAGGAGCTTTCACTTGCCAGGTAGGCAGCCTCTGCCTGTTTTTCCTGTTGCACAAAAGGCTCGCTGTCGAGGGTGGCAAGCACCTCGCCCTTTTCGACAAACTGCCCTACCTGGACAGGAAACGTCTCCACTTTCCCTGCTACTAGCGGGATGACAGCGATCATATCCTGGGCCTGGACATAAGAGGGAAAGACTCCACGTTTGGAGACTCTTCCCTTCTGGGGCTTTTCGACCACAACAAGGGGTTTTGGAGGAGAGTAGATAATCTTATCCTGATTGTCGAGGAAAACAACCACAGCTATCAGGATAAGAACTACGACGGCAGCCAAGACAGCATACCTTGCAATGAGGGGCAATAGCTTGCCAGAACTTTTTTTCATACTTTGACACCTTACACGTGTCTAAAGATACTCATGGAGGACCCAAGGGTCAACCAAACTCTTATCGTGGTACGTCCGCTATGAAGAGAGTCCCCTCAATCTCAAGGTGATACTCCAGAAGAGAGGCAGCTACAACGTAACACTCGCCCCTGGTGATCACTACCTTCTCGTCTCCGTTGGTAAAGGTTGCCTGACCTTCAGTGCAAAACATAAGTTCTATGCTTTTCCGATCATGGATGTGATAGGAGCCGGTGGAGCAGACCATCAGGTGGAACTCCTCAGTGGGGGTCAGCAGGTGCTTTCGTCCCGACTTGCCGACTATGGTCAATACAGGCTCCACCTCCTTGCCCTTGATCTCCAAAATCTTCAACAGCTCATGCACATCGATCTTCTTGTTGGTCAGACCTCCACGCACGACATTGTCAGAGGAGCTCATCAGCTCTATGCCGTTGCCCAGCACATAGGCATGCAGGGTCCTGGGCTCCAGATAGAGCGCATCGCCCTCCTTGAGATGCTTGACGTTGAGCAGGAAGGGGCAGAAAAGTCCCGGGTCCTCAGGGTACATCTCGTAGCTAGTAAGGGCTATGCCCTTGCTTTCCAGGAACAAGCCGTCAGGGGAAGAGAAAGGCAGGTCCTCTCTCTCGCGCAAGGCTGTGATGTACTCCTTGATCAGGGGAACAAGTTTTTCCTTCTTCAGGGTATACAGTGTCTCAAAAAGAAGGGCTAGCTCCCCATCAGGATGATCAGAATCTTCATCAATTTCAGAGAAGTGCTTTGCATACCCTACAGGGATAAGGGACTTCAATATGGGAAGGATCTTGTCCAGGGGACGGAAAGCACACATGGCTGTAAGGGGGGTAAGGGCGTATATGATCTCAGCCTTCCGGTTGGGATCCTTATAGTTCCA
>CAZPOJ010000354.1:0-2199 GCA_964588005.1 uncultured Sphaerochaeta sp.
TAAGCAAGATTCCCACTATGCACTGTATCGTCATTGGCGATAAGGCAACCTATGGTAGCCTTCTTGCAGAGGTTGAAGATTCTGCCCAGGGCAAGATTGTTATTTCCCAGTGGGCCTCTTCTGTTGCTGAGGCGCAATCACTATTCAAGGATATTGGTAATCGTGTCATCATCATTGCAAATCTCAAGCTGTTTAGGGAATTGTCTGTTGAGGTGTACCAGTTGGAAAAGAAAGGTACCCAGAAGTTTTACATCACCGAAGTAGTGGAAGACTGGCTCTACCGCATTCCCCTGACCATTGCAGAGGAGTACAAGGACTACTACGAGATATTCTTCAACCAGACACCCATCTCCCAAGAGAAGAGGATCATGGATATTGTGTTTGGCTTGGTCATGGGCATCCTCACCGCACCGTTCATTCTGCTGTTTGGTATTTTAGTGGTTCTGAATTCAGGCTTTCCTGTTATTTTCAAGCAAAAACGAGTGGGGCTGTATGAACAGCCTTTCATGTTTTATAAGATTAGAAGCCTGAAGGAAGATAAGCAGTTAGAAAACTCTGCAGATCCCAATGGTACCATTACCCAACGTATTACCTTGGTTGGGAAAATCCTAAGAAAGACTCGAATTGATGAATTTCCTCAGTTCTTCAATATCCTCAATGGTACCATGTCAGTAGTCGGGCCTCGCCCTGAGATGGGTATTTACCACGACAAGTGGAAAGAGGCGATTCCTTTCTACGGGTTCCGTAACATGGTCCGACCCGGCCTTACAGGATGGGCCCAGATAAATTATGGACACACAACCACCTTGGAAGAGTATATTAGAAAGACAGAGTATGACTTGTACTATGTAAAGAACAAATCGTTGTCTTTTGATATCCAGATCATCATGCAGACCTTTGAAACCTTCCTGGGTATGAAGGGTGGCCGATGAGCATTTCATACTCTATTATCTGTGTACTAGGATCATAGTGTGCATATACTGGTCGAATCACAGTTTTTTTATCCCGAACAGATGCGCATCAACGATATATGCGTTGCCTTGGTTAAGAGAGGCCACACGGTAACTGTTGTTACCAGTATTCCAAACTATCCCAAAGGCAAGTTTTTTCCAGGGTATGACCTCTTTCGTAAGAGAAGGGAAACTTATCAAAACATTGAAATCATCCACCTTCCTGTCATCCCAAGGGGGAAGGGCTTTATAGGCCTTACGCTGAACTACATATCCTTTGTTGTTTCAGGTTGGTTCTTTGCCCACTGTACCAGAGAGAAAGCAGACGTAGTGTTCATGAACATGAGCTCCCCCATGACCCAGAGTCTGGTGGGTGTCTGGTTTGCCAAACGAAGAAAGATTCCTTGTGCAATCTACATCCTTGATTTATGGCCAGAGAGTTTTGAGGTCATAACAGGTATTTCTTCTCCTCTGGTCATCAAACCGATAGGGAGGATGGTAGATTCCATCTACCGTCGTACCGATAAGGTTCTGACATCATCAAGGAGTTTTATAGAGACCATTGCCGAGCGGGGTGTTGCTGCTGAGAAGCTTTTGTTTTGGCCCCAGTATGCAGAGGAGTTTTATCAACCGATCGAGAAGGGCTCCCCTGAACAAACACTGCTTGCTTCTGATGTAAGACTTACCTTCACTTTTACAGGCAACATAGGCCTGGCACAGGGCTTGGATATCCTTATTCCTGTCGCTTTATTGCTACAGAAGCAGGGCATCCCTGTTCGGTTTGTCCTTGTAGGTGATGGTAGTGACAAGGATCGTCTGCTTGATCTTGTCTCTACCAACAATCTTGAAGATTGGTTTGTCTTTATCGAAAGACAACCAGCTGAAAGAATCCCAGCCCTCCTTGCTGCCTCTGATGCAGGCCTGGTCATACTGAAGAAAAGTCCTATCTTCTCCAAGACCATCCCAGCCAAAGTGCAGTCATACCTTGCTTGTGGAGTACCTATCCTTGTTTCTGCTGATGGGGAAGTGCAACAGGTTGTCACCGAAGCAAAGGCTGGCTTTGTCTCCGATGCTGAAGATGCTCAGGGCCTTTTCAATGCTATAGTAGCCTTTTCCAATCTTTCTTGTGAAGAAAGGTTGGAAATGGGAAAGCAGGCCAAGCTTTACTCTGATACAATGTTCTCAAAAGAAATACTTATAGACCAATTGGAGGATGTTCTGCATTCTCTTGTGAAGGATACTGCCCATG
>CAZPOJ010000355.1:0-2187 GCA_964588005.1 uncultured Sphaerochaeta sp.
ATCCCTTAGTTTTGGAAGATTTTGATAGTGAAACAGAGTACCTGTTTGTGCAACAATCAGAAAAAGAAAGCATATGGGACAAGATTACGGCATATACGTACGAGCAAGAGGAAAATGCTTGGAAGCTTGTTCATGTTCCAACGAAATACCTTCTGAGATTTCGTATCCAGGCTACAAACCCTATAGAGCCGATATTTAGATACCAACATGGTACTGAACCAAACAAGCCTTGGAAGATTATCGATGCTTCTGGATTGGTCTTGGCTATTGAAGAGTTTGATAGTGCTAAAGAGTTTCTGTTTGTCCAGCAATCATATGTAGATGATAGGTGGAGTGAGACCTACGTCTACCAATATGACAAGGAAGATAATAGCTGGAATCTTGCTACGTATCCTCCTGAGGACCATCTCTGGTTTGACACCAAGCCTGTCAGTTCTGTAGTTGAGCAATTCGATCATGACTACCGGAGCGAACCAAAGAATCTATTGGAGACGGTCGATACATCTGGATCTGCCTTGGTTATTGTTCCTTTTACTAGTGAACCAGAAATTCTTTTTGTCCAACAGGCAGAAGAGACTAAAAAACTGAACCCACCCCACATATATCCGGAGGACCAACTTCTAAAGAAGGTTATCCCTCAAAAAGAAAAAACAAAGCTCCCTCTGCTTACATCCTTTGATCTTAAGGCCTATAGCCTCTTTCCTATCGGTACTTGCAGTACAAGCTATTCATATCTCATTGGTGGGGGTGTTCAGGCAAATATCTCCTTAGGAAAATACCTTTGGTATGCAGGCCTTACCTTCAGCAAAGGTCCTCCAAAAAACAATTGGGTAAAATCACAGCAGGCTTTTTCTCTGGCCATTGGTTTTGGACATCCTCACCCTCTTTCTGAAAAGATGACCCTAATTCCTGAATTTGGATATGGCGTTCTATTCCACTTGTTTGAGGGAGATTTTGATAATGATGGAATTAATAGCCTTAAGCTTTTCATTGATCAACAAGTTCGCTTTGCTCTCTATCTTACATATGCAATCGATGAGAGGAAAACCCTCTTTATCGCTCCTCTTGGTGTGCTTTTCTTTGAAAAAGAGCATGTAGGAATTATGTACGGGTGTCAGGCAGGCATTCGATTTTCTAAATAGGGTGGGTACTATGAACCATTTCCATAAGAGCTTTTCTATTGTGCTTGTGCTTCTTGCTTCTCTATTACTCACCTTTGTTGGATGTAGTGATCTGTTGATTCAGATGGGAGAAGTTGCCCTAAGGATTGAGGCTGAAAATTCAATTAGGACGTATGTAACGGAATATACAATTTCAGGGAGTCTGGAAGGGAGCAAAGCTACCATCAATCTACCAGTTGTACTCCCTGGCAATGAGGTCATAATTCCGAATATTGCTCCTGGGAAATGGAGCTTTACAGTCCTAGCTTTTGAAGGCACTGGAGCTAATAGAGTTCAGATAGGAAAAGGGGTGCAGGAGATTGTCCTAAAAGAAGGTCAGAAGGTTGGCTTGCGGGTGCAAGTGCAATTTGAACCCCTTCCTTTGACAATAGGTGACCCTACCTTTCCAAGCTCAAGAGACAAGGTGTATGACGGCACCAATACCCTAGAGGTCACAGCAGGTTCTCTCTCCGGTCTCCGTCCAGGTGATGAAAAGGTGTCGGCTCGAGCTACTGCCACCTATAGGGACAAGAATGTAGGTGCAAATAAACCGATTACAGTCGCCTATACCTTGAACTATTCCCAAGATCCTGACATTGCAGGCAAGTATGCCCCACTGGACCTTACTATATCCCACACTGGGTCTATCACAGAGAAGCCCCTCACTATAACCGCTCCCAGCTTTCCACGCTCAAGAGATAAGGTGTATGACGGCACCAATACCCTCCCCGTCCAGGCTGGCTCGCTCGTTGGCATAATGGGTGATGATGATGTATCAGTAACAGCCCAAGCGACGTATGTTGACAGTGATGCAGGTAACAATAAGAGTCTTATTGTTACCTATGCGCTCAGTGGCCAGGATGCAGCTAACTATACCAAGCCTGTAGACGACACAACCATACAGGGGACCATCACACCAAAGATTCTCGACTTGTCCTTGCATGCAATTGATAAGTACTACGATGCCAATAATTCTGCTACAGGGCATATAAGACTTGGCGGGATAGTTGGATTTGATGATGTTAGT
>CAZPOJ010000356.1:0-2183 GCA_964588005.1 uncultured Sphaerochaeta sp.
AGGGCACCGATATGGGTGCCCTCTGGTTCGTCTTATGTGCCTATCCAATTCTTACACTCTCCCCTGGCCTAAGATCTCATGATTGTCTAATACTGCTTTGTTCTATAGCCCCGCTCATCGACTCCCATACTCATGATAGAGAGCGTCTTTCACAACATTGCCAAATACTTTATTTGCTCCTATACTATGAGTGAAATTGACAGACAGAGATTACCTTGTGTAGACTGTCTGGATAAAAGAGATCTTGAGGGAGGTCTCTTTTTTGTGCCTCTGAGAAATTAAGGGTTCAGATAGGTTATTCAAAATAGTTTTGTCAATCAATACTGCTCTGCTATATAGACACCGCTCATGGATGGGTCTGTACTCATACCCATAGGGATCTGGGTAAAGGGGCCTTCGAGCAGGGTTGCAAAAGGCGAGTTGGGGATGACACGTATCCGCTCTACCTGATTGTTCTGCAGGTGAGAAACAAGCTTCATTGCTGTATCCGTATCAAGGGCCATCGCCTCTACAGCTATGCCATCCTTGATGAAGGCATAGGCGCCGTTCACTGAGATCAGTTCATACCCTTCTATAAGGAAGGACCACCCCATCTCATCACGCATGAGTGCTCCCTCCTCCTTGGTTGCCTCCCGGTAGATTGTATCGAGGGAGGAGGGGGGAAGATTCTGTTCATGGAGGGATGCGTTGAGTGCATTCTTCTCTTTGCTTTGGCCGTTGTTTGGGAGCCTGTACTCCTCCACGGTAGAGGTAGTTATATAGCCGTTTGCTTCATAGAAGGGCCTGATTGCAGGGAAGAGCGTGATGGGATAGTCGTATGTTGCTTTGGTGTATGCCAAAAGTTCGCCCATGATGCCCTGTTTGCGGTGGGCAGCGTAGGTGGCCGCCCCTACGATGAAGGCACACAGTCTCTCTTTGCCGTCCTGCACATAGGTCGAGGGCAGCGCATGGAGGGCACTGACTATCTCCCCCTCTTTGCGTGCTACAACGATATGCTCAGGGAAGAATCGCTGGGCAAAAAAGCGTTCAAGGAACTCAGGTTCCTCCTGGAACACTATCGACCAGAGTAGTTTCAGGTCCTCAAAGTCATTCGTTGTTGCACGCTCAATCTTCATGCTTGCCTCGTTATGCGGAACTTTTCAACCATAAGGTCGGGTTTGTAGGAGAGCTTCGCCTTTCTCAGACCGGGGATTCCCGCATCTTCCTGGCGGTTGATGTACTTGACATCAGAGAGGTACATCGAGCAGAAAAGCTGGTTGATGACCGAGTAGATGCCGGCATAGGAGGTATCCCCCTTCTCGAAGTGGACGATGGCGAGCTTGTCATCAATGACCTCTCCGATGGTGAAGGCTGTAAGGTGGTGGTCGACACAGATAAGGATACCAACCAGCTTGAGGCTATCCCAGTTGTCAAAGGTACGCCTTAGGGCCCCCAGTTCTGCCTTGATCTCCGGACTTTCACAGTCTTGGTTTTCCAACCAGGTCGTTGATGCCATCTTGTAGCACTCGTCTCTCTCCTGCTCGGTACGCAAAGGGCGTACCGAGTAGGTATACCTGCGTTCAAACTGGGAGATGTGGTTTCGTTTGCTTTGCAGTTTTCTTCCGCTGAGCTTGATGAGCTTCTGACTTTCGTAGAGGTAGTCATCAAGGTTTCTCACATGTTCGACCGTGTAGCCGAGCTTTTTGAGCTCTTCAGCTTCCTCTGTGGGCACACACTCCAGCTGGAAGCGCTGTCCGCTCTCCTTGCAGTGCTCTTCCAGTTCAGCCATCGCCTTGGGCAGGTCGTCTGTTATGGGGAGCAGGAAGACATCATCTGTTGCAAGGTGCATATAGAATGCTGTATCGGTCTTGCAAAGGGTGAGCCCGATGGCTTCACCCCAGATGACGCTGTAGGAGTAGTAATATTCATAAGCAAGATATTTGCTCTCTGTGGGAAAATAGGATCTGTCCTCTTCGGACGGTGTATGGAATTCTAGCATGGTACCTCAATAATATATGTGTATCTATTCATACGTTGTTTTTATCTGTTCGTCAAGCTTGGGCTCTGGATAAAAAGATAGTGATAAGATTAAGGATAGGCAACCGGGAGGGCTTTCTAGAAAACAATAGTTTTCTACAATCTTTTGCCCTTGTCCTCTATCTGATGGGTTTCTCGAGACTTTTGCTGAGAGAAGGTGCTTAATA
>CAZPOJ010000357.1:0-2169 GCA_964588005.1 uncultured Sphaerochaeta sp.
AATAGCTTTTACGCCTCGTGTGAGCGCCTGTTCCGCCCTGATTTGCGCCATCGCGCAGTGGTGGTGCTCTCCAATAACGACGGGTGCATCGTAGCCCTCTCCAACGAAGCCAAAAAGCTCGGCATCAAGCGCGGCACGCCTCTTTTTGAAGCGCGCGAATGCCTGCAACGAGTCGGGGCTGCCGTCTTCTCCTCCAACTACACCCTCTACCAGGACCTCTCCGACAGGGTCATGGATACCCTGTACTCCCTGGTGGGAAACAGGGAGGTCTACTCCATCGATGAGGCGTTCTTCACCCTCCCCGATCCTACCCAGGACGAGGTGGAAAGGATTCGCAATGAGATCATCCGCCTTACCGGCATCCCCGTCTCCTTGGGCCTTGCACGCACCAAGACGCTTGCCAAGCTTGCAAACCATGAGGGCAAGCGCCTCCCTTGCGGGGTGAAGATTCTCGCACCCGGCGATGAAGAGGAGATGCTCAAGAGGACCATGATAGCCGAGGTCTGGGGCATCGGAAGGAGAAGGGAGGCCCAACTGCTGCGCCTGGGGGTGCGCACAGCCTACGACTTCATCGCCAAGGATGACCTTTGGATTGAAAAGCACTGCACCATCACCGGCTTGCAGACAGCCAGGGAGTTGCGCGGAGTGCCTTCGGTTCCCAGGGAGGGGGAAAAAAGTATCTCGTTGTGTAGCGGCATCTCCTTTGAGAAACCGAAAGAGAGCTTTGAGGAGCTTGAACAGAGCCTTGCCTGCCACTGTGCAAATCTCAGTGAAAAGCTTATCAAGCGGGGAAAACAGGCACGACAGATCACCGTAGCCCTCTATACCAGCCGCTTCCGAGATGACTACCAGAGTCCCTCGGCAACCGTGCTCCTCTCCCAAGGCTCCGCCTACACCCCGACGCTGCTCGCTGCTGCTAAAACATGCCTCGCCTCCATATATAGAAGAGCCCCCTACAAGGCTAGCCGGGTATGGGCAACATACCTGGAAGCCCAGGGGGTGCATCAGTATTCACTATTCAACGCAGAGTGGGAACAAAAAAGAATATTCCAAGAACAGAGTCTCTCCCCTGTAGTGCAGGAGATCCAGCGATCCTATGGAAGAAAGGCCCTGCTCTGCGGGACAGCGGGGACGATGATCAAAGGCGACCTGATGGCTCAAGCCTACCTCTCACCTCGCTATACCACAGACTGGAAGGCTCTGCCTACAGCTGATTGACTGCAGGGACAAACCAGGGGGGCATCAGTTTTGGGCGCATGGTCACCGTGTCTATGGCGGCGACCTTGACCAAGAGAACACACAGGACCTCCCCCTCGCGCTTGACCGTCTGACGGAATACGATGGAAAAGCGCTTGGATTGCTCCACCTCCGTCTCGACAAGCAGCAGGTCGTCAAGGTAGGCAGGTCGCTGATAATCGACACTGACCGACTTGACCACCAGGGCAAGCTCCTCTTGTTCCATAAGGGCCCTATGGGAGCCTGTCTGCCTTGCTGCTATGCTGATATCCCTGAGCAGCTCGGTGCGTGCATGCTCGGCGAAGTTCAGATAGTTGGCGTGGTAGACAATGCCCCCACAGTCGGTATCGCTATAGTAGACACGTATGGGAAAGCTATGCATCAGAGCACAACCTCCGCCCCGTCGAAGCGTAGCGTCGCAACAAAGTCATCATAGGTCTGTGCCCTGCGGATCATGACCACCTGACCGTCTGAGCGCAAGAGGTACTCGGCAGGACGAAGCTTAGCGTTGTAGTTGAACCCCATGGCATGGCCGTGGGCCCCCACATCATGGATGACCACCAGATCACCCTTAGCAAGCTTGGGCAGGGCCCTGTCGATGGCAAACTTGTCATTGTTCTCACACAAGGAGCCTGTCACATCATAGAGGTGGTCGTGCGCTTCCTCTTGCTTGCCCACTGCGGTGATATGGTGGTAGGCACCATAGAGGGCGGGGCGCATGAGGTCGCTCATGGAGGCATCAAGGCCCACATACTCCTTGTACTTGCTCGTCACATGCCTGACGGAGCTCACCAGGTAACCATAGGGGCCGGTGATCACGCGCCCGCACTCAAATACAATCTGCAACGGATCAAGGCCTGCAGGGACGATGATCTCGTTGTAAAGCTCCTGCATCCCTTCACTTACCGCCTGGAGGTCCATAGCCTCATCCTC
>CAZPOJ010000358.1:0-2168 GCA_964588005.1 uncultured Sphaerochaeta sp.
GTTTGGAGTTCATGGCTGATACTATGGCGAAGAAGCTGCTGGAACTATAGGCCACTCAGGAAGTTCTAGTGTAGAAGATCTGCTATGTCGGCGTATAGAACTTCTTCAGGGACAAAGCCCAGATAACCCTTGACCACCCTGCCATCCTTGTCGATAAAGACAGTGGTGGGCAAGCTGTTGGTCTGGAAAGTCATGGCAAATTCACCATTGTCATAGAAGACAGGCCCGGTAAACGGAAAGCTCTCGATGAATGCGTTTATGGTCTTCAGCGTTTCACGCTGCCCATCGAGGGCATCCAGGAAGATGAAGCTTACCTCGTTCCCATACTCGTCAAAAGCCTTCTGGAAGTGAGGAAGCTCCTGCTTGCAAGGCGGGCACCATGAGGCGAAGTAGTTGATGACAGCGGGCTTGTCTCCTCTCACAATAGAAAGAGAGGTGACAACCCCATCGAGGCGGGTCAAGGGGATGTTGGGCATCATAGGGCTCTTTTCCTCTGCTCCCTCATCTTCTACAATTGCAGGCTCTTCTATAACGGGATCGTCAGTTGATACAACAGGAGAAGCTGGTATAGGTCGTTGCCCTTGCTTGGAGACGTTCCAAGCAAGGAAGTGCGTATCATTTGTTGAACTCAAGCTATAGCTATCCCCTACTTCGTCACTATAGACGAGGTTGGTAACCCCTGATATTGAATCCATTGTGGTTTCTAGTACAGTGAGAGTCGGAACCGTCTCCCCAGTTACCCTGTAGGTCTTGATAAGGATAGGCTTCGCCAGGTTCACCGCGTAGTTGCTGCCTGTGAGGGGATTGGTGATGGACAGGAAATCTATGCCAAGAAGGAAACTTCCGTCAGAAGAGTCTTGCATATAGTGCCAATCAGCTGTTGCTGTCAGGCTATTGCCCTTGACCGCCTCATCGAACTTGATGATCTCAGTCCTTGTAAGCTCTTCATCCCCTATGGTCGTGAAGTCAATGACAACACCAAGATCAGTAAAAGGAACTCTCTTGTCGGAACTGGTAAGGGATAGAGACCACAGTCGTGTATTACGGTCATAGGAATTGCTTTGTACCGTGAGCGAACTGGAGGCAAGGGTTCGTGATCGAAGAAGGTTGGCCCGAGCTTTTGCAGCATACCCATCGAGCAGTATTGACTGCTCCTCAGCGGCACCAAGCAGCTCCAAGGCTATTTTCTCCACTTCATGATAGAAGGCATCGACGAGCAACTCCTCCTCCAGAGCGAGACGTTCTTCGAACATCTCATCGGTCTCCCAGATCTCCGGCTCCAGGGCATAGAATGCATCAATGGCTTCTGAGAACTTGGAGAGGACAGTGTTGTTGATCCCTTCATACTCCCTCTCCAACGTATCCCAAAGAGCCTTATCATAGCGGCTGATAGTGGTGAGGGTCTTCATCGATACAACAGGGTCCTCACTTGTTGACCCTACCTGTATATACCCCAGTTCATTGTTCCCATTGGCCATCACGGTAAAAAGAGAGGCAAGCAAGACCAGCAAAAACAGCAGAAAACTCTTTAATTTCATATGCCCTCCAAACGAATAACTAAAAAGAGGAAATCCAACGATAGTAAATCTGGGGTCTCTTTCCTAAAGACTACTATTTAAGGTAGATATTCTTAAGTGGATGGTAGTCCATGATGTTATTATGCCAACCGCCCCACTTGTCTGTATCTATCATGTTCATAGAAACATAGTAGTACAAGGGGATCATGCCCTGATCCTGGTTGATCATGATGTCCTCTGCAGTCCTGAGTGTACCCATTCTATCTGGGCCGGCATCCATTCTGGCAGCTTCATTAATCAATAGGTCGTAGATTTCGCTGGAATAGCGTCCGCCGTTCATTCCACCACCGGTGATAAACATATCAAGGAAGGTGTTGGGATCAGCATAGTCACCGACCCATCCGGCACGTGCAACAACAAAGTTACCCTGGTTTCTGTTGGAGAGGTAGGTCTGCCACTCCTGGTTCTCAAGTGTTACGTTGATGCCAAGGTTGTTTTTCCACTCCTGCTGAATGAACTCTGCGATCTGCTTGTGAGCTTCATTGGTGTTATACAGGATGCTGAGAGTTGGGAAGCCTGCGCCGTTGGGATACCCGGCGTCGGAGAGGTACTTCTGAGCAAGCTCAATAGCTTCGTCCTGGTCATCAAATG
>CAZPOJ010000359.1:0-2164 GCA_964588005.1 uncultured Sphaerochaeta sp.
GCTGCAAACAGCCCTGCTGTTGCCAAAACTAAAATCATCGATATAGCCAAAATTTTCTTTTTCATAAAAGTCTCCTTTAGTGAGAGTTGTCCGAAGGATTTCTCATCTATGCTCACATCATAGCCCTCACTCAGACTTATGTCAATATATAACTGTCTCTAGAGCGAAATATTTTCATTTTATTGCGAATATTTATTATTTTCTTATAATATATGAAATTAACTATAAACCACTTATAACGCAAGTAGTACATCGTTGAACTCTTATCTTGAAGGGTTTGTTTTTTAATTCCTAGTAAAACTAAGACTATCGGAAACTTCTCCCATACCCTTGTCACATCTATAGAGAATGCTGGGGCACCTCTACAAAAAAGAGGTACCCGTTTGGGCTCCTCTTTTTTCTTATAGAGAATGGTTTTATATTTTTCAATTGGTCTCTATAGCAATCTCAACAGTGGAGACATAGTTGCCAATAGGAGAGTTCTGCACTTCACTCTGATCAACAAAGACCGTCAACTTGTATGCATAGAAGACCATTCCTGATGTCGGGGTGAACTCCAAGAGTTTGTACTTGCCTTCTGAATCAATATACTTGGACGTAGAACCAACATCAACACGGCTAATAGGCACTAGGGCAGGATTAGTAACATCCTGCTCTTCAAATGGGGTGATAGTGGCCTTTACAACTAGAGGTAGGCCAGTATTGGTCTTGATGCCGTAGTTCAATACAGCACCTGCTGGATTGAATGCATCCTCGACTGTAGGATTCTCCATGAAGGTAGTGGTTTCCAGTGTCGGCAAAAATCCATGAACCAGGTACCCAGGAACTGATGTAGTGAGCGTGACACTCACGCTCGCTGCATTTCCTGTTGCTCCCAGCGTTATAGTCAATAAAAGAATATAGAGAAAAAGAAGATGCTTTTTCATTGTTTGTAGTGTCCTCCTCAGAAAACGTGCAAGGCTTTTCTGCTCTTCAATAACAACTATAACTTCAATAAGAAACTTGTGTCAAGAACGAGACTCTTCTTATAGGGTATTAAGAATATTCTTTTAGATAATTTATTTATTTATTTTTAATATAACAATTTAAATATATTTATCTTATGACACCTTTCCGTATCTACTAGTGGTATTAATGAAATACTGTCCTTATATGGTAGACTTGTGCACGCTTTCTAGGACCTACAGGTATTCCCTTATGTCACTTCGCAGGAAGTATAAGGAGAAAAGAGATGTATTACAATATTTGAAATATGTAATAATTTAAGTGTGCCCATGTAGTTATGTTATTATTTAGCCTGTAATACATTAGCTACTTCATCAGAACACTTGCCTAACTTCTTACATATAACATCAGTATCGGCTTGTTTTTTCTTGGTATACCCTATATTATGAGGGGTAGGACTTACTTATGTAAGAAGTAACAAAATCAGCACTCCTCTAGGATGCATACAATAAAAAGGATACAGATTATTATGATACTCCCCATTGCTTCAAAAACAAAATCAACCATGATAGCTAATCAGCTTGAAGAGATGATTCTTAACAAGAAATACAAGGCTGGAGAGACCCTTCCTAGCCAGCACACCCTTGCCACCCAGTTTGGCGCAAGCAGCAGAAGTGTAAGGGAAGCTTTCAAGAACCTTGAGGCCAAAGGGCTCATCGAAGTAAAGCAGGGTAAAAGAGCCCTGGTAAAGAGCAATAACCTTGATCAGTTCGTAGAGTCGCTTTCCATGTCCATGATCAGGAACCAGACGCCTGACAAGAAGCTGCTCACCGACCTTATGCAGGTACGTACTACCATCGAGGTCTCTGCTGCAAGAGAGCTCTCCCGCGATCCCAGCAGAATGCTCATAGTACGCTCGCTCGATCGTTGCTGTTCCAAGATGGAGCGCCTGCTACCCCTCCTAGAAAGCGGTAAGGATACAGAGTCCATCGATCAGTTCAAGCAGACTGACTTTGAGTTTCACGCTACCCTGATCAAGTCAAATGACAATGCTATCCTCACCAGCATCTACGAGAACCTTGCACCCCAGCTCTATTTGGCACTCGACCGCCTTCCTGAGTCATACAACGAGCAGCGCAAGAAGGTAAATGAGTATCGCTACCTGGTTGAGGCCCTGGAGAATGGACAGACTGACCTTGCCGTAGCACTGACCTTAGTC
>CAZPOJ010000360.1:0-2147 GCA_964588005.1 uncultured Sphaerochaeta sp.
AATAGGTCATCAGTTCATCAGCAGTATAGGAGAAATCTCTGTTTTCTACCGTGTAGACACAGAGTTGATCAGCTTTACAACGGTTACGATACTCGTCAAATGAAGGTGATACCATGCCTATGCTGCCTTCTGTCATCTCTATGAGACCCTTAATGAGTTCAGCTGCCCCATTGCCTACGATGACGTTACTTGCATGTAATCCATAGTAGTTTGCAGCTAGAAGATTGTTCACCCTCTGCCCTGATGGATACGCACGCAAGAGGATATCAAAGCTTGCTTGCATCTCATCAACCAACTTTGCGGGAGGATAATAGGGATTTACCAGGTAACAATAGTCCAAGAGCTTGGGATATCTCCAATACCCGCCATACCTTCTACATATCTTGTCGTAGCGGTCTGCCGGGTCCTTTGCAAACATGCTTTCTGCAATATCAAGGTCCTGCACATCATCAATTTCATACCATTTCTTACCTTCAAGAACCAAGGCCTTTATCTCAGGCTTGTCCAGGAGCGCAATGACCTTCAGCACTTGCTCGTAATACTCATTATCACCCAAGGCCTTGCTGTAGGCTTCCAAGAAGGGCACATAGTGGGTATTGGAGAACTTCTTGCTGAATTTATAGATATTGACTGTCTTGTAATAGTTATGGATATCCCCGAAGCAAAAATGGTTCTTATCCAAGAAACTGATAATGTTTTGTTCTTCATCCAACGTGATGACAGTCCCATCCATCCAGCTTTCATACTTGGCCACCAAGGCTAAGCTTGGATAAGGGTTGTCTATAAGACTTTCCAAGATACCATCTTCAATGATCAGGTCGGATTCCAGAAGCAAGGTATCTTGCTCCAGAAGATACTCCTTGGCCAGATAGAGGGAGTAGATGTTATTGGTCCTGTCATAAATCGGGTTATCAACAAAGATAATAGAAGTTGTGATATTCAAGGTGCTGATATGCTCGATCAGTTTCTTGCCCATATACCCTACTACGATGACAATTCTTTCCAAGCCCTGGCTATCAAGTTGGCGTAATCCCCGATCTATCAATCGTTCTTCATTAACCTTTATCATGCATTTGGTATTATCTAAAGTGAGGTCTTTTAACCTTCTGCCCATACCTGCGGCTAGAATTATTGCTTGCATCATACTCTCCCATTACCAATATATTCACAAAACTTGTTTGTACTAAAAAACCTAATCATGTGGAGTATATACCAAAACAGCCAACATTGGAAGAAATGCCCAATGATGTACAGATCCCCTACTTCTCTTGTTTCCACCCAACCTTATAGCGGTGTTCTGAAACCTGTTGTTCAAGTGGGGGCAGTTTTAGATACTCCCCGTATAATCCTGTCAAATTTGCATCGTAGTCCTTAATTGCATAAAACGAGGTGTCCTCAAACTCAAGCAAGACAGGGTGCTCAAAAGATGATCGTGCTATAGGAACCAACTCCACTTCCCCAAGCATAACCGCCACATCTGAACTTGTCTCGTATGGATAGAGGAGATAATTTCGTTCCAATGCTTTGACCACCTTCCTCACAGGAAAAAAGATAGCGACTCCACGAGAAACCAACAACAGTAAGTTCTTAGGGATGCTCCATTCATTGGAAATATGGTATTTCATGCTTATATGTAGCTTGTACAGGAATTTCTGCCTCCTATACAAACGAAGCTGGTGTTTCTTATCTGGAGGAAGTCCATCGACTGGGAAGATATCAATAAAGACACCCATGTCTGGATAGGTATGGTGAAGATTCTCCTTAAGGTATGTGCGACTGTCATAGACCTTTGCATATGGGTAACAGTAGGTAGGGTCCAAGGAAGAGACTACCTTGTAATGCTCACCCTGAAAGGATTTGATGAATTTGTCATAATCAGGTCGAGGCATGATGAGGTCGATGTCATCATCCCACGGGATAAAGCCTTTGTGGCGCACGGCTCCAAGAAGGGTTCCATAGCCCAGAGAATAAGTAATATTTTGAGCCAGGCAAAAGGCATGAATCTCTTTCATCATATCCAGCTCAATGCGTTTCATTTCATCCAGGTTGATCATAAAAAATGCTACTTCCTATGCACCAAAAGTGTGCATAAGGATAGTAGCATAGAATAAAGGTCTTAGTCTGATACTGATCCTTAAAATTCTGAA
>CAZPOJ010000361.1:0-2145 GCA_964588005.1 uncultured Sphaerochaeta sp.
GGAGTTTCACCAGCCTCTTCAGGGAGGATAGGTGGTACGCTCTCTTTCGCAAGCACAGGGCTTGAGGTTTCATCAAGCTGGGGAAGTGCGACTCTCTCTTTTTCAACTGCAGGTTCTATGATTTCATCAGACTGAACCTCCTGATAGTGAAACCCGACAGGACGTGCTGGGGGAGAATCAGCAGGGGAGATGTCCAGCAGGCTTATCTTCTGGGATGCCTGGAAGGGAGGATCTACAACTTCGGACTCTTCAAGAGCAGGAGGGGGTGAGTCTGGTATCTCTTTTGCTGATGTCGCACACCCCCCAAGAAAAAGCAGAGAGAGCACTACCAGCCCTAGAAAAGTACGTTTGTATCTCTTATGCCTTTCCATATATCCTCCTGAAAGCCTCTATGGCTTTGTCTTGTATTCGACAGCAGTGTTTACTGAAGTAATCAACACCATGCCCAAACATCATTTTCTCATCCTGCAAGTGCATCTCGGCCTAGACACATAGGGGGAAGGCTACCTACTACAAAAAGTGTTTCGTTTGCACTGAATCGCATCCACTGCCCAAATCAAAGATTCACTATAGCTTAGAGAGTAGATATTTTGAGATTATAGCATACAGACTTGAGGTAAGGGAGAAAACAACAGGTACAAACCACTACAAGCATGGCTCAAGAAACACCTATCAGGCAGAAAAAGAGAACATCCCATCCTCATCAACAATGACAAGATATGGGATGTTCCCTCAGAATCAGCGCATCCGGACAAACACAGTCAGTGTCAGACGAAATACCTGTTAGCCCTTCTTGCTAAAGATATGCTACTTGGCACTTTTCAGCAAATTGGCAAAGGCATCCTTCATCTTGGCATTGGCAGCTTCTGCTGCATCGCTTTCCACGAAGGCCTCTGCAACTGCCTCAGCTGCAGGCTCAAAGCTCTTCTGAACGTTTGCAAGAGGAATGGAGCAAAGGACCCAGACCCCACCCTCTGCATCTATCCACATCTCTTCGGTGGTGACACCGGAGAGCGTTGCCTCAGCAACCTGCTGGCTGATGCTCTCCATGGCATCCACTGCCTGACGGGTGTCCCCACTTCCTGCATCGTTGACATAGGTTACCACTACTTCCTTGACGGATGTGCTGATCCACGCTGCTATCTTGTTCTTGGCCTCTACCGTGGCACGCTTGATGGATATCTGCTTGTCACTCATCTTGCCATATCCAGACTCATAATGCATATCCTGAGCTGATACTGTCTTGTACACCCAATCTGGCTGAGGAATTCCATCAAAGCCAAGAACAACCTGTGCTACAGGCTCTGAATGCTCTGCAACTTTGGTTGTAGAAGCACAACCGACAAACGAGAAAACCATAACAAGTGAAACAAGCACGATGAGTAGTATTTTCATCACATCCCCCTAAGAATATTTGGTTCGGAATTACCTAGCATAGCAAGTCATCACAAAACTATAAGCCCAAATCCTCCAAAGACGCTAAGCATTCTCTTTTGAGGATTGGCTGGAAACAAGCATTTCATTTTTAGCTTATTCATTTGAAAGCTTAAGTAGAAATACATGCTACAAGTGATGAAATTGTATTGCCAATGGCACAGGTAGTCAACCTTAATTTTGTATTCCCTCTCGAAAACATCGCTACAACCACAGCGACAACCCTTGCATCACCTCAATACCCCATATCCTTCAGCAAGGAAGAGAGGACTCTGAAGCGCTCACCCAACAGTTCCCCGTCCTTAGCCATGGCATCGGAAAGCAGGCGGATATCACCATCAATGAGGGGATTGTTGGTGCAGACCTCTACAGTCATTGCATCACCTTGCAACCCAATCCTATCTATCTGGGGATTCTCAGGATCATAATATTTTGGATACCGGTAGGCGTCCTGGAAGTAGAGGTTGGTCCTGCACAGCAGGATGGCAAGGTCGAGTACCCTGTTCAAAGGGAGCTCCTCACTCTGACGGGACCACTTCTCCCCTGTATGACGCCAAACCTTTGCAGAAGCCTCAACGCTTCCCCGATCATTCCACTGGGCAAGCCCGATGGAAAGGCCTTGCGCATCCGAGTCATAGGCCCTCTTGCCATCGACTTCACCGTAGTTCTCAACGACTATCACCGGCTTGTGTTTCAGCGTTGTGGGTATTT
>CAZPOJ010000362.1:0-2137 GCA_964588005.1 uncultured Sphaerochaeta sp.
CTTGCTTTCAGTCTTATTAGACTGCGCTTTTTTCTCGTTTTTCTTGTCAGTGTTCGCCTTCACATTTTTCAAAGTCTTAAAGAATTGAGTGGCACTAACTTTTTCGTTGTGGAATACTCGTTTGAGAAAAGCAATATGCTTTTCCGCTCCGTATTGTGTGATTTGGTTGTCGATGTAGGCAACTATCTCTTTTTGCTTTGCAAGCGTTTTCTCGCTCACTGATTTTAAGACTAAAGTCTTAAGCACCTTTTCGAATTCTACCTTGTTTTTGATTTCCATACTTTGTATGTCCTCACTTTCCGCCGTTTTGGCTAACCGATGTCGGCTAATTATAATTATAATGGCGACAAAAACAAAGAGCAAAATTTCGCTTGTCTTAAAATAATTTTACTAAAGAAAATTTTTTTAACTTTTCGCTTGACACGATTTCGGTTAGGGCAAAAACCGCCTCGCGCTGGTAGACTACGCGCTTTTTTATGCGTAGCGCGGGTAGAGGGGGGGGCATAACACGAGCGACACGGGTTGGCACGAGGACAATAAAGATATCCCGCCACCTATCGCTCAAAATTTTATAACTTAAAAGTTGTCATCCTCTCATCATCGTTATATAATACACTTATGACAAACGCAGAACGCCAAAAAAAGTATTACTATGCCCACAAGCACGAGAAAGCGATGGCTCGAAAAATGCTTGGCGTTTCGACATACACTAAATACCACAAAAAATACTTCAACAAAAAACGAGGTAACAAGAATGGCTTATGAAAGAGAATATGAAAAATTGAGAGGGGGGGTGCGTGAAATATACCGCCTCAAACTCGAAGGATACACCGATAGAAATATCGCGAAATATTTTGGCATCTCTATCGGCGCGTTTCAAAATGCCATTGAAATTGATGGCGTCGTTAAAGATACCTACGACAGCGCGATGGAGATTTTGTGCGCGAAACTTATGAATGTCGTGATGAATAGGGCGCTCGGAACGGATGGCGCGACGGATAAAGAGGGTAATCCTATTCCGCCCGACCACAACCTCGCCTTTCGACTCCTTGAAAAAATCGACCCGCGCTTCCGCCAAAAAGAAGAACAACGCGCGGTTATTACGATTGAACAGGTCATACGCGAGGTTACCGCAAAAAAAGGCGAGGTCGTAGAGATAGATATGGCGACAACAGAGGTCAAAGATGGCAGATAATGTCTTTCTAAATCTTGGTGAACTTGAAAAAAGCGTCGAAGCGCTCGCGCCATATATTGAAAATCCGCGTAAATTTATCGAAACTTTTGTGATGATAGGTAAAAAAGACGGGACTTTCGGAAGAATGACACTGAACACCGCACAGAGAATCGTGATGGATGAGGTGGAGCGTCGGATGGCGCTAAAAATGCCGGTGCGGATAAGGATATTGAAATCTCGGCAACAGGGGGCGACTGCTTTATGCGTGGCTCTTGGAATGTGGTGGGCGTGTTGCCACGAGAACGCCTCATACGCCGTCGTTGCGCACAAAGAGACAAGCGCGAGTAGCATATATGACCGCGCGCGGATGATATATAACAGTTTGCCCAAAGAGTTGAAGCCGATGACGAGCAAGTTTAACAGTGAGCGCATTTTTTTTGATGGCGACGCTGGCGAGATACAAGGTCTTCGTTCGCGCGTCTTCTTTGGAACGGCTGGTGGTGGCGAGTTATTTCGCGGTGAAACGATTAATTTTTTGCACAAATCGGAAAAAGCCTTCTGGGATGATAATGGCGGTTTGTTAGATAAGTCATTGAACGCCACTGTTCCAAAACTGCCAGGAACTTTTATCATTGACGAGACTACTGCCAACGGATATAACCGCTTCAAAGACGAGTGGGATAGGTCGGTTAGAGGCGAAAATGATTACACCGCCATATTTTTACCCTGGTATTTGTCCGAAGAATATGCTCTAAAAACGCCAAAAGGCTTCGCGATGACCGAAGATGAGAAAAAGTTGGCGCTGAAATATGACCTCACCAAAGAGCAGATATATTGGCGAAGATATACCATCGACAACGACTTTGAAGGTAGAGAGTTGTTTTTCGACCAAGAATATCCGATAAGCCCAGAAGTCGCTTTTATTGCCAGCGGTATGGGAGTATTTGGTGGAGACCTCACGCG
>CAZPOJ010000363.1:0-2125 GCA_964588005.1 uncultured Sphaerochaeta sp.
ATGATAGTGCGTATTCCCACGGCAAAGGGCTACATCAACCTCTGTGATGTCGCCATCTGCTTTATCGCCTTCACCTTTGGGCCCTGGTCGGCTTTCATTGCAGCGGGGTTGGGAACAGCCCTTGCCGACCTGTTCAGCGGCTACGCCCAGTGGGCTCCCATCTCGTTTGTGGTCCATGGCGTTGAAGGGTTGCTCGTAGCCCTGATAGTGCGCCAAAAGGGTTCGGTGACGATTCCTTTTGTCACCAAGATCCTTGCAGGCATTGTCTGCATGGCCACAGTATCCTTGGGGTACTTTGCCCTTTCAGCCATCTTTATCAGTGGTGTATCGGTAGCGGCTGCTGAGATTCCCTGGAACCTTTTGCAAAGCGGTGTTGGTGTTGTCCTTGGCCTTGCCCTGGCAACGGCAGTCAAGCGTGCCTACCCACCGGTAAGCTCCCTTGCTTGGTAGCATCACAAAACAGTTTTCGCTATACTTTTCATCTAACCAGACCCAGTAGGAGCATCCCATGCAACAGTTCGCTCACGATACCATTGTAGTACTCGATTTCGGAGCCCAATATAGCCAGCTTATAGCACGACGGGTGCGCGAGATGCACGTCTATTCCCAGATAGTGCCGTACACAATTAGTGCAGAGGAGCTCAAGAAGATGCAGCCCAAGGGCATCATCTTCTCAGGAGGCCCTGCAAGTGTGGGAGAATCCGCCTCATTCCGACCTGATGAGAAGATATACTCCCTGGGGATTCCCATCTTGGGAATCTGCTATGGCCTGCAGGTCATGAGCGTCCAGAATGGGGGGGCTGTGCAGCGCCCTGCCAAACGCGAGTATGGCATTGCAGAGCTTGAAGTCCTGGACAGCAGTTCCCAATTGCTGAAAGGTATTTCTGAAAAATCTAAACTTTGGATGAGCCATGGCGACTCGGTCTCCCAACTTCCCCAAGGCTTCAAGGCTACCGGCAGGACCAAGAACTGTGAGTACACCGTCCTGGAAAATAAGGATAAGCAGTTCTATGGGGTGCAGTTCCACCCTGAAGTGATCCACACTCAAGAGGGTACTCAGCTTTTTGCTAACTTTGTGTTAGATATCTGCAAAGCCTCCCCCGATTGGGATATGGGTTCCTTCGTCCTCTCTGCAATTGAAGAGATTCGTAGGAAGGTCGGAGACAAGCAGGTGCTGTGCGGTCTTTCCGGGGGCGTGGACTCAGCGGTGACCGCGGTTCTGATCCATCAGGCCATCGGGGACCAGTTGGTCTGTGTGTTTGTCAACAACGGCATGTTGCGCAAGGGAGAAGCAGAGAGGGTGCAGAAGGTCTTCCGTGATTCTTATAAGATTAGGTTGCAGTATGCTGATGCCCAGGATGCGTTTCTCACTGCGCTTGCTGGGACAACCGAGCCCGAGGCTAAGCGCAAGATCATAGGCAAGGTGTTTGTCGATACCTTCTACGAGGCTGCCAGAAGTGCAGGGGAGATCTCCTTCCTCGCACAAGGGACGCTCTATCCTGATGTCATCGAGAGCAAGAGCCCCTCTGGAGGCCCATCGGTAACTATCAAGAGTCACCACAATGTAGGAGGCCTTCCTGAGGACTTGAAGTGGGACCTGCTTGAGCCTTTGCGCGAGCTCTTCAAGGACGAGGTACGTGAACTTGGACGTGAACTTGGCCTGCCTGAGGATATGGTGAACCGTCACCCCTTCCCCGGTCCAGGACTTGGGGTACGTTGCGTCGGTGAGGTCACCAAGACACGCCTGGATACCCTGCGTGAGGTCGATGCCATCTTTATCGAAGAGATCAGAGAGGCTGGCCTCTATGATGAGATCTGGCAGGCTCTGGCCTGCTTGCTGCCAGTAAAGAGTGTCGGGGTACAAGGGGACCAGAGGACCTATGAGGAGGTCTGCTCCCTGCGTGCTGTAACAAGTGAGGATGCGATGACAGCGGACTGGTACCGTTTCCCTCCTGAGGTACTCGAGCGTGTTGCGAGTAGGATCTGTAATGAAGTCAGCGGGGTCAACCGAGTACTCTATGACATCACCAGCAAGCCTCCTGGGACGATTGAGTGGGAGTGACCGGCAAAACATAAGCCGACAGGGGAGTATCCAATGATCTTCCAATCTGAAATTGCAAACTAG
>CAZPOJ010000364.1:0-2123 GCA_964588005.1 uncultured Sphaerochaeta sp.
GGCATATCCTTGGTGACATCCTTCAGTCTTGAACCTAAACCAGCGCCTAAGATTACCGCTTCACGTATCATTTCAACCCCTCTGCAATATAGCGCATGAAAGCATGCTTATTTTCAATAGGAGTGGATTTGGGCCTTCCCAAATCCTTCCTGTTTCCTCTCCTCACCAACACCTCAATACAGCGCAGGCCACTATCATGCTCTTTTAGAACAGCGGCTAGCTCCTCTTTGGTAGAGACCTGCAGGGCTGAATCATAGCCTAAGGCTAAAGCGGTCTCCACCAACAGGACATCGCGTGCCACAGTTGGCTGACCGCCAACTGAGTCGTGCGATCCATTGTTCAAGATGATGTGGCAGTAGTTCTGAGGCTTCTTGCTTCCGATGATGGCCATGCCACCCAGGTGCATAAGGGTGGCTCCATCACCATCGAGACAGTAAACCTGTCTATCCTTACGAACGAGGGCAATCCCTAAGGCTATCTGGGAGGTATGGCCCATAGAGCCTACCGTAAGGAAGTCACGCTCGTGAGAGTGCCCACGCTTCTCCCTGATTTCATAGAGTTCGCGCGAAGCCATCCCTGTGGTTGCAACAAAGATTGATGAAGCAGGAGCTTTGCCAACAATACAATCGATGGCCTCCTCCCGACTCATGGTCCCCGAAGGTTGCCTACCACTTGTAAGCGTATACTCGGCAAACAGATTTTTCCTGACAATGAGGGCATAGGGAGCAAGGCCCTCGTTCATGGTTGCATAGGCTTGTGCTATCTGGCTTTTCAGTTCTTCTTCATCATCACGGAGAACCTGGTAGGGAATGCCCATGGCCTCAAGCAGGGTGAGGGTGACCTTACCCTGCTTGATATGCTGGGGCTCATCAGCCTTCCCGGGTTCCCCCCTCCAGCCTATAACCAACAGAAGTGGAATCTGGTAGACATCCTCATCAGCGAGGGAGAGCAAGGGATTTATTGCATTTCCTTGCCCTGAGTTCTGCATATAGACGAGGGGAATCTTGCCAGTGGCAAGATAGGTGCCACATCCAAGCGCCACGGCGTTGCCTTCATTGGCTGCTATGATGTGGTGCTCGTCATCCACGGTGTCGGTGATATAGGCACAGAGGGACTTGAGCAGGGAGTCAGGCACTCCGGTAAAGAAAGCTGTCCCCCCCTTTTTCACCTCTTCTACAAAGAGTTGTGGTTCGATCATAAGGTTTCTCCTACTTTGTTCCAGGAATTAGTTCCAGGATCTGCTTGATGGGCATGCACAAGGGGTCTGCTTCAAGGGAGCGTCCATGGGTTAGAATTGATTGTGCAGCCTTGAGCATCGCAGGGTATGCTGCGCGCAGCATATGGTTGGCATAGATGACTATATTGGCACCCCAAAGCTGGAACTCCTTTTCAGTGAACTGGTTATAGGTGGTGGGAACCAGCACTATGGGGACGGTGGCATACTCCTTGCGGAATCGCAGGCAAAACTCCTTGATATCCTCACCACTTTTGTGCTTGCTGTGGATCATGATGGCATCAGTACCTGCACTTACATACGCCAAGGCCCGTTCAAGGGCCTCATCAACAGTCCCCCCTGCTATGAGGGACTCAAGACGGGCTATGATCATGAACTCCTTGGTGACCTGGGCGCGCTTGCCCATGCTGATCTTATTGCAAAAGTCCTCTATGGGAGCGAGCTCCTGCTTTACATCGGTTCCAAAGAGGGAGTTCTTTTTCAGTCCCACCTTGTCCTCGATGATGATCGCTGAGATGCCATTACGCTCCAGGGTCCTTACGGTATAAACAAAATGCTCGGCAAGGCCACCGGTGTCACCATCATAGATGATCGGCTTGGTGGTGCACTCCAGGACGTCAGTCACCCCCTGCATGCGGGTGGTAAGGTCAACTGCCTCTATGTCAGGTTTCCCCTTGGAGGTGGAGTCAGTAAGGCTGGAGGACCACATGCCATCAAAGAAGGAAAGCTCCCCACCCTTGTCGATGGAAACAGTCTCAGCAATAAGACCCGATAGCCCGTCATGCACCTCCAGGATGCGCACTATGGGCTTGGCGGCGATAAGTCGTCGCAGGGTCTTGAGCCTGACCTCGGGCGTTGTCCCGATCGATTTCTGCTGTTCCACCAGAGC
>CAZPOJ010000365.1:0-2116 GCA_964588005.1 uncultured Sphaerochaeta sp.
TTCCCAGAGCCACAAATACCATAAAATACCAGAGTCCTCTTCTTGTCTATGAATGACAATGACCTGATATCCTTCTCCCCCATAAGCTGAGGGAAGCTGACATTGGAGAAATCATAATCGTCGATACTTTTGATAGTAGGAAATCCTGCTCCCTTTATCATCCTGGAGACCCTTGCCACAGATCTCCTTTCCACTTCATTTCCCAACAGTTTCGCGAAGAATTTAACTTGACCTGGAGTCCCTGTCTCCCTAGCTTCAGCGATGGTATCGCGTGAGAAGTAGAATTTCCTCATGAGCATATCCAGCTCAAGCATGACATTATCATGCTTTGTATGTTTTACTGTCTTGCTCATAAGGCTTCCTTCATGGATCCCTTCTCTAGCAGGGCGTCGAACATGGAGAGGCTGACATTGGTGGCATTTTCACTAAGCTCCAAGGGAAATGACACCATCCTGTTGCACAATGCAAATATGTCTTCCTGCTTGGGAATTTTCCCATCCTTGCAAAGCTGGTTGGCTGCAATGCTTGCATTGCCGAACCCAAACCGGTCAGCGCACTCGTTCAGCATGTAAATTGCATTTTTCTTCGTGTTGCTCTCACTTGCATCAATATAGTCCCTGAACCCGCCAAGGGGCATCGCCTCCCTCACATGGCTATTAAGCCATGCATTGGGCTTGTGGACGAGAGACGACAGAATCGCCTCTATGTCATAGGTCTGGGTGGGCAAGGAACCATATTCTCGGGGAAAGCTCTTTATGAAATGACCGTCCCTAGAATATATGCGCAGGTCCCATGCACCCTTTGCCACAAGGACATCCTCAGATGAATGGCCTGACCCGAGGACGTACGAATGGACATTGTCGATCACGACGATCCCAGTATTGTTGGACTTCCTGGGCTCGATACGGGCAACTTCGAAAGGTGTTGGAGGTAGGGGGATCATGTTCTCCTCATCAAGCTTGTAGAGCTCGTTACCTGAAATCCCTTTCTCATAGTGGGGTTCCTCAGTCCTGAAAGCAAACGATTCAGGTATCAGGACCTCCTTGTTGAAGGTCTGGATGGGATAACTGATTTGGAGTGGTGGAGCCAAAAGGTTCCTACGCAGAGTGCCGACTTTATTCTCGACATTCCCCTTTTCCCACCCTGAGCGCACGTTAGCGAATCGTGCGATGAACCGATAATGAAGACGAAACCTGGTGAACAGTTCCGACTGCTGCACAATGTTACAGATGCGCTTGGCAATTCCGGTGGCATTGTCGAAAACTATCACTCTAGGCACAAATCCTAAGAATATAAAGAAATCGAGCAACCCTTGGCAGACACACTCCCCATTTTCCCCTGGCAGGATCTCATAGACAGCTTTATTACTGTTAGGAAAGGAAAGCACCAGATAATGCCTACGAACCAGAGTCCCGTCAGGATCATAGAAATCAGCTTGTCCAAAGTCACATTGGGCCTCTCCCGGATGCCATACGAGCTTCATGGATCCAGGACTGTCATATTCCCTTTTACGACTGTTCCTATAGGACAACATATATTTGCGTACAAGATGATATGAGTGCTCCAGTTCCTTATGCCCTAGTTTTACGAACAGGTACTCATGCATCCTTGTTGCCGTAAAATGTTGTTTATGGAAATAATCACATTCCTTTTCAAGCAACTTGTCGATAATGGACTTGTAAGGGTCGAGCTTACTTGTGGCCGGGGTAAAGACCATATCCTCTACAGTAACGTTAAAATCCGTCTTGGTAAGGTATTTGTCTATAGTCTTCCTATCAAGCTTGGTAATCTTCTTTATTTCAGCCACCGTGCTTCCTTCTAACCGCAGGTTTCTGATATTCTCTATTTGGGACATTTGTAGCATTCTCCGTTTGATCTCCTTGTAGTTGTAGCTAACAAGAAGGTAGATTTGAATGGGACTGAACTGCAAGTGTCCCACCTCTTTCCTTAACGATCAAACTAGGGAATTCCCTATTATCATTTTAGGTATTTATACTGTATCAAAAACAGCCGACTACACCGGATGGGTGATGGCGGACGGTTACGGGGCCTATGATTCTTACCTTGGCAAGGCCCACAGGTGCGTCTGCCTTGCCCATGTTGCAAGACGGTTCAA
>CAZPOJ010000366.1:0-2110 GCA_964588005.1 uncultured Sphaerochaeta sp.
ACTCTGTTATTATAAAGTCCATCAAGGAGTGGGGAACCCTTGCTGAAAAAATTGGAAAAAAATGGCCTCGATGGGTACTGCTTCAAAACCTAGCTGAGCATGCCGCTTCTTTGGACCAAGACAACGTATTTATTGCTCAAGTCTCCATGATTGAACAACAGAGGCAGTTGCTCGTTGACCCTGATCTTATAGAACCCTTGATAAAGAACCTCACTCAGTTGCTTCGTGATGAGTTGAATACTTTGGAACAAAGATGGGATAGGGCTTGGAGCAAGGGAGAAGAGGGGCTTAATTCTGATGAGAATTGGAACAAGCTCCAACCTGATCAGAAGCATAATTTACGGTTGACCAGGCAGTTGCTTGAGAAAGCAAAACCTCAGTTTGCCGTACAGGATAGTGAGTCCATCATCAAGACCCTCGATACCATAGGGTTGGAAGGCTTGAGGGACCGTATAGCAGCTATGAATGGGCGATATGCTGAGATACTTGTCGAATCTGCTCGCTCGATGGAGCCAGAGACCCAGTTCATCACTGTCAAGAAACCGACCTTGCGAACCCCTGATGATGTTGATGCTTGGTTGGAAGAACTTCGTGTAGCTCTCAATAGGGCAGTAGAGAAAGGGCCTGTCGTCGTTCGATAAGAAGAAGGGATGAGTATGCATACATTAGATAAGGTACTGAGAAGTAGTCTGGAAAATACAATCATTGAAGCCAGGGCTTCTGCTGAGGCTACAGCTAGGATTGTCCTAGAGCAATTGGGGGTAGGGGAGAAGGTTCCCTATCCTCACCTCACGGAGGATGAGCGCAAGCTTCGCAATAAGCTGCGCTTCCATGGCCGTCAGTTAGGTGATGCATCAAACGATGACAAAACACAGTCTATCGATAACCTTATTGAGGAAGTTGCTTATCAGCATTGGCATAGGATGCTTTTTTCCCGGTTCCTAGCGGAGAACAACCTCCTGATGGATGATGACCCTGACTCTCCCATCTCAATGTCCTTGGAGGAGTGTAATGATATGGCCTCTTCCCTTGGAGCCAAGAGTGGTTGGGATTTGGCTGCCAGGTATGCCTCACGTATGCTTCCGCAGATATTCAAGATCGACAGTCCTGTGTTTTCACTGGTCTTCCCCATTGAGCATCAGAAGGCCCTGGAGAAGCTTGTCTCCGATATTCCCTTGGAAGTATTTCAAGCCTCTGATTCTCTAGGTTGGGTCTATCAGTTCTGGCAGACTAAGAGAAAAGAGGATATCAACAAGTCTGGTGTAAAAATAGGAGCTAGGGAGCTCCCTGCAGTAACCCAACTGTTTACTGAGCCGTATATGGTCTCATTCCTGTTGGACAACTCCCTTGGTGCCTGGTGGGCCGCTAGAAGGCTTAGCGAGCATGATCTGTCAACAGCTGAAAGTGAACAGGAACTGAGGGATAAGGCCAGCCTCCCTGGCTTGCCTCTGGAGTATCTGAGGTTTGTACAAGACGAGCAAGGCATATGGACTCCTGCAGCAGGGACATTCGATGCATGGCCGAAGAACCTCTCAGAATTCAAGATGCTCGACCCTTGCTGTGGTTCGGGGCACTTCCTGGTTGCTACTCTAGGGATGTTGGTTCCGATAAGGATGGAGCTTGAAGGGCTGAATGAAGATGAAGCTATCAAGAAGGTTCTCAGTGAGAATATCCATGGTCTTGAACTTGATCAAAGGTGTGTTGAACTGGCAGCATTTGCTTTAGCATTTGCTGCTTGGACACATCCTGGTAGCAAAGGTTATTCACCACTTCCAGAACTACATATTGCATGTTCGGGCCAAGCTATCAACATAGAGGATGACAAGCTACGAACTTTGGCCAATGGGAACTCTGAACTCTACAACGTGCTTGAGGACCTAAAGAATAAATTTGAGCAAGCTCCTATACTAGGTAGCCTCATCGATCCTAAGAGTTCCATGCAAAAGGGTGAGCTGTTCTCTCTGGATTGGAAGGAAGTGGGGCCACTTCTTGATGGGGTCCTTAGAAATGGTAAGGATGATGACATTGAGGAAGTTGGAAGCATAGCCCAGGGGCTGGCAAAGGCTGCAAGCCTGTTGGCAGATTCTTATCACTTGGTGGCAACTAATGT
>CAZPOJ010000367.1:0-2102 GCA_964588005.1 uncultured Sphaerochaeta sp.
TATGATACATCAGCCATTTTTCATTCCTTTTCAAGGTTGGTGCCCATACCTTTGGAATGGGCACCAGAAAAGTATTCAAACCTTATTTGTAGAAACGGGCGAGAATAGCGTTGATATTCTTTGTGCCTTTACTAAAGGCTTCCTCAAAGCTGGAGTGTCCGTTGACGATAGCATCAATGGTACCATTGAGGCCGAGGGTTTCAGACCCACCGTACCCTCTCCATTCACTCCACCCCATGGTGTAGGAGTTCTTCATAGGACCAGCGGCCTGCTCGATAAGAAGGTTCATATCAGCGCCCGGCTGTTTGTTGGGATCAGCAAACAGAGGATCTTCTGCAAGTCTCTTTGCAGAGGGGATCTTTCCAGCCATGTAGACATCAAGGTCGAGGCCTTCACCGGCAACATAGCGTGCAAACTTCCAAGCCATTTCAGGATGCTTTGTGTTGGGTGCAATAGAGTAGCTATCGGGCCAACCATAGGTCATGTCTCTGGACCCATTGGGACCGACAGGAACTTCAACCATACCCCATCGCATATCATCGCCAAGGTTCTTTCTGAAGATATCGACAAACCAGGATCCATCAACCCACATTGCAGCTACTCCCTGAGGGAAGACATCCTGCTGCTTGAAGGAGGTCATGTCCCTTTGGGCAGGGGCTACCTTGTCTACGAGCACAAGGTCGGTGAGCATCTTGATAGCATCCATGGCATTCTTGTTAGGAGCAAAGCGCATGGTCTTATTGTCTACCAGATACCCGTTGTTCCCAAATACCCAAGGTTCGATATGGGCATATCGGCCATAGAACCAGAATCCCCACTGGTCGATCTTTCCATCGTTGTTTTTGTCGATGGTTAGCTTTTTGGCTGCACTTCTAAACTCGTCCCAGGTCCACTTGTTGGTAGGATAGGCCAAGCCTGCAGCATCAAAGGCATCCTTGTTGTAGTAGAGGACTGTGGTGACAAGGGCGAATGGGATGGCATAGTAGCTATCCGTGCCGCTGGTTGCCTTGTTTGTATCGAAGATGGACTTGTAGAAGATATCGAAGGTGTCATCTTTTTCGATGAATTCATCAAGGTTGTACAGCAGGCCAGCCTTTGCCCACTCTTCAAGATAGCCTGAGCTCATGGTAAAGACATCGGGAAGCTTGTTCTGGTTTGCCTGAATACGGATTTTGGTCCAGTACTCTTTGGTCCCAACCATGGTGTTGTTGATCTTTACCCCAGGGTTTTCAGCTTCAAAGGTCGCCATGATGATCTTGTTCTGTTCGACCATGTCTGGGTCCCATGTCCACCAGTCAAGGACAATTTCCTTGTCGGCGGTAGCTGCTTCTTTGGTTCCGGCAGCGAATAGAGTGCCGACCATCACCAGTACCAACAGGATAGTCAGTAGTTTCTTCATACAGTTTCTCCTTTTGTGTTACGAAATTCGATATCCAATGCGCAGGCAAGCTGCGCTGCATCGCTTACTAACAGTTGCTCCTCAATACCATGTTCCAGAAGAGCTTCAAGGCCCCTATACCCCCAGGTGCCCAAGTATATCCTATCAGCAACACCCCTAGCGGTTTTGTAGTCTATCTCGGTATCACCGACATAGATGAGCTCTTCACCACTGCTAAGGGAGGCTTTGAAATCCAAAAGGGAGCCTTGGTCTGGTTTGGGTGCAAAGCCTGAATCGATCCCATATATCTTGGAAAAGGTAATTGATGGGAAGTGTATGCTGAGGATTTTTGCTGTCAGGGCAACGAGCTTATTTGAGATGACACACATCGAAATCTTTTTGTCCTGTAGTGCTTCCAACAAGGAGAGCATCCCAGCAAAGGGCAAGGTGCGCTTGGCAGGCTCGGCACTGTATAGAAAGAGCATCTCAGATAAGAGTTGTTCTTTCTTTTCACCTGGAGAAATCCTTTTTTCAAGGGTACGGGCAAACATCGCTTCAAGACCTCCTCCTGCATACAGGAGGTTCTCTCTTTCATCACTGGGAGGAAGGTTGTGCTTGAGCAATACAGCATTTATGGCTGCAAGGAGGTCAGGGGTGCTATCAACAAGGGTTCCATCGAGATCGAAAGCAATGCCCACTATATGCTCCTCCGAAAAGAGAATTA
>CAZPOJ010000368.1:0-2101 GCA_964588005.1 uncultured Sphaerochaeta sp.
AGTATATTGACAAGATGCTCAGCTCTTGGGTAGCCGACCTCTGTTGCCACTATTTTGCGGCGAAAGGCATTACAGCTGATCTTCTTGATTTCCCCTCAGCCATGCAACTCTCGCAAGTAAAGGTCCAGGCTCTGTTTGTCTATGGGGAACTGCCCCAGGCAGAGAGGAGTGAACCCCGCGAGGGAGTGAGCGAATACGCTTCCGCCCTACTAGGGGCCCATCTTGGTTCTGATGGGGTTACCTTCTGGAATACCCTCTCTCTTCTCAGGAACGCCGACATAAGTGAAGTTCCCTCCTCATTGGTCATTCCCTCCCTCTCTTATTCAGAGGCTACCGAGCTCTCCTTCTTTGGAGCTCCCATCGTGCATCCCCAGTCCCTGCTGCCTGCTATGAATGCATCCATCAATGTGCAGCTCCGGTGGTGGGGCGATGTAAGTGAACCGGGCAGTATCATCTCAACCAATGGGCTGAACGGCTCCTCCAATAAGGTGAAAGGGTTCAGTACCATCCGTGATGTTGCACTTATCAACGTGGAAGGCGCTGGCATGAGCGGGGTCATCGGCATCGCCGGGAGGCTCTTCAGCGCCATGCGCAAAGCCTCCATCTCGGTGATACTTATCAGCCAGGCATCCAGTGAGTACTCGATCTGTTTCGCAGTGCCTGAGGCTCAGAAAGAGCTTGCCTGCCAGACTGCAAAGGAAGCCTTTGCCCATGAATTGCAGGACCGCCTAATCCACAGCATCGAGGCAGAGGGCGAATGTGCCATTCTCGCAGCCGTGGGCGAACAGATGACCGGCCAAGCTGGAGTTGCAGGAAAGTTCTTCTCCTCCCTTGGCAAGGCTGGGGTAAACGTCATCGCCATAGCACAGGGCTCAAGTGAGACCAATATCAGTGCTGTCATCAAGGCTCGGGACTCCAAGAAGGCCCTGCGTGCTCTGCACGCACGCTTCTTCCTCTCCAAGCAGGCTCTCTCTGTCGGGATCTTCGGACCTGGCAGCATCGGAGGCACGCTCCTTGACCAGATAGCAAGTGAAACGCTCAGGCTGAAGGAGCAGTTCGGCCTCGATATACACATACGCGGGATAGCAAACTCCAAGACCATGGTCCTGCACCAAGATGGCATAGACCTCTCTACTTGGAGGGAACACCTAGCCACAAAGGCCGTACCCCTAGATATCAAGAAATTTGCCAAGCACATAGGTGCAACCTATTTCCCTCACTCCCTCATCGTCGACTGTACCACCAGCCGGTCTCTGGCACAGGAGTATGTCACCTGGCTGGAGGGGGGAATTCATGTCATCACCCCTAACAAGAAAGCGGGAACCGAACCCTATCCTTACTACGAGTCCCTGTTTGAGACCTGCCTGCGTACAGGGCGCCGCTTCCTCTACGAGACAACGGTAGGGGCAGGCTTGCCTGTCATCTGCACCCTCAAGGATTTGGTGCAGACAGGGGACCGGATCCACCGCATTGAGGGTATCGTGAGTGGCACCCTCGCCTGGCTCTTCAACCAGTATGATGGATCCGTACCTTTCAGCACCTTGGTGCGTGAAGCCAAGGAGATGGGCTTTACCGAACCTGACCCCCGCGACGACCTTTCAGGCATGGATGTCGGTCGTAAGACCGTCATCCTTGCCAGGGAGCTTGGCTACAAGGTGGAGGTTGCGGATATTCCCATCCAGAGCCTGGTGCCTGCCCATCTGCAAGAGTTGCCCCTGGAGCAATTTCTCACCAAACTTGAGGAGTTGGACAGCCCAATACAGAAGTTATACGCCCAAGCAACCAAAAAGGGTGAGAAACTGCGGTATGTGGGCATCGTTGAAAAGGATGGCTCGTGCAGTGCCTCACTACAGAGCTTTCCCATGACCCATGCCTTTGCACAGGCAACAGGAACCGACAACGTCATCTGCTTTACCACCGACCGATATCTGGACCAGCCCTTGGTTATCAAGGGCCCCGGAGCCGGACGGGCAGTCACCGCAGGTGGGGTTTTCTCTGATATTTTACGACTGGCCGCCTACCTTGGCGCCAGAATTTAGGAGGTTTTCATGAAGTTTGTCTCAACACGAAACGCAGCACTACAGGTCACAGCCAGCGAAGC
>CAZPOJ010000369.1:0-2101 GCA_964588005.1 uncultured Sphaerochaeta sp.
TTCAGAATTTTAAGGATCAGTATCAGACTAAGACCTTTATTCTATGCTACTATCCCTATGCACACTTTTGGTGCATAGGAAGTAGCATTTTTTATGATTAACCTGGATGAAATGAAACGCATTGAGCTGGATATGATGAAAGAGATCCATGCCTTTTGCCTTGCTCACAACATCACCTACTCATTAGGGTATGGAACCCTTCTTGGCGCAGTGCGCCATACAGGCTTCATCCCATGGGATGATGATATCGACCTCATCATGCCCCGACCCGATTATGATAGATTCATCCGGTCTTTTGCGAGTGAGCACTACAAGGTTGTCTCCTCCTTGGATCCTGCATACTGTTACCCCTATGCGAAAGCCTATGATGCCCGTACGTATCTTCAAGAGGACCTTCGCTATACCTATCCGGATATGGGTGTCTTTATTGATATCTTTCCTGTTGATGGGCTTCCATTGGATAAGAAACAGCAGGAACGTTTCTACAAGAAGCAGAAGTTCCTCTATAAGCTCCATATGAGCATGAAGTATCATATCTCCAAGGAGTGGAGCATCTCTAAGAACTTACTATTATTGGTTTCTCGTGGAGTCGCTATCTTTTTTCCTGTGAGAAAAGTGGTCAAAGCACTGGAGCGAAATTATCTTCTCTTTCCCTATAAGATGAGCCCTGATGTCGCGGTGATGGTCGGCGAAGTGAAATTGGTTCCTATCGCACGATCTTCTTTTGAACATCCTGTCTTGCTCAAGTTTGAAGACACTTCGTTGTATGCCATTTCTGAGTATGATGCGTATCTTGCAGGATTATATGGGGAGTATCTAAAACTGCCCCCTGTTGACCAACAAGCTTCGGAGCACCGTTATAGGGTGGGATGGAAATAAGGACAGGATGAGCAGTGGTTCGGCTTCTGTCCAAAGAGAAGCTACCTTGGTATATACTCATAATAATCGGGTCTTTTATATAGGAATAAGGTTTTAGAATTCATAGGTAATGGGAGAGTATGATGCAAGCAATAATTTTAGCCGCAGGTATGGGGAAAAGATTGAAAGACCTTACCGCAGACAATACCAAATGCATGGTGAAGGTCAATGAGGAGACGCTCATTGAACGAGGGCTGAGGCAACTCGATGCCCAGGGCTTGGAAAAGATTGTCATTGTAGTAGGGTATATGGGAAAGAAACTGATGGAGTATATCAGTACTTTGCATATAGCTACCCCTATCGTCTTTGTTGACAACCCAATTTATGACAAGACTAATAATATTTACTCCCTCTACCTGGCCAAGGAGTATCTTTTGGAACAGGATACCCTGCTTCTGGAGTCTGACCTCATCATTGAAGACGGCATCCTTGAAGCTCTTATAAGCAATCCGTATCCAAGCCTTGCCTTGGTAGCCAAGTATGAAAGCTGGATGGACGGGACAGTCATCACGTTGGACAAAGATCAAAACATTATCAGCTTCCTGGACAAGAACCATTTCTGCTTTGGAGATATCCATCACTACTACAAGACAGTCAATATCTATAAGTTCAGCAAGGAGTTCTCCAATAGTCACTATGTGCCCTTCCTGGAAGCCTACAGCAAGGCTTTGGGCGACAACGAGTATTATGAACAAGTACTGAAGGTCATTGCACTGCTGGACAAGCCAGGAATAAAGGCCTTGGTCCTTGAAGGCAAGAAATGGTATGAGATTGATGATGTGCAGGATCTTGATATTGCAGAAAGCATGTTTGCAAAAGATCCGGCAGATCGCTACAACAAGCTCTGCAGCAGGTATGGCGGGTATTGGAGATATCCAAATCTCCTTGACTACTGCTATCTGGTCAATCCCTATTATCCCCCTGCCAAACTGGTTGATGAAATGCAGGCAAGTTTTGATGTCCTCTTGCGTGCATATCCATCAGGACAGAGGGTAAACAACCTTCTGGCTGCAAACTACTATGGACTGCATGCAAGCAACGTCATCGTGGGCAATGGTGCTGCTGAACTCATCAAGGGTCTCATCGAGATGACCGAAGGGCGTATCGGCATGGTATCACCCTCGTTTGATGAGTACCGCAACCGTTGTAAAGCTGATCAGCTCTGTGTGTACACGGTAGAAAA
>CAZPOJ010000370.1:0-2089 GCA_964588005.1 uncultured Sphaerochaeta sp.
CTTACAACGATAGCTTGATGAGCGTTGAAGAAAGAAAAAATTATTTTTTATTTTTAAATTTCCAAAATCTCAGCTAGTCCAAGAATTGGTTCATCAGAAGTTATCCGAGACTGCTGATTACATGGCTGGACGTAAGTCCCTATACGATTACCCACTGGGTCGAAAGTGTTCAGCTCCGGGTGTTTTCTTCAGCAGTTTCAGCAAAGTAGGTACTGACTAGGACACACCCCGTAAAGACATCGATAACCTTGGCCCAGAAGACAGCTATGCTCCCCAAACGGGGTCAGGCAAACGGTTTGTCACAACTACACATATCTGGTATACCAAACCCACAGCAGAGGTATCTAATCCATGCTGAACAACACAAGGAAGAACACAATGGACAATAACCACATCACGTCAGTCTTACATCTCAGGTACAGTCTGAATGCTTTCACGAAGAGCCAAGCCTCCAGCACCATTGGAAGCTTCATGCTATCTGGGATCGAAGGGAACAAATCTTCAGAAATGAACAGCAAACCTGAGATACAATTCTGCTCTGACTTGAAGCTCATCAACAACACCGATGGACTCATGACAGTTGAGCAAACATTGGATGTTGATTTTGCTATAGAGGAAATGGATGATGATCTCTACAGAAATTTGATTAGCGACTACATAACAAGCACAGCGAATGAAAGGCATTTCAGTAACCTATCTGAACTGACCTTCCTTATGACACCCACACCGTGTTTGCTGGAAAGAAGACTATCAGCATAGAACTTATCTCTGACAAGGCTTGCTGGCTCTCTAGGTAGAATCAGAAGTACTGCAAATTCCCAACTGTAACTTCGGCCTAACCCCATCTCCACTCCCCTAAAAAAATGAATTTCTTCCAAATTCCCACCCAAATATACACAAAGAGTCATTTTTACCTGTGTCGGGCAGCACTGAAACAATGTATACTGGTGATCAGTGTATGCCAATCTGGAGGTTTGACCTCGTTGCTGAATCTCCAAGCTTACCCTTAACAAGACCTACTTTGGAGTGCTTCCCTTATGAATGCTAATGAAACCTACCTGATGTCTTTTACTACTGGAGGGCTTTTCCTTCAGGAGTCGCTTCTCTTTGCTGACCTATTCTTGGAAACAAACGACTGGCTCATTGTCAGTAAGAAAGTAAAGGAAAACAACCTCCTCCAATCAAGGATGAGCAGCTCTGCACAGAGAGTTAGCCAAGAGATTGTAGGGAGACTCAAGTGTCTGAACGAGACAGAGCTCAATTTTCTCCTTACAGGCAGCAACCTTGACCAGAGGCTGATGCTCTGGGTGGCAGTGTGCAGGAAGTACACCTTCATCCGTGACTTCGCCATTGAAGTCCTCTGTTTCAAGTACAGGACGTACAAGACCAAAATTGACAAGGATGACTATGAGCTGTTCTACAGCCAGAAAGAGGATACCCACCCTGAAGTGGAAAAACTCGCACCCTCAACCAAGGACAAGCTGAGAAGTGTCATGTTCAAGAACATGCGTGACGTTGGCCTGATCGACAAGGCAGGGACCATCAACGCAATCCTGCCAACCCGGGAGTTCATCTCCCTCATGAGGACAGAGTCACCTGAAGACCTCATGATCTTCCCCATCCCCGATTCTTTTGGAGGTTCACGCTAATGCCTATTGAAATGGAGAAACGCCCCTTGAATGAGAGGTTCGACCACCTGTTGGAGGTCCTGTCCAGCCAACGCTTCCTTAAAGTTGAAGGGATTGGGAATGAAGTCCCCTTCTTCATCTGCCCTTATGAAGTCCAGGAAGCCAATGTGATGGAAAAGCTTCAGAACAACCTAGCCAAGCAGTTGGAAAGTAAGGGAAAGAACCTCCTACGGGTCAACCTCTATGACCTGTGCATACAGATTCTCAAGGAAAGGGAACTCTGGGAACTAATCGCTGAAGAAGAACAGGATATGGACAAGGACGAACTGCTCAAGAATCTGAACAATGTCCTCGGGGCTGAGGAGTATCTCGCCCCTAAGATCGCAGAGTTGCTCAATACAGAGAAGTACGACCTTATGTTCCTCAACGGGGTTGGGGAGGTCTTTCCCTACATACGATCA
>CAZPOJ010000371.1:0-2087 GCA_964588005.1 uncultured Sphaerochaeta sp.
AGAAAATTGAGTAAAACATCTTTAGTATTCCCTATTTAGAATTTTATATTGTATGGACTTACATAGTATGCACTGTTTCTTCAATTAGTTATTGACATATGTCGGTAATAGTTGTATAGTATAGATGAATCCGACATATGTCGGTAACTATACTACCAAGGAGGTACGATATGGCATATAGAGATGGAACCGGTCCTTTTGGACAAGGTCCTATGACTGGACGCGGAATGGGCCCCTGTGCAACAGGTGCACGCCCTATGATGGGCGGACGCGGAATGGGTAGAGGTCGAGGATTTCGACGTGGAATGGGATATGGAATGGGCTTCGCCCCTCCAGTCTTTGCAGCTCCTACCAAGGAGATGCTCCAAAGTGAAAAAGCGATGCTTGAGGCTGAGTTAAAGGCCATTGACGAGCAACTCTCAGAAAAGTAGAAACCTCTACTGAGCAACAGCCGGCATTGCCGGCTGTTTGTTTTTGGTTGAGCACTAGGGTAAATTAGCTGGGGAGTTCCTCTATGAGCAGACCACCCCAAATCAAGGAACTTATGCAGAGCATAGCAGATCCGATAACCCCAATCTTATCTCCGAACTTAGAGATATTCACCTCGAAATCACTTTTGACCCAAGGGGTGGCCTGTTTAAGGATTCCAATACGGATGGCGTCAATATACTGAGGACCAAAAGCTACCTGCTCGCCACCCAGGACAACTGCCTTAGGATCAAAGAACTGAACTAAACGACCTATCATCGTCCCTACCACATAGGCTGTTTCTTGTAAAAGGACGATGGTTTGCCTATCTCCATTGAGAACCGCTTTCCTAATGTCGCCCAAGGTCAGATGCCCTTTGGCAGTCAATTGTTCTGCAAGGATGGTTGATTTTCCTTCTTTTGCAAGGATTTCAGCTTTTTCGATAAGGGCCCACTCCCCAGCGATAGCTTCAAGACACCCAATTCTACCGCACTTGCACCGTTCAGATCTGCAATCGATCTGAATATGACCGATATTGCCACTTAAACCACTGTTACCACGGTAAATCTCACCGTTGATAATCAGCCCCGCCCCAATACCTGTCCCTATTTTTATAAAAAGAAGATTCTTGTCTCTATAGCGTTTGGAAAGGTGGGCCTCTCCAAGTCCCATGGTATTCACTTCGTTATCTACAAAGACAGGACAGTTGTACTGCTGTACCAATTTGTCCCTGATAGGCCAATGATGCCACCCCGGCATGAATGCAGGGTGTACAGCATACCCTTCAGCAAAATCCACAGGAGAAGGAAGACCAATTCCAATTCCCAAAATAGTCTTGCTCTTTTTCTTCAACCGATCTTGTACCTCGCTTATGCTAGAAATGATCTTATGCAGGATTACATCCGGACCAAGTACAAAATCAACGGTAAAGGAGGTGCTCACAAGTAGTTCCCCCATAATATTGCATAACCCCACTTCACACCGATACGCATCCAGCTCAACACCAACAAATACACCACGATCCTTGCAGAGCATGAGGCTTTTTCTCTTTTTCTGTTTAGTGGAAGCACCTTTGGGTTTTTCCTCAATAAGAATTCCATGACTCAGTAGCTTATCAGCATTCAACGTTATCGTAGAACGGGAAAAGCCACTGATCCGACTTAATTCGGCCCGAGTTAGGGGACCAAGTTTCCATACTAGTTGGACTATTGTGTCTATTGCAAGATTGCTATGGTTTTCATTGAAGGTATTCATAATTTGCACAATACATGAATTTACCAACATTGTGAAGACTTAACGTCAAACATAACTTGTTCGATAATCGAACAAATAATATTTGACAAATGGCCTTATACCGCTTACCCTATACTAGGATTGTAAAGCAATTTTACATTTTGAATGTTCATTTCTTTATAATTCTCACCGATGACTGCAAGGTTTTCGGATATATGTTTTACCAAGGTAAGGAGAGCACCAACAATGCAATTAAGAAAAAAACATAAAGATTGGTTATGGGCCTATTTCTTTATAGCACCGACAGTCCTTGGCCTGTATATTTTTTTCCTATACCCCATGGTCAGTTCTGTTTTCATCTCCTTTACCCGTTGGAATCATCTTAC
>CAZPOJ010000372.1:0-2086 GCA_964588005.1 uncultured Sphaerochaeta sp.
GTCCTCCCCCATCTTTTTTCTCAGCAAGCTCTTCTGCGGGCAGATTGGCCCGTAGGAGGTGGCGTCCAAGACTCCTTCCCACCTGTCGACCGGCAAGGGGAGGGAAAAGCGATTGTCTGGGGTGAGACTCTGCGCATATCCGATCCCTTTGAAACTGAGAATCCCTTTGGAGACTGCCCCGCGGACAGAGCCCAAACTCGTCTCAACCGTCAGATCTGTTTCTGCCATGGCATATCTCCTCTCTATACTGGTAATATAGTCGTCCTCTGTTCATAACACAAGGAAAGTGGGTTTTATTGGTATGTTTCCTTTCATGTTTCTTCCCTGATTTGGCAAAGGGCAATTGACATTGGTCCTGCAATGGGCCCATAGTCGATGAAACAGATACCATTTACTCGCAAGGACTGACTGCATGAACAAGCAAACCCAAAGCATCTATCGCAAGGGACTAAAAATTCGTCCATTCCTATTCGCCATACTCTTCAGCGGCCTCGCTTATGGATTCTATCGCGGAGTCCAGGACAACTATCTGGCAGAAATTGTGCAGATCACCAAGTTTGAACGGGGTATCGTGGAGTTCTTCAGGGAGCTGCCCGGCCTGTTGCTCATATTCATCCTAGCGGCAATGTACCGTTTCAGTGAGACCAAGGTCTTCAAGATTGGAACCGCCATCATGCTCGTGGGTGTCATCGGCCTCCTGTTGCTGGGGACCTCAAAGGTCCTGGTAATCCTAAGCATGGTCATTTTCAGCTCCGGTGAGCATATTATCATGCCGATGAAGCACTCCCTCTCCATGACGATGGCCAACAAAGGTAAGGGAGGGGCTTCCTTAGGTATCATCTCCAGCATCAGCCACGGGGGAAACATCGTGGGCTTTCTGGGGGTTTCAGCCTTGTTCCTGATCTTTGCAGCCATGGGGATCCCCAAGGGTGCGATAACCGGCTTCAGGATCGTATTCATCATAGCAGCGGTGTTGCTTGTGCTCTCCACCCTTATAGCCCTAGGCATGAAGGACCAGGGAAAGAGTGTACAGCGTAGCCGGATATACTTTAACAAGAAGTTCTCAAAGTACTATATGCTGGAAGTATTCTACGGGGCACGCAAACAGATCTTTTTGACCTTTGCCCCCTATGTGCTCATCCTCTTCTATGGGGCGGACACCTCAGTCATAGCATTTCTCTTGGCTATCTGCGCAGCCTTTGGCATGGTACTCTCCCCCTTGATCGGCCGTCTCATAGACCGCCTGGGGTACAAGACCATCATGATAGGCGATACGCTCATCCTTATGGTCGTCTGCTTCTTCTATGGCTTTGCCCACCGCATGTTCCCCATGCACATAGCCTTCATTGTAGTCTGCATCAACTTTGTGCTTGACTCGGTGATCTCGCTGGCGAGCATGGCGTCGAATGTCTATGTACAGGATCTCTCCTCCACCCCTGAGGAGATGACTGCGACCATCACCACAGGGATTTCGGTAAACCACCTCATCAGCGTCATCATCGCCCTGCTTGGCGGGCTCATCTGGGAGAAACTGGGCATAGAGGTCCTTTTCACCCTCTCCGCCCTTCTGGGACTGGCAAACACCCTCTATGCAGCGACTATCAAGAAGCCGGAAAACTCCATGATGGACTATACACAAACATCAGAACAACAGGTGTGAGAGTAGAAGCCCTAGGGAAAAACAGAGACTAAAAACAACATAGACTCGTGCGATCGAACCCATGTTGGGTTGTTTTGTACTATTGGAGAAACCTCGACGCACCATCGCCCTAAACTCAAAGGACCCAAACAGGAAAAAGGGCACCAGGGCTATGAGCAGAACCAAGGGATAGATTCCCAAGGCAAAGAGAGCTATGGACAAAGCTACGACAAGCACTGCCTCAACAACCAACAAGGAGGTTGTTCCCCACTTGCCCAGTACGATAGTGAGGGTCTTTCTGCCGGCTTTGGCATCGCTGATGCGGTCACAGCTGTTGTTGACCGAAAGGATCATACCCACCAAGACAAGGGCGGGCAGGGATGCAAGCAGGGCCTCAGTCGTAACGGTTTGGGTTTGTACAAAATACGAAATAAGAAACAGGGTCGT
>CAZPOJ010000373.1:0-2080 GCA_964588005.1 uncultured Sphaerochaeta sp.
GGGTGTACATAGTCTCATTGACGGTAAAGGGTCCCCCCTGTCCCAACTGGTTGATGACCGACCTCCATGCACTCATGGTAGCGAGAGTGACAATGAAGGGAGCGATCCTACCCTTGGTGACCAACAGCCCATTGACCAGACCGACTATCATCCCTCCACCCAAGCAGAACAGGATGGTTAGGGTAAGACTTTGGGTGGAATTGAGAACCAGCACCCCCAGACCACTTAAGAGGGCTACAGAAGATCCCACCGAGAGGTCAATCATCCCAGCTGAAATGATGAGACTCATCCCCATCGCGCAGATGCCCACCACAGAACCCTGCACAAACAAGTTGGTGAGGTTGTTCCATGATAGGAATGCTGGGCTGACGATGATGGCGACAACCATCAGAAGTACGAAACTGAGCCAGTGGCTGTAGTTGGTGGTGATGTTCCTCCAATTCCCTTTCCAGTCAATATCTTTCATTGCAAAACCTTTCACTCTAGATTCCCCCTGTATGTGTGCCGGTCGAATATTCCATGATCGTAACCTCTGAAATCTCCGACCTGGACAGCTCTTGAGCGACATCCCCTTTGTAGAGGACGAAGCAGCGGTCCGCCAATTGTTGGATTTCAGGATATTCGCTGGTAAAGAACAGCACGCTCTTGCCTGCGGCAGCGAGTTCGACCACCAGCTTGTAAATTGCAAACTTTGCCCCGACATCGATGCCTTGGGTGGGATTGTCCATGATATACACATCCGCATCGATCTCTAGCCAACGACTGAGAATGACTTTCTGCTGATTTCCTCCCGACAGAGAGGTTATCGGATCCAAGTCACTGCTGACACGAATATTCATACGCTTGCGGCTCCGTTCAAAGCGAGCATGTTCAGTCTTCTGGTTGACCAGTACACTCTTGTGCTTAGCAACTAGGTAGGCAAGCGAGTTGTTGGTGCGAATACTCAAATCGGGCAGAATGCCCCTCTCCTTACGATTTCTCGGGATCATGGCAATCCCGCTACGCATGACGGTGCGGATATCCTTGAGATCCAGAGGACCATGTCTAGTATCGATCGTCCCTTTTTCCAGTTCAGTTGCCCCAAAGAGGGAGGTGGCAAGCTCATCAGTGCCGGAACCCTGCAGGCCGGTAAAGACGACTATCTCACCTCTCTGAAGAGAGAAGGAGACGTCCTTGAAGGATTTTCCCTGCAATGAACTCGCCTTGAGAACCACCTCCTCTGAGATGGTACTGGTAATTCCGTCCTTGATATGGGCCTGTACAAACCGTTTTCCTACCAAAAGTTCAGTTGCCTTGTGCTCATCGATATCCTTGATATATCCATTTTGGATAAAGGATCCATCTCGAAGAACGGTATACTTGTCACAGATATGAAAAATCTCAGGCATCTTGTGAGATATATAGATGAAGGTAACCCCTTCCTTCTTCAAGTTTTCCATGATGGTGAAGAGCTTCATGATCTCACGATTGTTCAGGGCAGTGGTCGGCTCATCCATAATGATGAGCTCGGAAGAGAACAGCAGGGCCCGAGCTATCTCAACCATCTGCTTCTGTGCCGTATCAAGGTCTCCAACAACTGTGGTTGCCTTGATACCTGAGTTCATCGAGTCCAATACCCTCTGAGCATGCTCAATCTCCCTCTGCCTGTCCACTTTCCATAGATGCTTGGAGTATTCCTCACCAAGGAACATATTCTGGCAGACTGTCAGGTCATTGCACAGGTTGAGTTCCTGGTGGATAAACCTAATCTTCAGACTATTGGCTTTTCTGGGCGTCATCCCCTCGATGAGTGACCCATCGATGATAATGGACCCACTGTCAGGGGGGAACGTACCTGCAAGCACGTTCATAAGGGTGGTCTTGCCAGCCCCATTCTCACCCAACAGACCGTGAATTTCTCCGGAGTGGGTAGTGAAGGAGACATCCTTCAACGCCTCAACAGGGCCAAATGTCTTAACAATGTTCTTCATTTCCAGAATCATGAGTTGCACACTCCCTTCCATTCTACACAAGTTGCCCAGGGGAGGCAGGGAAACCTACCTCCTGAGGGCAACCATACACTACACAACTATTCTGTTTA
>CAZPOJ010000374.1:0-2071 GCA_964588005.1 uncultured Sphaerochaeta sp.
TCTCCTATGACTCGAAGAAGTCCGGTGGTATCACCATCAGTCACCTGCGCTTTGGTAATAGCTCCCTTGATATGCCTTGGTTGATCGACCACGCTGACTTTGTCGCTTGTCACAACCCAGCCTATGTTGGCCGCTATGACATGCTCGGTCCTCTGAAAGAGGGTGGTGTATTCCTTCTCAACAGCCAGATCCCTTCTGATGAGGTGTTTGAGCACCTGACCCGTGAGATGCAGGAAGAGATTATCGCCAAGAAAATCCGCTTCTACAACATCGACGCTCTTGCAATCGCAGAGGCTGCCGGTCTTGGTTCACGCATCAACACTGTCATGCAGGCTGCTTTCTTTAAGATCAGCAAGGTCCTTCCTGAAGCTGAAGCAATTGACCTGATCAAGAAGTACATCCACAAGACATTCATCCGTAAGGGTGAAGATATTGTCAAAAAGAACTGGGATGCTGTTGATGGCGCCAGCGCTGCCCTGCACCTGGTCAAGATCCCCTCTGAGATCACCAAGAGCTACAAGCCCGCTCGCCTGATCCCCGAGGATGCTTCTGACTTTGCAAAGAACATCATGGAGCCCATCATGCACCTCAAGGGTAATGATATTCCTGTCTCACAGATGTCCTTTGACGGGCTGCTGCCTACTGGAACTGCAAAGTTTGAGAAGCGCGGTGTTGCTCCTTTCATCCCCCATTGGATCGCAGAGAACTGTATCCAGTGCAACCAGTGTGTACAGGCCTGCCCGCACGCAGCTATCAGGGCCAAGCAGATTGATCCTGCTGACCTTGCTGGTGCCCCAGAGACATTCAATGTCCTGAAGTCAAACACCAAAAACAGCCGTGACCTCCAATACAAGATTCAGGTCTATACTGAGGACTGTGTCGGTTGTGGTGTCTGTATCGAGACTTGTCCTGCAAAGACCAAGGCACTCGAGTTCAGCCCCATTGCAGTTGAAAGGGAAGCTGGTCAGTATGAAAACTTCAAGTTCTTTGAAGAGCTTCCTTATGATGTGCTTGATGGTGCTGCTGAGACAACAATCAAGGGCCTGCAGTTCAAGCAGCCTCTGTTTGAGTTCTCCGGTGCTTGTGCCGGTTGTGGTGAGACTCCCTACGTTAAGATGGTTTCCCAGATCTGCGGAGATCGCATGATCGCAGCCAACGCAACAGGTTGTTCCTCAATCTATTCCGGTACGTTCCCTACCACCCCATACACCGTTCGTCAGAGCGATGGCCAGGGTCCTGCTTGGGGCAATAGCCTCTTTGAGGACAACGCCGAGTATGGTCTTGGTATGAGACTTGCTGTTGATTCCAACAGAAACCAGCTTAAGATCTACATCGATCGCCTTTTCGCACTCGGCACAACCGATGCCCTGAAGGCTGCAATCGAGAAGTCTCTTGAACTGTGGGACGAATCAACTGATGCCTCTGTGGATGCTCAGAAGGCTGTCCAGGCTCTCCTTCCCGAAGCAATTGCTGCTGCAAAGACACCTGAGCAGAAGGAAGTGCTTGCAAAGATCGACGAGCTGAAGGACTACTTCTCCGATAAGGTTGTCTTCATCATCGGTGGTGATGGTTGGGCTTATGATATCGGATTCGGTGGTGTTGACCACGTCCTTGCTTCCGGCAGGAACGTAAACATCCTCGTGCTCGACACTGAGGTCTACTCCAACACTGGTGGACAGGCTTCCAAGGCTACCCCGATCGCAGCAGTTGCTAAGTTTGCAAACGCTGGTATGGAGATTGGCAAGAAGAACATGGGCTTCATGAGTATGGTCTACGGCCATGCATATGTTGCATCCATTTCACTTGGAGCCAATAGGAACCACGCTCAGAAGGCTTTGCAGGAAGCTGTGGCATGGAACGGTCCTTCGATCGTCTTCTGTTACTCTCCTTGCATCAACCACGGCATTAACATGCGTTATAGCCAGGTTGCCATGAAGGAAGCTGTCGAGAGTGGCTACTGGCCTCTGTATCGCTTCAACCCTGCTTTGGAAGAGGGCAAGAGATTCTCATGGGATACCAGGCCCACGACTAAATCTTTCCAGGACTTCATCAAGGGCGAAGTGCGTTACAC
>CAZPOJ010000375.1:0-2065 GCA_964588005.1 uncultured Sphaerochaeta sp.
AACGTCGTATTGTCTCAGGGGAAACACCATATTCACTGGACATGACCGATCGTCCTGAAAGCCGAACACCTTCAGCAATCTCGCGCCTTACAATGCGATTTGCTATATCCAAGGCAATCTTCTCATACACTGCAACACTCTCATGCCGTTTGCGTGGGAGGGGTTGAACTTTCTTTTCCATAGGATAATTATAGCATGTTGCTCACCTTATGAGCAACATAGTCTATTTTTCCTCTGTCTTTACCTCATCCCAGATGGAATCCATCTGTGCAAAATGGGCAATGTCGAGTGGGATTCCCCGTTCCTTGCAGATATCACTGAGGGCATTGAACCGCCTTTTCATCTTCATGTTGGAGCGGTGCAGGGCTACAGAGGGTGAGACATGCAAGTAGCGTGCAAGGTTTACTACAGCGAAAAGCAGGTCACCGACCTCCATCTCAACTTCGTCCTGGCTTCGGTCAAGGGCCGTATCAGCCTCAATGACCTCATCAAGCTCTTCACACACCTTGTCGATGACCCCTTGCTTGTCAGGCCAGTCGAAGCCGACCTTACGGATTTTCTTCTGTATCTCGTTTGCCATCTCCAGGGGAGGCAGTGATCGGGCAATCCTGCTAAAGAAATCATCCTCCATGGCCGATTTCCCCTCGACTTCAACTTTTATCCTGTCCCAGAGGTTCAGAACCTCACCACTGTCCCTAGCTTCGGCATCACCGAACACATGGGGGTGTCTTCTGATGAGTTTCCTGCATACGTCGTTGATGGCCTCAACAATCGAGAAATCTTGATGTTCATGGTGTATCTCTAGGAGCATCATGACATTGAGGGCGACATCCCCAATTTCCTCTTTCTGTTCGCCCTTGTCATCGCTGAGAACCGCATCAAGGTACTCATAGGTCTCATCCAACAAGGAGATGGCAATGCTTTTGCTGGTCTGTTCCCGGTCCCAGGGACACCCGTCTTCACTTCTGAGCAGGGTCACAATATGAAAGAGCTGCATAAGGGCCGAGCTCAAGTCAGTGGTTTGTTTGTAGGTATAATCAATCATAGGGACCAGTATACCTCCAAATGCAAAATAAAATACAGTCATAGTGGTTCTGACCGTACGAATATGGGTAAAAGCTTGCAATTTGCCTCTACACGTCTATACTGTATATATACGGAGTGACTACAATGGATTTCATGCCCAGGACAACAGAAAACAAGCCCATCTACCAACAGATCATCGACCATATAAAGAAACTGATAACCACAGGGGAACTTCCCCTGGGTTCAAGGCTCCCTTCGATACGGAAGCTCGCCAAGAAGCTGCATGTCAGTGCCATCACCACCAAACGAGCCTATGAGGAACTGGAGAAGGAGAAGTTCATCATCACCGTTCCCAGCAAAGGCAGCTTCGTAGCGGAGAGGGATATCGATCAGATAAAGGAAGGGTATTTGAAAGAGATTGAACATCATATGCGCAAGATCATGGTGTTGAGTGATTTCTGTGGGATAACCGAGGATGAGCTTGCCATGCTGTTTCACCTGTTGAGGCTCAAGGACGGAAAGGTTCTCTAATTATCGCGATGTTCTCTTTCTTGGGTATTGGATTCTAGTTAACAGAATATATATTATTTACAAGTAACCATCTAGAAATACATAGTCTTCTACCACATAGTAGAAGGCTATATCTCCCCCTTCATACCACCACTTATGGTATAAAATTGTACCAAGTAGTTGAAAATAGTTTATAAGCTTTTGCACTATTTAGGCCTATTTTGTGCTACTCAACCCAATTTGCCTATTTTTGCACTTAGCTGTTATCATGTGGGAGTGCCATTATCTGTTGGCCAACTGTAGTGATACGGTACTTTTGCTTGCTACTTGTGGGTTTCTCTGGAATCGTCATTTCTATAGCTTTGATTTCAAGCGCAGGGTTTATATAGGATTTTCGGAAGTGCTCTGCATCCCGAAGGCCAATGGCATCCTGTAAATCTCCCCGGCTCATTTCAACCGTGAGATGCTTTAATAGTTTTATGACTTCCGGGGTGACTTCCGGGGTGACTTCCGGGGTGACTTCCGGGGT
>CAZPOJ010000376.1:0-2063 GCA_964588005.1 uncultured Sphaerochaeta sp.
TGATGTTCTTTGTGGGAGCATTTTCTATGCTCGCACGCATAGCCTCTGTCGATGGTAGCGTATCGGAAAGTGAACGCAAAAAAGTACAGGAGTTCATACGTACAGACCTTCGTTTGGGTGTTCGTGAAGAAGAGGTTGCCTGGAAGGTCTTTGATGCGGCCATCACAGGAGAGGGGACATTCGAGCAGTTCGCCTCCCAGTTCTATCAGAATTTCGCCCTTGCTCCGAACATCCTCCAACTGATGGTGGATATCTTCTACCGAGTGGCTGCAGCCGACGGGAAGATCACCACCAGTGAAGAGGCCCTCATCAGGCGTGCTGCCCTCATCTTCCGTCTACCTGCCTCCTTTGTGGATGCATTGAGTCGCAACTATGGGGGATTTGCCTCAGCAGGGGAGCGCTCCTATGCAATACTGGGCCTTACCAAGGCTGCTACCGATGACGAGGTGAAGCGTGCCTATAGGAAGATGAGCATTGAGTTTCATCCTGATACCCTTGCAGCAAAGGGGATGGGAGAGGAGTTTCTCAACCATGCCACCGGCAAGTTCAGGGAGATTCAAGGTGCGTATGAATCCATCAAGCAAGAGCGGGGCATGCGCTAGAACCTTTTGCCAAAACACTCCTAAGAGAAAATAGAATAGAACAGAATAGAAAATAAAGAAAAGGGATCAGTTCAGATGCATTGATCCTTTGCTACTTTGTTGGTCTTGTACTGCTTTTTCCAACCCTACACAAACAGGCCTAGAACACCACTCGCCCGCGCAACGACCTTGCAAGGGTGATGCGGTCCGCGTACTCCAGGTCTCCCCCAATAGGGAGCCCGCTTGCCAAGCGCGTTATGGCGATCTCAGGGTGCCCTTTGAGGATATGTCGGATATAGAGGGCTGTGGTATCGCCAGCCTCTGTTGGGTTTGTTGCAATGATGAGCTCGGTGAATACACCGCCTTCTATACGCTTGAGCATTTTGGCAAACGAAAGGTGTTCGGGTCCCACTCCATCCAGGGGGCTGATAGCACCACCCAGGACGTGGTAGAGCCCATTGTAGGCTCCACTGGACTGCAGGGTTACAATATCCTGTGGCTCCTCCACGATGCACAGCAGGCTCTGGTCCCGTGAGGAATCACTACATATGGGACAGGGATCGACCTCGGTGAAGCTGCCGCAGGTGGAACAGGGGAAGATGCGTTCCTGGATGGTCGCAATAGTCTCACCGAGCAACCTGTTGTAGGCAGGATCGGTCTTTATCAGGTGGTAGGATATTCTTGAAGCGCCCTTAGGGCCGATTCCTGGGAGTCTGGAGAGGGTTTTGATCAGTTGTTCCAGTGCTGTCATCTTCAGGCCTGTGGCATAAAAGATCCAAGAGGGCCGGCATGCTTGAGCCCTTCACTCTTGATCTTCTCTTGTATCTTGTTCGAGGCATCATTGAAGGCAGAGGCGACAAGCACCTCAAGGGTGCCAATATCCTCGGGATCGACTATCTCCTGTGCAATCTTCACCTCAGTGACAACAAATTTACCATTGATAGTTATATCAACCATCCCCGCACCAGCGCTTCCTGTTGCAGTTATCTTGGGAAGGTTCTCCTGCATCTTCTGCATGTTCTCTTGGAGACCCTTCATATTCTTCATCAGTTCAAACGGATTCAAGTCCATAGATTACTCCTATTAGTAGGTTTCTTCATTTAGTGTTTTAGTTCGCCACGAAACAGGGAAGCAATTGAGCTGAGGACAGGATCCTCAACCCCTTTATGTATCGTCTGCTCCACTTCGGCGCATACCATATGTAATTTTCCAGAATAACCAGAAATTTCTTTAATCAGCTTACCCAGCAATTCAATGTTCTCCTGGGCAGTATTCCTACAGAATTCTGTAGTGAATATAAGTTTTAGGCCCTTTTCGTCTTGCTGGACCTCTTTGATGGAGAGAGCAACCTGACTGAGTATCGGGGTTTTAGAAAGCTTGCTTACCAGAGCCGGTACATCGCTTTTTGTAAACGGTCTTGCAGAGGGAACCTCTTGTTCAACTACAGGCTCTGCTGCCCTAGGAGCGGGAACAGGCTCTGCT
>CAZPOJ010000377.1:0-2058 GCA_964588005.1 uncultured Sphaerochaeta sp.
GCGACCTCCTGGTCCTTGTCCAGCACGGTCATCAGGGAGAATATGGGGGCGTGGATGTGGGGCAGGGCATCCATCATGTCCTCATGGACCGGATTGCCATCCAGCGCTAGGGAGTGTGCCTTGTTGCTGAGGGCAAGCTTGTGGTTCTCTGTGATAGTCTCGTAGCTGGCGACTCCAGGCAGGAATGCCTTGCGCCCCCCGGTGAAGCCGGCAAAGTAGTGTGGTTCCACACTGCCTGTGACGATGATCCTCTCAGATGCAAAAAGGCGCTTGTTGAGGACTATGGGGGTTCCGTTTCTGGTATCGCCCAAGTGGATGAGGTCCTCTGTCTGCTTGGAGTCATGTGAGACACAGCATTTTTGCAGTCTTTCTTTGTATCTGCCTAGGAGTTGCCCAAACTCTTGCTCTGTGGCTCCACGATGAGCCCCTGTGGCTATGAGGATGGTAATCTTTTCATCTGGTATCTGATGCCTTGTTAGATGGGGTAGCAACGCCTCAAGCATGGCAGGGGTCGGGGTGGGGCGGGTGGCATCGTTGATGATGATGAGCACACTTTTTGCACCTTGTAGGAATGCATCAAAGCTACCTGTCCCTACAGGGTTCATCAGGGCATCAGCGATGATCTCTTCTTTGCTCATTTCCAGGTCATTTGGTTCAAAGACTCCCAAGAGGTTGCTTTTTGCAACCTCCAAGGAGAGAGTCTCTTGTAGATAGGGAAGCGTTATCTGCCTCATTGATTCTCCTAAGCTTTGCTGCTCACTTGTAAGTTTCGCTCATACGCCTTTTCCATCGCTACGATGAGAGGAAGTCTCTTTCCGGCAAGGAAGCGGACCATGGCACCACCGGCGGTGCAGATATAGGAGTATTTGTTCAGGTCGGTGAATTTGGTGGCGGCAGTGATGGTGTCCCCGCCTCCTACAACCGTATACCCCTTTGCATCCGCTATGGCAAGCCATATCTCCTTGGTTCCCTTTTCCCACCTGGGGTCCTCATAGACTCCGGCAGGGCCGTTCACAAAGACGGATCCAGCCTGGGCGATCTCCTGCTTATAGCGCTCGATGGTCCTCTGCCCAACATCAGGGAAAAGCTTCTCTTGCATTCCTGGGCTCCCCTTGATGGCTGTTGCTACGATCTCAGCACGCTTTCCCTCACTCTCATAGGCGAGATCTTCAGGAATGAGGAACTTGTCCTCCCACTGCTCTAGCAACTCTTTTGCCTCATCGACAAACACCAGGAGGTCCTTGTCCTTGAGGAACTGCTGTGTAGCCTCCCCCAGGTCAACGCCCTTTGCCAGCAGCATCACCAGGCCAGTTATGCCTGTGGTAAGGATCTTGTCGGCACTTTTTTCAGAAAGCACATTGCGCATCATGCCGAAGGCGTCGGAAATCTTCCCTCCACCAAGGACAAAGATGCAGGGCCGTGCCGGGGTTGCCGCAACCTTGGAGAGGGCGGTGTACTCAGCTACCAGCTGTCTCCCTCCTGCGGTTGGAAGCAGTTCTTGGAACGCTACCATCGAGGGGGCGCTGCGGTGTGCTGCGGCGAAGGCATCATTGACGTAGAGGTCGGCTATGGGAGCCAGACTTCGGATAAGCCAGGTATCGAGCATCTCTTCAGGGGCGAGCTTCACCTCCTTTTCAAAGGCTGTGATCTCCTCCGAAAGGTAGCGAAGGTTCCCTAGGAGGACGGCCTCCCCATCCTTCAGGCTTTTCACCCTCTCAACAGCAGCTTGGCCACAGACATCGTCGATGTAGGCGATGGGGTAGCCGGTGAGCTTTTCGAGGATAGTTGCATGCTCAGCGAGGGGGATGAGATTCTGGTAGTCCAACGTATCGCCCTGATGGGCGATGATGGCTACCTTGGCTCCCCCGTCAAGCAGGTCCTTGAGGGTAGGGGCCGCCTTCTCCAGGCGGTTTGTGTTGACGATTCTCTTCGTCTTGTTGTCGATTGGCGAGTTAATGTCGGGGCGGAGTATTACCGTCCGCCCCTTCAGGGTGAAGTCCTCGAGGGTCTTCATCCTTATGTTGTTGTTTTCCATTTTCCAATTCCCAGGTATTTGTT
>CAZPOJ010000378.1:0-2056 GCA_964588005.1 uncultured Sphaerochaeta sp.
TCTCGTTTGTCGGATGTGAGGCGGGGATTACAGAGCAAAATCCACCTGAAGTGGTTTCAACCTCTCCTTCCAATGGTTCAACGGATGTTGCCATAAATGGCAACATTACCGCTACGTTCAAGGAGTCTATGGATTCAGCATCCATCACGACCAGTACATTTACAGTAAGCAATGGTGTCTCAGACATCACTGGGATTGTCACCTATGATGTCCCCAATAAGAAAGCTATTTTTGCACCATCTGCAATTCTCGACAATTCTAAGGAGTATACCGCAACTCTGACCACTAGCGTCAAAACCTCTTCTAGCGTTGCGATGGCAGGGAATAAAGTCTGGACGTTTACCACAGCTGCTGCAGGAGTCGGTCCTTCTCCCGTCTTGCTGAGAACAGCAGGTACCTATGTAATTTTAGCTAAAACCGGAATTTCAACAGTCCCTGCTTCTGTTATTACGGGCGATGTGGGAATAAGCCCAGCCGCTGAATCTTATATGACCGGGTTCTCTCAGACGGATGCGACCGGATATGCGACCTCACCACAGGTAACCGGGTTCCTGTATGCTGCTGATATGGCACCCCCTACAAACACAAACCTGACCACGGCGGTAGAAGACATGCTGCTAGCATATTCTGATGCAGCGGGACGGATAAATCCTGATCATCTGAATTTTAATGCGGGAGAACTTGGTGGGCAGACTCTTAATGCTGGACTGTATAAATGGACAAGCCCAGTGACCACTACAGGATCTGACGTCACTATCAGTGGCGGAGCAAACGATATATGGATTTTCCAAATAGATGGAGATCTTTCCCTGGGAAACAATCTTAAGGTACTCCTTTCCGGTGGAGCACAGGCTAAAAATATCGTTTGGCAAGTCGCAGGTGAAGTGGTGTTGGGAACAGGGTCTCACTTTGAAGGAATCATACTGTGTGAGACTAAGATCACCATGAATACAGGAGCCTCTATGAATGGCAGACTGCTGTCTAAGACGCAGGTTGCCCTTGACCAGGTTACAGTGACGAAACCAGCTTTATAAGTTCATGGTTGCAAGACCTTACCTATGCAAAGGTTGTTGATTTTGATGGCTTTGCATGGGTTTAGGTCGCTGTTCGATACAAGTGCAGTCAGAATCACGCGCTCTACGTTATTCCTATTCTCTGTATACATCGCACTTCTTGGTGAGAAGAAGGGATGACTATGTAAGATTGAATTTTGAAATAACTCATGGTACGAAGATTCATTTCGTACTTCATGTACAAGAGATCCGGAGGATTTCAATGAAAAAAACTAAAAATGTAAGAAGATTAGCATTATCAATGTTTGCAATTATCATGATTGCACTCTCGTTTGTCGGATGTGATGGAGGCATCGCTTCTACAGGTATCGGCACTTCCGCAGTTGACCTGGGAACTGCCGGCAATTATGCGATTCTGGCAAAAACCGGTGTTTCAACAGTTCCTGCTTCTGCTATCACAGGAGATGTGGGATTAAGCCCAGCAGCCAGAACGTATTTTACAGATTTCTCTGAGACCCTTGTGGGAACCTACGCAACTTCTACCCAAGTAACAGGAAAGCTATATGCTGCTAACATGACTTCTCCCACACCTTCAGCTTTAACTACAGCAGTGGCAGATATGCAGACAGCGTATGACTTTGCAGCTGGAAGAACTCAACCTGATGAGCTAAATCTACTTTCTGGGGCAATTGGTGGAGAGACCCTCACCCCTGGCTTGTATAAGTGGACAAGTTCTGTAGGCATCAATGGCTCGAACCTTATTCTCAGCGGCTCGGGTACATGGATCTTTCAGGTTGATGGAGATCTTAGCATTGCCAGCACTATAGGGGTAACTCTTGCCGGTGGGGCAGTGGCTGAAAATATCGTCTGGGTTGTTGCTGGTTCAGTGACCATGGGTGCAAATTCGCACTTTGAGGGTATTGTATTGGGTAAAACCAATATCGCTATGCAGACTGGATCCTCTATGAATGGAAGGTTGTTGGCTCAGACCTCGGTTTCACTCGATCAGGCTACTGTGGTCCAGCCTTAAATAAAAAAAACTT
>CAZPOJ010000379.1:0-2035 GCA_964588005.1 uncultured Sphaerochaeta sp.
GCCCAGACCCATGAGGATGGTTGGAAGACCGGAAGCCGTGGCTGGGGCTACTCCTTTGACCATGAGTTTACCCGTCGTCAGGTTCTCAGGAGCCAGGGCACGGTTCTTTCTGCCAAGCAACTGCCCAATGCAAAGGTTCCCGGAAAGTACTTCGGCGTCGCCCGCTGTTTCCGCTATGACCAGGTCGATGCCACCCATGGGGCAGACTTCTATCAGACCGAGGGCATCGTCCTCGGCGATGACGTGAACCTGAAGACACTGCTTGGCCTCCTGAAGATGTTCGCCGAGGAGATAGCCGGAGCTGAAGAGGTCAGGTATGTCCCTGGCTACTTCCCCTTTACCGAGCCCTCCATTGAGGTGCACATCAAGCACCCTGTCCTCGGATGGTTCGAGCTTGGGGGAAGTGGAATCTTCCGCCCTGAGGTGACCAAGGCCCTTGGAATCGATGTGCCGGTTCTTGCCTGGGGTCTGGGAATAGACCGCATGGCCTTGATGCACCTCGGCCTTAATGACTTGCGTGAACTCTTTACCCCGAACATCGAGAGTGTTCGCACCAGGAGGGTAGACTAATGCCAAAAATTGAAACATCAGAAAAGCTGTTCTACGGCTTGTTGGGAAAAACCCTCACCGATAGCGAACTGGAAGATATCCTTCCAGTTGCCAAGGCCGAGCTTGATGCTCACGAGGGAGACATCCTCAAAATAGAGCTCAACGACACCAACCGCCCCGACCTCTGGTCAAGTGCGGGAATAGCGCGCCTTTTGAAGGCGTACTGGGGTGTGGAAGCTCCCCTTTATGACTTCTGTTCAACACCGAGTGAGACCTTCGACCACGAAGGACGAGAGGTGCATGTGCACTCCTCGGTCTCCGAGGTCCGACCCTATAGCGTAGCTTTTGCCGCAAAGGGCCATACCATTGATGCACATGACCTGGAAGCCCTGATCCAGAGCCAGGAGAAGCTGTGCACAAGTTTTGGTCGCAAACGCAAGACCATAGCTATGGGCATTTACCGCTCCTCCATGATCAAGTACCCGGTGCACTACAAAGGCGTCGATCCTGATACGACCAGTTTTGTCCCCTTGGGGATGAACGAGAAGCTCACCCTCCGGGAGATCTGCACTCAGCACCCCAAGGGTAAGGAGTATGGTCCCATCGTAGCGGACAGCCCCCTGTACCCCTACATCACCGATGACAATGGCGAGACCCTTTCATTTCCCCCGGTCATCAACAGCGCAAGAATTGGTGCTGTTGAAGTGGGGGACAGTGATGTTTTCATCGAGCTCTCGGGAACGGACCTTCCTGATATGCTCCTGGCTGCAAACATCATGGCCTGTGATATGAGTGATCTGGGCTTTGAGATCCTTCCTGTAAAGGTCATCTTCCCCCAAGAGACCGCTTTCGGTAAGGAGATTACCGTTCCCTACTACTTCCAGGAGCCTGCCTCCTGCTCCCTTGCCCTGGTGCACAAGACCTTGGGAGAGAATATGACCGGTGAAGAGGCTGTAGCCTCACTTCTGAAGATGGGCATCTACGCCGTCTACTCAGACGAGCATATCTGGGCCACCGTCCCTGAGTTCCGCAATGATTTTCTCCACCCTGCAGACCTGGTTGAGGATATTATGATCGGCTACGGCCTGGGTAATTTCGAGCCTGAGATGCCCCAGGACTTCACCGTCGGTCGTCTCTCCCCTGCAGAGGAGATGGGTCGCAAGGTCAAGGATATCATGGTGGGCCTGGGCTTCCAGGAGATGATGTACAACTATCTTGGTTCCAAACGGGAGTACATTCAGAATATGGAAGTCGATGGAGCACTGTATATCTCCATTGCCAACCCGATGAGTGAGAACTATGAGATGGTGCGCCCTTCGATCATCCCCTCCTTGATGGAGAGTGAAAGTGTCTCAGGGCACGCTCCCTTCCCCCATAAGATCTTTGAAGTGGGCAAGGTAGCCTTCCTTGATGAAGCGGATAACAGCGGCACTACCACACGCAACAATCTTGGATTCCTGTGTAGCGACAGTGTCATGGGCTTCAA
>CAZPOJ010000380.1:0-2035 GCA_964588005.1 uncultured Sphaerochaeta sp.
AAGATATATGCCTTTGGTAGGATGGTGGACATACTGGGCTGCACATTCATACAGGATCTTGAGCGAGAGGTCACCCCATTAATTCCCGACTGGATCAATTTCATGGGAATGGAGGTACCTCCTATTTCAAGCATTACAGAACAGTGCTCTGCCTACTTCATGGACTATTTCCTGAAGAACATCCTGAGCTACCTGGAAGCAGTGGAGGAGACACCGTTTAAGGTGGAGGGGTAGGGTGTATTGGTATCTTCTCTTGTCTGCTAAGGTTGCAAGGTGTTTAGGATGAGAAGTATGTGTTCTAGACCTACAATCAATTCTGTAATTATTTTGCGAGAATATTGCAAAATATAGGAATTGTTATCATAATTGATTTGTATTATTATCTATTTTGTATTATTATTGAATTATACACAGAATCACCTAGGAGGCCGCATGGTACTGTCATTTACAGCTTCGAACTATAAATCATTTGTGCAGCCTTTTAACTTTGATATGAAACCTGCTCCCAAACAGAAGGACCTAGAGTACAGTATCCTCAAAGAGAGTGTGGGAGGTAAGACGCTGCAAGGGCTCAGCACTGCTGTAATCTACGGACCGAATGCATCGGGGAAATCAAACATCATCGGTGCAATGCATGTCATGAAAATGATTGTTGAGAGAGGGCATATCCGTAACAATCGTGAAGAAAATAATCCTGACCCTGCTTCCAGTAGCTTGGAGCTTATACCCAACTGTTTTCTTAAGAAAGCGAAGCCTGTTGAACTCGCAGTAGAATTTACCCACGCAGGCAGAGTCTTCAAATACTGTATGGCCTTGGATTTGGGGACGTTTCTTGCTACTGATCATCCACGAAAGATTGAAGAAGAATCACTTTGGATGAATGGGAAGCAGTTGTTCTTACGGAAACCAGGCAATACAATTGAAATTAATGCAAGAGCTATACTGGCTTACTCTAAGCAAAGCTACACTGAATCACAAGTGTCGTTACTGCTAGATCTAAGCAAGCGCAACTTGGACAGCCAAGACTTATTTTTGACCAACGGGTTCAAGACAGTATTCTCTCCTGATCTCGCAACCAGTGTTATGCACTGGTTTGAAAAGAAATTCATGGTCTATTACCGAGCAGATATTCTTGAGTCTGGGAAAAGGGTCACAGACCCTAATGATGAAAACATGTATATCAATACGCAGGCCAATGCAGTTGCTCAGGCATTTGGAGTTAATTCTGGTAATTTAGGGTTTTTTGCTCCAAAAGGGGAAACTGTTGCCAGGTTGTACTCTGTCTTTGATGATAAGAAAAAAATCATTCCCATTGAAGACTTCGAATCATTTGGAACTGTCAGGTTCATGAATCTATTTCCACTCTTACAGAAAACTTTGGAAACTGGAGCTACTCTTGTCCTTGATGAGTTTGATGCATCACTTCACCCAATGGCAGTGATGAGCATCATTAACGTGTTTCACAATGATGAGATTAACACCAACAATGCACAATTGATTTTCAATACACAGAACCCAATTTTTTTGAATGCCAATCTTCTACGAAGAGATGAGATAAAGTTTGTCGAGAGGATAGAAGAAACAAAAGAGAGCCAACACTACTCTCTTGCTGATTTTGGGACTAGTGGTGCGAATGCCGTGCGTAAGGGAGAAGACTACCTTAAGAACTATTTTATCAGTAAATATGGTGCTATTTCTGATATTGACCTAACTCCTTTATTCAAGAAAAAAGCAGAACCTCAAGATGGCTGAAAGGAAAACCACGAGGAAATACTACTTCTCAGTTGAAGGTGAGACTGAAAAGTGGTATCTGAATTGGCTTCAAAAAACAATTAATGATACACGGAATGCAAAAGCGAGAGTGAGTTTTTCTGTTAAGGTTGAGAAAAATCCTTGTGCCTTTGTGAAAAGCCTCTCGTCTCTTCAGAGGATTACTGAATTGGTTCATGTCGTTGATGTTGAAGGAAGTGATTTTAGTAGTAGAACAGCCTTTTCTGGGATACTAGGAAACCTGTCAAAAGCGATGAAAATAAAG
>CAZPOJ010000381.1:0-2025 GCA_964588005.1 uncultured Sphaerochaeta sp.
AAATTTTTTCATTTTTCTCTCCTCATGTATGACTTAGATTTTATTATACTAAAGGCATTTTTAATACATGATGGAGGAAGTGTTTTACATAGTAGTTGATACTTTTTAACAGTACACTCTTTCACCCTTCATATTCTCCATTTCAAATTGTGTTGCACTACATCCCTCTCATCACTGAAAATCAGATGATGGAGCATTTTGGTGTCTAGTATAGGAGCTAGCGAAAACTACTGACACATATTCGGATGTTTGGAGAATAACGAGATTCAGCCAGTTGCGTCAGAGCAATGGCATTGAACTTATAATAAACGAATTATATCTTGTCATCACTGAAAGGAGTGAGTTTATGGTAAAGTCTACAAGTCGAAAATCTTCCACAGGTGTAAAAGCACTTAAATCCTACCCCTTAAGCGGTGATCAAGCTCTAGAGGTACTACGGTTGTTAGCGGAAAGAAATCCTGATTTCGCTAAGGAGATAGCAGAAGTATCAGCCTTGGTTTTCTGTGATATATCGGTGGAGGATGTCGCTTCTTCAGTGTATGACGCACTTAATGGGCTATCGGCTGAAGATTGTTGGGATGCCTCGGGAAGACAACGAGGAGGAGGGTATCGTGATCAATATGATGTTGCTGATGAGATGATTAACGAAGCTTTTTCTCCTTTTACCTATCAAATCGATGCATTTTACCATACAGGAGAACACGTATCGGAACACATGTATATACAGGGGGTATTGCTTGGGCTCTACCAATATCATAAGGGTTCAACTACCGATTTTTCTGACTATGCGGAGGATTACGCCGAAACGTTTCAGCATGATATCCTTGAAACTTGGAAAAAACGTCATGCTAATGATACCTCTGGTTTACAAATGCTCCTCAAATTTCTTAAAGAGCACTGTCCAGATTGGAGTGAAGAATAAAAAGCAATTCTATACAATGAAGTTGGTTGATTATTCAGGGTTAGTATAACTGGTTGGTTGCATCCTTTTATGTAAGGATGCCCATCTTCCGAGCTTCAACGACAGCTTCAACTCTGGAGCTTACTTGCAACTTTTCATAGACTTGGGAAGCATGCCACTTCACTGTTCGCTCTGTGATGTTCATCATTGGGGCAATCTCTTTGTTTAATAACCCTTTACCGATCAGTTGCAAGACTTCAAGCTCTCTCTTTGTTAAGAGGTGTTCTTTAGGAACGTGCTGAGGTCCATAAAGTTCAACCAAGGTGGAAAGTTGATACTCACTGATTTGTGTATTAGGAAGGAGACTCTTCTTAGGATCAAATACCCCATACTCAATATCGAGTATGAGAGAATGTAACACCCTATTCTGTCTTTTTAGTAACTCTTGTAAAGAAGTGTACAGGGTCTCTGCTTTTTCTGTTTCTCCTGTCATCTGGTAATATTGCAGTATATGCTTCTGTTCCAGTTCATATATATAGAATGGGGTATACTCAATATTTTCTATCTGTAGTTGTTTTTGCACCCACATCTCTAGAGCAGGGAGGTCTTCTACACGGCGTAGCGTCCACGTATACATCGCCTCAATAATGCGATCATCAACAGATGTAACATCGTAGTCTTTTGCTTGCTTTCCTGCATCACGGAGTAAGCGTACCGCTTCTTCGTGACGACTTGTAACAATATAGTATTCAGCAAGAGCTAATTGAGCATTGAGGTAAAGGTAAAAGGAGTATCCCTTACACAACTCCATTCCTTGAAGCAGATGAGACTCAGCCTCCTCAGGCTTTCCTGAGTATACACTAAGCATCCCCATGCCAACCCAAGCAAGACTACAAAAAGTAGCATATCCTCTCTTTTCATCATAACCCAGCCTCAGGGCTTCATTGAATGAGTGCTTAGCTTGTTCAAATAGTAAGAGATCTAACTGGATCATACCAATTTTTCCAAGAAGAATTATTGATAGTGCATCGTGTTGTTTGATGCCTATGGTTCGTAGTGTCTCCTGTAGATGGTGATACACTTGTTCAAGATTTTCTTCAGGACCAAATGATAAAGAGGAGATA
>CAZPOJ010000382.1:0-2023 GCA_964588005.1 uncultured Sphaerochaeta sp.
CTGCGCACAGCTTCCTTCATGGGAAGACCTGTATCATAGTCCCACTGCCGTGCCTCATAGCGTCACTCTCACGCTGTCTGGTAAAGCCGCTGTTCTGCCAGGAGGGAGTCTTGTCCCCTCTCCAGGGTCTGGTTTCCCACTGGTAACCGCGGTAAAGATCTCTCGTATCATCCATATGCTTGATAAGGGCATCATGCAATTCGTCACGGATCTTGCTTGCCTCTTGCACGTTGATCATGTTCTTCACTTCATGAGGGTCGTTTTCCAAGTCATAGAGCTCGTCTGTGTCCATCAGGTTGATGGAGAGTTTCCATCGCCCGTCGGTGACGCTGCGCATCATCTGCAGGCCGCCAAAGCCATCGTGGTCCACTTCATAGCGGGTGAATTCACAGAAGACCAGGTCGTTGATCCTAACCTGGGGATCTTCGATCTGGGCGAGCATGCTCCGTCCTTCCATCACAGGAGGCACTTCAAGGCCAAAGTAGTCCAGGATAGTAGGTGTTACATCAATGTGGGAGGCCGGGTACTCGACTACGACACCCCTGTTCTTCTCTGTGCCCGCTCCTGCCCTGATAAGCAAGGGGATGTTGGCAATTTCCTTGTAGAAGCAGGCGTTCTTTGCCTGGAGCCTGTGAGAGCCCAGCATATCCCCATGGTCGGAGGTAAAGAAGACCAGAGCCTCCGGGGCAACGGAAGAGATCTTATCCAGCACCCGCCCGATTTCCTGATCTACAAAACTATTGCACCCCAAAAAAAGGGAGAGCATCTTGGAACTCTTGTTCAGTTCTGAAGGATCCTTATTAAGGTCCTCCCCCGCCCAGAGTCTCTGCAGGAGAGGCTTATCTTCCAAGGTGTCATGGAAGGTAGGGTTGTCATCAAAGGCAAAACCTTCATACATCGTGTTAAACGGCGGAGGACAGATACACGGACCATGGGGTTCATCATAGGAGACGGTGAGAAAGAAATCCTCATCCTCATGCTTCTCCAGGAAGGAGAGCGCCTTGTTGGAGACCCTGTGGGCGTACGTCATGCTCGCATCCCAATCCTCATCAAAGGAGGTATCTGCATGGCGCGAACGAATACGATCCTCGTCGCTGAGTTCCAAGAGGTAGCGGTGCATGTCATACCAGTAGTCAGGATCCCACCCTTCAGGGCAGATACCATTACCGAAGTAGTCCCCTCCATCGAGGTGCCATTTGCCGGTGTACGCACACTTGAGACCCTTATCACTCAACCTCTGTCCGATGGTCTTCACGTTCTCTCCTAAGGGAACACTATTGGTGACCACCCCATTCGAGTGGGGGAAAGTGCCGGTAAAGATTGAGGAGCGCGCAGGACCGCACACTGGCTGTGTGGTGTATGCATTTTCATAGCGAATACCCTCCTGAGCCATCTTGTCCAGGTTGGAAGTCTTCATCTTCTCGTTTCCATAGCACCCCAGCATATCCTTGCGGGTGGTGTCAGTCATGATAAACACTATTTGTCTAGGCATTGTTCACTCCTTGCACAGATCATCAGCCTTTGACGGCTCCAGCCACCAAGCCTTTGATCATATATTTCTAAAAAAAGAAAAACAGCAACACAACTGGTATAGTCCCTACGATAGAGATTGTATTGACCAGAGACCAGTCATACGAAAGCTCTCCCAGATACCTCAAGGCTACTCCTAGCGAGAGATAATAGACATCGAGACCAATACCTTGATGACAGGACTGAGGCACAGCAGGATGATGGAAAAGAATCGCCTGAACCTCCCTGTCCCGTCGGTCATGGCATCCTCGGAGATGTCCTGAGGGACATTCTGCAGTTCTGCAAGCAAGAATTTATGTTGAGGTAGTTGTCACATATTTCTAATACCGGCTGTTTGGCTTGTCGGGAATAGTCATCTGCAATCTCCCGGATTCAAGAAGCGGTTTGAGATAATATGTGGAAAAATGTCTCATATCCTTATAACCACAATGCTCTGTAATCTCTTTTTTCCCTCTTGGCACTGTACAATACCGAAGTATCTTATTTTGCATTC
>CAZPOJ010000383.1:0-2018 GCA_964588005.1 uncultured Sphaerochaeta sp.
CAGGATATTGTTCGTTCTCTGCGGCTGCACAAGCATGTTGCCAGCGGAAGTCGTTACAACAATGGGGTCTGCAAACAGTTTTTCCCCATAGAGGTCCAGTTGGTTTACCAGTTTCTGATATGCGATATTTTCTGAGTATCCCTCCCTCCTTGATAGCCAGACCCTAAACTTACCCACTTCTTTCTGAATGGTTTTCATGGTACAGTGCGGCTCCCCGTTATCATTCAGCCCACGCCCAGTTTCCGGCAAGGTTATGCGCATGGCTTTTCTCAGCCGAGTGAATACCGCCACCTTCTCCTCCATCCGCAAAGCCGCTTCCTGTAGCTCCTTATCGTTCATCACCCCCAGCAAGTCGTGGGAGATGTTGCCGTATACCTTGTTTTCGGTCCAGTCACCCTGCAGTTGTATGGGGTACAGTTGATGCAGGCGCAGGCAAGCTTCCCGCAGCCTTCGGTAGAACACCAGATATGACTGGTCAAAGGGAAATCCAAATCCGTTGCTTTCAGAATTCGCATCAAGCACCCAGCTCATCAGGGTATAGGTAACCACCGTCGGGATGGCGCTCAGGGGACATCCGTCAGGCAAACAATCGTGTTCGACCCCGCTCACCACTGCCGGTACAAGATCGGTGGTATTGAGGAGGACCTTCTCCAACCTGTCTTTTGTTCTCCTTATGATACTCCGCACCTTGTATGCCCGTAGTTTCTTTCGGATGATATCATTTTCCGCTCCAAGAAGATTCTTCCCTATCGCCTTGAGAAAATGGAAGTGACAGATGAAGGTCGGGACTTGCTTGAAAACTTCCTTCACTGCCAATGCTATCCCTGTTCCCATATCACTGACCACTGCCAGAGGCTCCCCGTAGGATTCCTGTATGCCCGCAAGAAAAGGAATGAGATCCCCAGCATTCTCAGATGACAGTTTGCTGTTGTCCAGTACAATCTGGGTTATCCCATCCAACACACTCATGAGGTGAGGGCTTGCCCCGTCACACGTACCGTCCAGATGCAGGATATAGCCCCCGTTCATCTGCATATGTTGGGTAAGCTCTCTTTGGGATGATCGGTGAAGCAGCCCCAGATACAGGACAAACTTCTTGGCAAGAAATGCAATTTCACTTTCCGAGATGTGGACATTCCTCTGCTGCAGTTCAAGCCGTATCTCCTGGTAATTCCTGCTGTCGAGGAACAGTCTTTTCCCAATGAAGACAATGATGTCATAGCCGAAATTGCAGTTTTCAGGGACTAGGGACCGAAGCTCGTCTGAGTGAAACACCCTTGCGCACCCCTTGCAGTAGTACACCGTTTCGTGGCCGACAAACTCTCCTATTGCCAACGTGGCCACCCGTTTGTCCGGATATGTCTTCAGCACATTCAGGCTTCCATCACACCCGGGGCATCTGGTGTTTTCCCTTCTGAAATGGATAACCGCCGGGGAGGGAAACAGATTCGCAGCAGTTGCGCTCAGCAGCAGATGGTCAACAAGCTGCTGCAGCACCCTCACCCTCTCATATTCAGTTTTTTTTTATCAATCCCGTATTTCTGGAACACTGCACAAATGCTTTCAGCCGTGATCGTATGCCCTTTCCCCTGCAGGTGTGCACTCAGTTCATCAACACTCATCCCGGGATGCTGTACCAGCTCGACAAGCATGATGATCGCCTGTGCATCCGGGGTCAACCCGATTGCCGTCGGTTCTGGGGGGAATCGGTTTCGTCTTTGTTCTTCATGTTTTTCAGGGGTATCAGAGAAATACACGACATCCCTTCCATCTTTTTCCTTTACTATGCCCGGAATCTCCTTGAAGTGGGCCAACAGGGAATTTGGATTTTCCCCGAGTACTTCCGAGAGCTCGGTATTTGACAATCCTTTCTTTGATTTTTGCACAAAATGGATGACCGTCTGTTTGCAGGTCCCGTGCTTGGAGAAGGACACACCCTGATAGTGCCACAGGCCCTCCTTGCTGAAAACGGGAATAGAAGGGAGTGTGTAGTAGCGATTGTTCTGATTGTAGCTGGT
>CAZPOJ010000384.1:0-2012 GCA_964588005.1 uncultured Sphaerochaeta sp.
ATCCTTCTCCCTGCCGTATGGAATTGCGCGTCAACCGCGAAAATCCGGCAGTTGGATTTTATAAGAAAATGGGTATGAGGGTGTTACGTTCAGATGACTTTGATATTGGCCAGGGTTATTTTATGAACGACTATATTATGGGAATAGATATTCTTTGAGTTATCCTTCCTAAAGCAAAAAAATAAGGCTGAACAATTTATCTGTTCAGCCTTATTTTTTAGATGGAGAATATTGTTATCTTAATTGATCGTTCTGCCTCTTGCCTGCAGCGTAACTTATCTTTAGAGCATATGCCTTTCGCAGGGCTTGCTTGACGTCGTTGACTATTCCCATTTTGGTGTCCTCGTCGATTTTGAGCGATACGGTCATATAGGGTTGGTCTTCTTCTTTCATGCTGCCTTTTTCCTGGGCAATATAATCCTGGATTTCTGCAATTTCAGAATATTTATCGTTGAGCTGTATACGGGTTTCTGATCCCATTCGGGCACGATTTCGGGCAGTTGGCGGGCCGATGTAAATGTACGTTACCAGAGACTTCTTTTCCAGTTTGGTAAGTTCAGTAGCTTGTGGTAAACGCACTTGAACCTTCATTTCCACCTCTTTCATAGAGGTTACTGTCATAAAGAAGAAAAGCAACATAAAGATAATATCCGACATTGAAGAAGCATTTAGCTCCTTGGATTCGTTTTTTTCGGATTTCTTGAACTTAGACATAATCGTTATTTATATTCTTTGGGTTCAGCTTCGGAAATCTTAAGCGGATAATATTCGATAACCGCTTTTTGGCGATCTTCGTCCAAATCTGCGAAAGCTTTTCCAAAGGTTTGAAGAGATAACTCGTTTCTCAATTCATTGTAGGCTGCAATCAATTCGTTTTGGACCTCAATAAATTTAGAATAATTGGTGCCACGGTCGTTTTGCAGCGATATAACGTGCGGTTTGGTGACTTCAACCTCGCCAAAGAAATCGATATTTACAGGTACTTTCTTAGGAAGTTTGGGGTCGTTGTTAGGATTCTCGATGAATTCCTTGGCAATGTCCTTAAGCTCCCAAAGTTCGATTTCCTCTTTTTCGCACATCAGTTTGTTGTCCTGACTTACCAAAACCACCAGGGTGTTGCGTTCTTCAACCTTTTGTTCTACGTCACTGTCCACAGGAGGAGGAAGACGCAACGACAAACCGGTATCTGTGGCCATTGTCGTAGTAATCAGGAAGAAAATCAGCAACAGGAAAGCAATATCAGCCGTTGAACTGGTATTCGGTTGAGGAACTTTTCTATTGTTAGGCATAATACAATTGTTATAACCGAATCAGATTATTTGTTGACTTTAAACAAACCGCCGAAAAGCATCAGCAGTATGGCAACCCCGGCTACAATGCCGATGGTGTTGGTGAACATGCTTACCACCTTGAGCCAGACGCCTTGGTTATGAATACCTTCATATCCAATGATTTCAATCGTTTCTGAGCTATCACTTGTCATAAAAGTAACAACAAACACAGCTACCAGCAACAAGATGGCTCCAAGAGAAAGCAATGCGCTCTTAGGATTGGATACCAAGCCTTTACCAAACTGAAACAGGCCGAAACCTAAGGTAAACAGGATGGCAATTCCAATAATAGCCCCTATCCAGTAAAGCAAATAGTCGAGGTAAACAGGTTCCTTGTATTCGGCTACGGGATCGATCACTCCACCGGAAAAAACCAATACAATTGCTCCTACGGATAGCAACATAAGCAGCCATAGGAACACTTTTGGAAGTATATTAACTAGTTTAGACATAGTTGTTTGAAATAAAAGGTGGATTCTTATTTTGTTTTAGCTACTTCTATCTTAACCAGAATATCCAGCAGGGAGATAGAGGAATCTTCCATTTCATTGATTATACCATCAATCTTGGAAAGAATGTAGTTGTAGAACACCTGGAGAATCATACCTGAAATCAAACCGAATACGGTTGTGATCAAAGCCACTTTCATACCACCGGCAACAACAGTGGGAGAAATATCAC
>CAZPOJ010000385.1:0-2008 GCA_964588005.1 uncultured Sphaerochaeta sp.
GAAAGATCGACAGGGGCACGATCGAGAAAGATGGCAAGCAGATATATATCAGGCATCCTAAGGATGCTGTTAGGAACAAGCTTGGGTATATCAGTGAAGATCGCCAAGGAAAGGGGATTGTTCAGAGATTTGATATTCCGAAAAACATCTCTCTCATATCGTTACGGAAGAAATATATTCAAAATGGTTTTATCGACAAGAAGAAGGAAGCTTCTGAAGCTAGGCGCTATGTCAAGGAATTCAATATTGTGGCCGCTTCATTGGCCAATGCCTTGCAGTTCTTCAGTGGGGGTAACCAGCAAAAAGTGTATTTGGCACGTTGGATGGATACCGAACCTGAAATACTGATCCTTGATGAACCGACCAGGGGCATTGATATCAATGCAAAAAGTGAAATCTATGAGTTTGTGCATCAATTGGCATCTTCTGGAATAGGGTGCATCTTGGTCTCCTCTGAAATGGAGGAGATCGTAGGGCTTTGCAGCAGAGTGTATGTGCTGCGGGAAGGGCGCGTTGCTGGGTGCCTGGAAGGCGAAGAGATTACCGAAGAGAATATCATGTTCAATGCTACTGGTATCAAGGAAGGGATATAAAATATGGGTGAAAACAAGATCGGACCCTATGTCAAGAAGTTCAGGTTGAAGGACCATTCGTTGGGTATGGCCTTTATCATCCTGGTTATCATCGCCACGATCATGGGTTGGCCGAATTTCCTCAAGATGAGAAACCTTACGAACATACTCCGCCAGATCTCCTATACCGGGATCATTGGATTGGGAATGACCTTGGTCATTATCAGTGGTGGCATTGACCTCAGTGTCGGGTCAATGACCGCATTTGTGGGGGGCATCTCCATATTTTTCCTGAATATGTTTGGAGGCCAATCGACACTCGGCATTGCACTTACTATTGTGTTCGCACTTGTCTTGGGTATGGCTTGTGGGTTTGTAAACGGTATATTGGTGGCAAAGTTCAAGATGGCACCTTTTATTGTGACGTTGGGTACGATGTCCATCTTCCGCTCCCTCATCCAGTACTTTTCCAATGCTGGAACCATCCTTTCTGGAAACAACACCTATGGGAAGATTGGAAGTGGAGTATTTTTGGGCTTGCCCATTCCTGTCTGGTGTTTCCTAGGGGTTGGTATCCTGTTGCATATCGTTCTGAACAATACGAGTTTTGGAAGATATCTCTGTGCTACAGGGAGCAATGAACAGGTTGCCCGCTATTCTGCCATTAATGTGTTCGTTATCAAGTTGCTACCGTATGTGATAACCGGGTTCACCGTCGGTGTTACTGCCCTGATGTGGTCAAGTCGCTTGAACTGCATCAACCCCAGTGACTGCACCTCCTACGAGATGGATGCGATTGCTGCTGCTGTCATCGGAGGTACTCTGATGAGTGGGGGCAAGGGTAGCATCATCGGGACCATGATGGGTGCCATCATGATCGGAGTTATCAACAATATGCTTGTTATGGGAGGCATCAGTGCTTTCCTGCAACAGGCTGTGAAGGGTCTTGTGATTATTGTTGCTGTACTTATGCAGTACAACAATAACCAATAAATGATTTCATTTGGAGGAAAAAAGGATGAAAAAGACGTTGATGATCGTTCTCTGCCTACTGTTGGCTGTCGGCTTTGTATTTGCACAAGGTGCTGCAGAAACAAAGAAAAGTGTACCTAAGATTGGTATCGCGGTTCCTTCTCCTGACCATGGTTGGACTGGTGGAATCGGTTGGTGGGCAGACAAGGCTGTTAAGGAATTGAATGCCAAGTATCCTGGAAAGTATGAGTTCAAGGTCCTCCATGCTGATGGATATGCAAAGCAGCTCTCTGATGTTGAAGATCTGATGGTCTGGGGTATGGACTACCTGGTAATCCTTCCTCATGAATCAGCACCTCTTACCCCTGTGGTAAAGGAAGCCCATACCTCTGGGGTAAAGGTAATTGTTGTTGACCGTGGACTTACCGATACAAGCTTTGGCTATGTCAACCTTGCGGGAGACA
>CAZPOJ010000386.1:0-1994 GCA_964588005.1 uncultured Sphaerochaeta sp.
TGAGTCCACTCCGAAAAGTCGGAGCACTTATTAATCCCAGTTAATTGATTATCCGCCAACAGATACTCTGTTTTTTTTGCTGGCCAACAGTCTCAAGGGGGACATTGGTTAATACTAAAGTTAATTCACACGACTGCCTCATTTTTTTTGAGTCTGTTTAAAAAATATATTGAGAATAAATCTCAAAAAAAGTTCTTTGAAATATTGCGTAATACATTTACATTTAGTATCTTAGCATCGTTTTCAACAACACTAAGATGTTTAAAGAATCGGATAAAAACAAGCAGTTGGATCTATTCTCTTCTCCCTCTGAACAGCTTCGAGGGAAGTCGAAAAATTTCTACAACAAAGATAATTCCTGGCATAATTTGTTTCGCGAACAGATCACCATGCGTATTAACGAGACGATTTTCAAAGATTTGTACAAAAGTGGAGATGGAGCCCCCAATGCTTCTGTGCGTGTACTGGTAGCCATGACTATTCTTAAAGAGGGTCAGGGCTGGAGCGATGAACAGCTGTTCGAGAATTGCAATTACAACCTGCTGATTCGGGGTGCTTTGGGTTTGATGAACCTGAACGATGCGCCCCCGGTAGCTTCCACCTATTATCTTTTCCGCAAGCGCTTGGTTGAATACACCAGGGAACACAAAACGGATTTGATGCAACAATGCATGAATGCCTTGACCAAGGAACACGTGCTGGCTTACCAGGTGTCGGGCAAACAGGTACGTATGGACAGTAAACTTATCGGCAGTAACATTGCTTGGTTGTCGCGTTACGAACTGGTGCATGAAACCCTGCGTTTGTTTATCTACGAGCGTGAAGAGTTTATACACAAACGCACTTGGGGCAAACAGGAAATGGCTTTGATCAAAGAGATTCTTGGCGAATCGGGCAACAAGGTGGTTTATCGCAGTACTAAAGCGGAGATTGATGCGCGATTTGTAGCCTTGGGAAAACTGATGTTCCGTTTAGTGAACCTGTTTGCCAACTATACTTACGGACAGTACAAAACCCTGCAAACCGTTTTTGATCAGCAGTTTTCGGTGGACAAACAAAAAGTTGTTCTTCCATTGGAAAACGAAAAAATCTCTTCCGAATCCGTTCAATCGCCTCAAGATACCGATGCTCATTATCGGGATAAAGACGGCAACAAGGTAAAAGGTTATTCGGCAAACATTACCGAAACCTGTGATGATGCCTCAAGGGATGAACCCGCTCTTAATTTAATCACCGACGTGGCAATCGATGTGGTAACAACCGCGGATAAAGATTTTTTGATTGATGCCCTGACCAAAACGCAGGAAGTTGTCAGCCAAAAAATTGAGAAGGTGTATGCCGACGGGGCTTATAACAGTCGGAAAAACCAAGAGCATGCCACCCGGGAAAGTTACGACCTTCAGCTCACGGCCATGCAGGGAGCCCAATCAAGATACGATTTATCACTTGATGAGCAGGATGATACCAAACTAATAGTAATAGACCTGAAAACAGGAAATAGCATTGAAGCACAAAGAGTAAAATCCCGAAAAAATCCCGAAAGCAAACAATGGAAAATTACCACCGATGAAGGAAAACCACGTTATTTCAACCTGGAAGCCTTGCGCACCTCTCTCCTTAGGCAGAAGTTAAGAGACATTCCCCTGAAAGAGCGAAACAAGAGAAACAATGTTGAAGCAACCATTTTCCAGTTTGGTTTTCATTATCCCAACAACAAGAGCAGATACCGCGGCCTTGACAAGCATAAGCTATGGGCTTATGCCCGCTGCCAGTGGATAAACTTCATCAGGATAATCAACTATATTACGCAACTATGTCAAAGATCGCTTGCTTTGGCTCAAAAAAACCCTTTTTTCAATCAAATTTGGTTTGTTTGGCTCATTATAAAGAAATTAGTTGTTTTAAAAACGATATTTACAAATTTTAAAAACCATCCCCGAAAATATGGCAGTTTTTCAGTTTGCTGAAAAAATTAAGATATCGGAGGGGACTCA
>CAZPOJ010000387.1:0-1992 GCA_964588005.1 uncultured Sphaerochaeta sp.
ACACCGAACGGTACATCAACCCCAAGTTTGATGCCTTGGCTGATGCCCAGCGCAGCGAGATGGATGTGACCAAACGTCGTGAGTTGGTATGGGAAGCCCAGCAGATCCTTGCTGAGGATGTACCCCGTGTAACCACCTACTCCCGTTCTAATGTACAGACGTACAATAAGAACCGCTTTACCAACTTTGAGAATATGTCTGGTGAAGGGTTGTTCAATGAGTGGACACCCATGGTCATGGAACCCTTGACTGATCGTCGGATTCCAGTTGTGGCGAGTAACGTGAATATCACAAACCTCAACCCTTTCATGGCACGCAGCGTGTACGACTGGCGGAACTTGCGTCTTGTGTATGACAAGCTCGTGCGCCTCTCTCCCGATGTGAGCCCCACACCGTGGGCAGCTGCTGCTTGGGATGTTGTTGATAATACGACCATCGATGTGACATTGCGTAGCGGCATGAATTTCCATGATGGCCGCCCTGTGACTCCTGCAGATGTCAAGTTCTCCTATGAAGCCTACATGGCCCAGACGGACAGCTACTTTGCAGCATTTGTTGCTCCAATCGAATCAATCGAACTTGTGGGCAACGATGTCATCCGCTTCAACCTTAAATATGCCTATGCTCCGTTCATCACGACAACTCTGACACAGATTCCAATATTGCCCGAGCATATCTGGAGTACTGTTGGCGATGTTACGCTGTACAACAATGAGCATCCCGTAGGCAGTGGTCCGTTCGAGTTTGTTCGGTTCCGCAACGGTGAGGAGCTGGTAGCCTCGACCTTCAAGGATTATTTCTATCCGGTCAAGATCGATGGATATATCTTCAAGATCTATGCATCTCCCGAAGGAGTCCTCTCTGATCTTCAGTTGGGAGTCGTCGATATGGTCTCCTATGATCTCATTCCTGCACATATCAATCAAATCAAGGGGAATGAGGGCGGAAGATATAGTCACCTTCAGATAACAGAAGCTCCCGATATTGGATTTTTCTACATTGGAATGAATACGTTACGCCCACCATTTGACAACAAGGATTTCCGAATCGCAATCGCCCACTTGATCGATTACGATTATGCCTTGGATGTGTTGCTTGATGGATATGGCTCACGCGGTGGTGGTGGTTTAGTAATCAACGCTGCCAATGAGTTCTGGCATAATCCTGAAGTGCCGATCTATGACACCTATGATCCAGAAAAAGCACGACAGATTTTGAAAGACGCCGGCTTTACCTGGGACTCCAAGGGTAAGATGAGAATGCCCAAATAGGTTTTTCATTGATGTGAAAACTTTGGGATACACAGAGGAACCAGCTTCGGCCGGTTCCTCTTGTGTATCACTTTTATGTTTTGAAAGGAAGGTAATTTGTGATACCATATATACTTCGTCGAACATTGATTATCTTGCTTATGATCTTGTTGGTCTCCACCATGATCTTCTTGATGTTCAGGATCATGCCTGGTGATCCCACCGCGTCGATGGTGGATCCTTCAATTCCCAAAGAGGCACGACAAGCGCTCCTAGAACGGTATGGCTTGCATGAAAGTCTCTGGAAGCAATACACCATTTTCATGAAAGACCTGGTGCGTTTGGATTTCGGATCCTCGTATTTCTATACACAGCCTGTGCTCAAAGTGATCAAGGATCGGTTGCCGGCTACCCTTATCCTCATGTTCACCGCGATGGCTTTTGCCTATTTGATCGGCGTATTCGGTGGAGCTTTGATGGCGTGGCGCCGTGGGTCCAAACTGGAATCGGCGGGGATCACCTTCAGCCTCATCTTTCGGTCGGCCCCGACATTCTGGGTTGGCCTGATGGTGATTCTCCTCTTTGCGGTCAATTTGCGATGGTTCCCTGCCCAGGGAATGCGTACGACAGGGTATGAGGGGACGAGCTTCAGTGAAATATTTCTCAATCTCGACTTCTTGAAGCATCTGGTATTGCCTGCCTTCACAGCAGGTCTCTACTTCCTGGCTACTCCGTTGTTAAT
>CAZPOJ010000388.1:0-1988 GCA_964588005.1 uncultured Sphaerochaeta sp.
AATTATTGCTACATGTTGATTTCATGTAAGAATGTGTTTCCTTAAATTAGTAGGTATCTATTTGGAAGTACTTACAAAGGTTGTTTCGTAGTAAAACCAAAAAAATATTTTTTACTGTATAAAAAATGTACTTCTAATCACCTTTACCAGCATTAATTTATGGAATTTCCCAATATATATAGTTTGTGTGTATGACAATTTGTGTATGAATGACTGACTGGGATTAGTTCCTAGTATTAAGCTTGCGTAAATTACACGAAAATTAAGCAAAAATTTTCTTGACAGGTGAAATATACCATGATAGTTTTGAAGAAACTAATTCACATAACAAAATAATTTCACGTAAGAAACTTGTTTTGTACAACCTTAGGAGGTTTGAGATGAAAATGAAGAGTAAGCTGTTCTTGGTCTTGTTGTTGGTCCCTATGATGGCGTTTGTTTCCTGTTCTGGGAAGGATACTGCTACGGTAGCTACCGAAACACAGGCATCAGAGCCTGTCGTTGTGGAAAGCTCTTTAAAAATCGGTATGTCTTTCCAGGAACTTGACAACCTGTACTTTGTTGTCATGAGGGAAGCTCTCGAGGAAGCCTGTAAAAGCATGAATGCACAGGCAATCGTCACTGATGCACGTCACGATGTAAGCAAGCAGATCAGTGACATTGAAGATATGATCCAGGACGGTATTGATATCCTTCTCATCAACCCCACAGACTCTGTTGGAGTGCAAGGCGCTGTTGAGACTGCAAAGAAAGCAGGTGTAGTCGTTGTAGCAGTTGATGCACAGGCAAACGGTCCCATTGATTCCTTTGTAGGTTCCAAGAACTATGATGCAGGCTACATGGCTGGTGAATATCTTGCCAAACAACTCAACAAGAGTGGCAAGGTAGCAATCCTTGATGGTATTCCTGTCGTTCCCATACTTCAGAGAGTCGAAGGTTTTACCGATGCAATGAAAAACTATCCCAACATTCAGATTGTCGACAAGCAGAATGGTAAGCAGGAAAGAAGTATTGCTCTGGACGTAACAGAGAACATGATCCAGGCTAATCCTGATCTGAGTGGTATCTTCTCGGTTAATGATGGTGGTTCCATGGGCGTTTTGGCTGCCATTGAAGGTTCTGGCAAGAATATCATGCTCGTAAGTGTTGATGGAAACCCTGAAGCTGTTGCAGCAATCCAGAGCGGTGGGCCCTTCAAGGCCACAAGTGCACAGTTCCCCCGTGACCAGGTCAGGATTGCCATCGGTATCGCCATGGCAAAGTATTGGGGTGCCAATGTTCCCAAGCATATTCCTGTTGATGTCGTGTTGCTTGACAAGGCCAATAGCGCAAACTTCTCCTGGTAGGCTACAAGTATTGTATATCTGATAATCCATACTTGTTGGGTGATGTCAATCACCCAACAAGTTTTAGGAGAGGGATCGGTATGAGTGAATTCGTGTTGCGTTTAGCAAATATTTCAAAAAGTTTTGTGGGGGTAAAAGCCTTGCAAGATGTCCATCTTGACTTGAAGAAAGGGGAAATTCATGCCCTGCTTGGGGAGAATGGTGCGGGAAAATCAACTCTGATGAAAGTTCTCTCCGGTGTATATCAGCCTGATTGTGGCACGATAGAGATGAACGGAAAACCGGTACATTTCAGCAATCCACAGATGGCAAAGGATGCCGGTATTGGCATAATTTTCCAAGAGTTCAGTCTCATCCCTCATCTCACCGTTACCCAGAATATCTTTCTTGGAAGAGAATTGAAAAACAAGATTGGGATGATGGATGATAAGAAGATGCATAGGATTGCCATTGAGCGGTTGCATGACCTCAATGTCGATATCGACCCACATAGCCTGATCAGCGAACTGAGCATAGCCAAGCAACAGTTTGTAGAGATAGTGAAGGCTGTATCCGATGAGGTGAAGGTTCTTATACTCGATGAACCTACTGCAACCCTTACCCCTGGAGAGGTCAAGCAGCTTTTTACCCTTATGCGAACAC
>CAZPOJ010000389.1:0-1985 GCA_964588005.1 uncultured Sphaerochaeta sp.
TCCGAGGGTGAGCGGTACTGGAACATATTCAAGCCGGTTGTGGAGGAGTTTGAGAGGCGACAGGTACCCGTGGTGTTCTATACCTCCTCAGAAAAGGATCCTGTATTCTCCGAACAGTACACCTATGTGAAGGCTGAGTTCATAGGGGAGGGGAACAAGGCATTCACCCGCCTCAACTTCCTTGAGGCGGATGTATGCCTGATGACCACCCCGGGCCTTGATGTCTATCAGCTGAAGCGATCACGGGGTGTGAAGCACTACTCCCATATTCTGCACTCCCCAGGGGATGCCACCACCTATCGCCTGTTCGGGCTGGACTACTTTGACTCGGTGTTGCTTACCGGCGAATACCAGAAGGCACACCTGAGACTGCTTGAAGAGAAGCGTGGCATCCAGGAGAAGGACCTTGTGGTCGTAGGATGCCCCTACCTGGATGTCCTGCAGGAGAAGGTCTCTTCTCTAAAGATAGAGAAGGACAAGCCCTTCACGGTCCTTGTAGCCCCCTCCTGGGGAAAGAGTGGCATCCTTTCTCGGTATGGCAAAGAGTTGCTTGATCCCTTGGTAGAGACAGGCTTCACCATCATAGTACGACCCCATCCCCAGTCCGCGCAGTCTGAGAAGGAGGTGCTCGACCTGCTCAAAAAGCGCTATGAGCAGAAGGCCAACCTTGAGTGGGACTCTAGTCGGGAGAATCTGGATTCCCTATCACGGGCAGATATCATGATCTCGGACTTCTCCGGGGTCATCTTTGACTATGCATTCCTCTTTGACAGGCCCTTCATGTATGTGAAGGCAGACTTTGATGCATTGCCTTACGATGCATATGACGTTGACGAGGAGTTTTGGACCTTCAGGGTTCTGGAGGAGATTGGCATTGAGCTCAAGCCAGAAAGCTTTTCGTCCATAAAACAGATTTTGCTTGATGCCTCTGGGAATGAACTACTGACAGAGAACCGGGCTAAGGCCAAGGATACTGCTTGGCAGTATCGTGGTAAAAGTGGCGAAAGGGTGGTGGAGTATCTGTTGGAGAAGCAAAAAGGGCTTGTCTGATGCTTTTTCTTGCATGCTATACTTTGAGTAAAAAAGAAGGATGTGATAGTGCCATATTTGACTGTTCTGACTGCAACGTATAATCGTGCCCATACATTAAGTCGAGTGTATGAGAGTCTGTGTAAGCAGGAGTTTACTGATTTTGAGTGGTTAATCATTGATGACGGTTCTTCCGATACCACCCCTGACCTTATTAAGAGCTTTCAGAAAGAGGCATCTTTTCCTATTCGATACTATTGGAAGGAAAATGGAGGCAGGCATACAGCCCTCAACTATGCCCTCGATAAGATAGAGAGTTCCTATGTACTCAATATTGATTCAGACGATGCCGTTGCTGGCCAAGGTTTGGCTTTGGCATATAAAAATTGGGAGTCGATACCCAAGGAAGATTATGACCGGTTCTGGTGTGTCTCTGGGCGTTGCATTGATAATATACACGAAAAAATGGTGGGAAAACCCTATCCTGCTGGCATTAACAATCTTACTGGGCGCTCCCAACATAAAGTGATTGTTCGCTATAAAGGAGAAAAATCCTGTTGCCGCAAACTTTCTGTACTGAGACAGTTTCCCTTTCCTGAATTCGATGACACAAAGTTCGTTTCGGAAGGAATGGTTTGGGAGAAGATTAACCAGAAATACGACCAATACTGCACCAATGATGTGTTTAGGATTTACTATACTGATTCGCCTGACTCCCTTGCGGCTGGCAAGACCCATACCACCACACGGTGGAGAACATATTTCTATGGTGCTGTTTTCTATGTGAATGAATGTTTTTCTCAAATTACCTATAACAAGGCTATTCCAAGGGCTATTGTCAGCACTGCACGGTGTGCCATACTTTCGCACACAAGCTATAAGGAGACAATGGGTAGGTTGAATGCGTGGTACAAGAGGGTGCTGGTAACTTTAGCCTATCCTGTTGCTTGGGTGAT
>CAZPOJ010000390.1:0-1973 GCA_964588005.1 uncultured Sphaerochaeta sp.
AGGGGGGAACTGACCTGTTGGAAAACATGCTCTGTCTCTGTCCGAACTGCCATCGCCGCTTCCATACCCAAGAGCACATACTGAAAAAGGCCCAGACACAGATTTTTGCCTTCAATCAGATTACAGGAGCCCAAACACCTCTTACCATCAAGCATGCAGTAGAGCTAAGGCTCTAGCCTGTTGCCCCAATGCAGAAAGCAATCTACAAAGAAGTCCCATCCCCTTCCCACGCATGAAAAGGGAAGGTACACTCTCAGATAGAACATTCACCCATAAGGATTATATTCCAGCTATGAAAAAACGGTTAGTTTTTCTCTGTATCACTGCTATACTACTGCTTTCATCACCACTATACAGCTCTGCATACTCTCCGAAGACCATCAACATACACTCCCCGCTGTATGAAGAGGCTGATATCCTCTATCGTCTGCATGGATTGGCCCTACCCTCGGCAGCAAGGCCCTGGAGCACCTCTGAAGCTGCCCTGATCCTCTCAGTCATCCCTGATGGAGGAACAACGTCCAAGCTCAAGGAGCTTGCACTCTCCCGCCTGGAGACAACCCTGCCCAAGCAGGGCAGCAACGGCCTCTCCCACCGATTCTCCATCACAGCAGCCTTGGAAGCATACGCTCATACAAACAAAGATCAGTTCATGCTCCCCCAAGACTGGTCCTACACCATGGATAGGCGCCTGCCCCTTTTAGACTTTAGAATGGAACTGCAGTGGCACAATACCTTCTACTTCGCCACTAGTGTGGAGGCAGGGCCTTCAGTTGAACATGATGATAATAAAACAGAAACAATACCTGAAGTAGGTGCCATACTACCTTCTGGCACTAGCGTTGAAAAACTCACCTCTGCCTATCTCTTTCGGAAAACCTTCAACACCAACTTCATTACCTTTGATAAGAAGTTTCAGGCAAACTGGCCACGTGACTCCCAGATCACCTTAGGGGGAACGTGGTGGAACCTCTCCTTGGGAAGAGGCCCCATAAGCTGGGGAATCGGACAGAGCGGGAATCTTATCATTGGGGACCACATAGATTCCCATAACAATCTGAACATCAGCTTCTTCAGCGATGAGTTCAAACTCCAGCTGTTATACCTCTTCTTGCCAAACCCCTTAGGCGATGAAGAAAAAAACCAACGTGTCTTCATGGGCCATCGCCTAGAGGCCCAGCCGCTCTCTTGGTTGCGCCTTGCCATAACAGAAAACGTCATGTTTAAGGGAGAGAGCCTGCCGCTGAACTACATTGACCCCACCTATATCTATCACAACCACTACGACGGTGACATGCTCAATGCCATCGCCAGTGCAGAACTCAATCTGGCACTCGCTGCCTCCCTTTCGCTCCATACCCAGTTTGCCTTGGATCAGTTTCAGTTTGCAGATGAAGGGGGCAGTGAATCCAATGCCTTTGGCTTTCTCATAGGAATGACACACTCCGCCCTGATAGAGAGGGGGATCCTATCGACAACCCTTGAGTTTGTACTCACTGACCCGTCACTTTACAGACGCAACGATGTGGACTTCTTACTTGTTCGTGGGTTGCACAACAATGGAAACCCCATGACCTTCGACTACCTTGGCTACAAGTGGGGTTCGGACGGCATTGCCCTATCGGCAGAGATAGTCTATCTCATCCCAGGTGTTGCTTGCTATGCCTTGAATGGCCTCATCCATCGTCAGGGCGGGGTGACTATCTTCGGGCCACATAGTTCCTCAGGCCTTAACACGGACAACTCTGACATCTCTGGCCCTCCTCCCTCAGGAGATACATTTCATGATCAAATCATCATAGGGGCAGAAGGCTCCTGGTGGCTTAAGGGTATGCCGATGCGCATCTTCACCGAGCTCTCTTGGATTGGACGGAGAGAGTTTGACAACAGGACAAAAACTGCGATCAGCAAGAAAGGGGACCTCCAGCTGGTAGCAGGGGCGGTCTACTCTTTCTGATAGGATTTTATTCCTA
>CAZPOJ010000391.1:0-1955 GCA_964588005.1 uncultured Sphaerochaeta sp.
AAAATTTCCACCAAATACCGGCCTTGCCCATCCTTTGTCGGGGCCAGCTAGTGAGCCTACGATAAACACAAAAGTAGAACTATATCTTAACTAAAATCCGCTAAATCTTTAATTCAAGCATTTCTGAGCACTTTCTTTCGATTTTGATTGCATCAGAAAGCCCTTTGTCGTATACTATTTATAGGTCTACCAAGACCTATAAATAGCAGTTGGGGAGGCAGAGCTCATGGCTTTCATAAAAGTTCAGAAACTGGTGAGAAATGAGGATGGGAGCGTCAGGAGTGGCAGCGCTTCGATCCTGGTGACAGAATACGACAGGTCAGCAAAACATCTCTCCCGACATAGAATCCGGGAGAAGCTTGGGAAAGTGGTAACTCTTGATACTACAGGGAAAAGTGGTGTCTTCCTGTCTCCGACCAGAGGGCTTGTCGCCTATGATTCAGTATCTGATGTCTTTGAAAGCATTGGAAAGGACGATCCCAGGGTCAAGGCCCTCGATCTTTTTGCTGAGCCCCAGATCCATACCGTTTTCGGTGATTCCTATCTCTTTATCCAGGTTTGTGAAAAATCAGGTCTGCTGAAGGTTCTGCGGACTGCTTTTTCACAAGACAAGGATTATGAGCGGGTGCTATCGCATCTGCTTCACTCGGTCCTGAAGGATGGGTCCAGGGTCTCTTGCGACGACTTTATCAGCAAGTCCTTCGCCTCCTGTCTTTTCAGTTCCATCCCCACCGGCTCTCTTGGAAGCGATACGGTGTACTTCTCCATGATGGGTGAGGATAGAAGCAAGGTTGCCTTCTTCAAGGCTTTTGTCTCCCATATGCGAAAAAAGGATCCCCTGTTTGGCAAGGGGTGTTATGTGGATTCAACTCCCTTACCCAACACTATCAGGGACAATCCTTTCAATGCCCTCTGTAGTCATGGTATACACAGCACCTCCACCCAGACGAGGCTGGTACTCGTCTTGGATGAGAAGACGGGTTTTCCCGTATGGTTTTCCATAATTCCAGGCAATGTTCTGGACTTGAGCACCCTCAGGTCGACAATGGAGGATGTGGCGGAGAGCTTGGACATCCGCATTGATGATTTCGTCCTTGATGCAGGGTATGCCAGCAAGGAGACGATTGAGACCTTCCATTGTGGGAATGAGGAGGGTAAAACCATGACTGTGCGCATGCCCGCAAAGAACGGTTACCCATACAAGACGCTCTATCACCAGGCAAAGAAGCTTATGGACAATGCTAAGTACGAGTTCATCCGTCAGGGCCATACTTATTTTGGCAAGCGTTTGGAGACCGAAGTATTTGGGTTCAAGATGCATGCATATGTATATGTGGACAGGGACAATGCCTTAGAGGGGTGTAGGAACTACCGCCTCAAGCATGAGGATGAATACCAGAAGCTGACCGACAAGGAGAAGAACTGGTATTCGGTGCGCTTCGGATTCTTCATCCTCCTTTCCACTGAGATGAAGGAGCCTGATGAAAAATTGGATGATTACTTCGGCAGGACACGCATTGAGACGGTGTTCAAGACCAGCAAGGAGTACCTTAACCTCCTTCCTTTATCCAAGTGGTCGGACCTTACGGTCAGGGGGAAAATACTCTCCGACATCATATCGACCATAGCATTGCTGCAGCTAAGGAAAACACTCACAGGACCTGGAATCTCCACGTGCAAGCTCATTGGGAAGACCCAGTCGCTCATGTGTACGAAGAAAAGGGATGGGACGGTTATTGTTGAAGTCCCGAACAAGCAGGTGAAGGAATTCTATAAGGATCTGAAGGTAAAAGTGCCTTCGTCGGTTGACTTGAAGACATTCAAGACTGAAACTCTGCACCTGAAAACTGGGTCCTGAGAACGGTGTGGTTTATAGGTCTACTTTTGTGTTTATCGTAGGGTGAGTATACTTTTTCACCATCGAGGAATACGTCCAATGCCACCATACTGCTCTC
>CAZPOJ010000392.1:0-1946 GCA_964588005.1 uncultured Sphaerochaeta sp.
CCTTGGGCAAGGATGGCACCCTTGCTGTTCAAGGCCTGGGCGGTGAGAGACCACTTGCCCATCAGCAGCTGTCCCAGCGTAACTTCAGAGGTAGTCCCTGTCACATCGACTGTTTGAGTGTTGGGCCCGTTTCCAAATATACGATAGCTGGCGATGGTCATGGCCCCCTCTGCCGGAAGCAGGCTTCGCTCCTGCATGGCGAACTTCTCACAGGAAAAACGGATGACCAGGTCAGAGTGAGTACCCTGACTTTCGTCACAGCTGGTAAAGAGCAAGAGGGCAATAAGAGGGATAAGCAGTAATCGTTTCATAAGACTCTCCTTGGATATGTTTGCTACCTAAGGAGGAGAACTGCTGTATTCGCTTCAAGTGGGTATTGGAGAAATCCCCCTCTTTGTCTATACTGGGAAAAATTGGAGGGTCGGTATGGAAGAAACAATGGTGATTAGGGTCAAACAGGGTGAGATCGAGCGAGCCCTTCCCCTTCCTTTACATGCTTGCTGGGGTGGTGCTGAAGATGTGGAGGCCTCGGTACGGCTCAGTCATGAAGGAAGGTTTCTTCATCTGCGATTCTCTATCCAGGAGCCTGAACTCAGGCGCATGTGTACCGAACACAACCAGAAAGTCCATACGGACAGCTGTATGGAGATTTTCCTCCAGCGTGAAGGGGAGCGCGAGTATGTGAACTTTGAGTTCAGTGCCAGCACCAAGGCCCTTGTGGGGCGAGGTGAGGGGCGTGAGGGACGAACTTTGTACCCCCCCTTTGTCATTGACCAGATTCCCCTTACCCTTACTCTGCTTGAAAACACCAATACCCGCAGCCGCTACCGCCTGGACGTAGCGATCGACCTTGTCCTCTTTGGTCTGATGAAAGAGGAGGAGACCCCCTCCTTCATCAAGCTGAAGGGAAATATCTACAAGTGTGGTGATGGTCTTAAGGTGCCGCACTACCTTTGTTATGCACCAATAGGGACGCTCAAGGCGGATTTCCATACCCCTTCGTATTTTGTTCCTTTTACGTTTCTTTGAGACCGTATACACCCCATAGCAAACAGAACAAGAATCTAAAGAACGTTGCACCTGATCTATAACCCTCTCGGGTATAGATCAGGCTCTGCTTGTCTTCTGATGATTGCGAATATTAGGATTCCAGCTCTCCCTGCCCGCAAAGGTCTCTTCGCCGATAAGCCTTGCCAGGGCGAGATGAGCCAGGTTCTGTCCAAAGATTGCCGTGATGGTGGGCAGGCTACCCAGTACGTTGCGCCTGCGCCCCTTGTCGCTGATCTGTTCGTTGAACTCAGAGTTCTCCTCATCTTCAGGGCGCTTGTAGGTGAAGCGGACCTCCTCAGGCGAGTAGACAACTTCAATACCCCTGCCAACTCCTCTTTTTCTCAGGTTGGAACGCACCTGCTTGGCTAGGGGGCACCCGTAGGTGTCCATCAGGTCGCCGGTCTTTACCAGGGATGGATTCCTTCGCAAGGCGGCTCCCATGCTGCTTACGATGGGGAACTGCTTGTTGTAGGCAGCCTCCAGGAGGGCGCATTTGGGATTGAGGGAGTCGATGGCGTCGATCACCAGGTCCACATCCCCTTCGAATATCTGGTTGACGCTCGTGTTGTCGACAAACAGGGGCATCTCCTCAATTATGCAATGGGGGTTTATCGCCTTGACGCGTTCTCTCGCCGCCTCGATTTTTGGCCTTCCTATGTTCTGGTGCGTTGCCAGGATCTGGCGGTTGAGGTTGGTGATGCTGATCAGGTCGAAGTCAATGAGGCGCACAGATCCTATGCCGCTGCGGACAAGCGACTCGAGGCACATGCCTCCCACGGCCCCCAAACCCACCACCGCAACCTTTTTGGTGTGTAGTACTTCGATCGCCTCATCACCGAGGAGGCGCGTTATTCGTAAGAATTGCTCTTTTTGCATGGTTGTTCCTCTTCAGAGTC
>CAZPOJ010000393.1:0-1944 GCA_964588005.1 uncultured Sphaerochaeta sp.
AGACCTCTTTGGACAGTGTTCCCTGGATAGTTCCCAAGGAGGTTGTAACTATCGGCCCTATTTTAGCCATATACATCTCCTCTATGAGCAATGATAGTCCCTCTCAGTTCAGAACACAAGCAGTGGTTTTTATCGTGGCTGATTCTTTACCCTTTGACAAAGGGCAATTGACTTTATTCCACCAATGGGTCCATAGTCGAAAGGCATACACCAAATACCAGCAAGGACCTTGATCATGAATACCCGAACACAAGACATCTATCGCAAGGGAGTGAAAATTCGTCCCTTCCTCATGGCCATTCTCTTCAGTGGTCTCGCCTATGGATTTTACCGTGGAGTACAGGACAACTATCTGGCTGAAATCGTGCAGATTACCAAGTTTGAACGAGGGATAGTGGAGTTCTTCAGGGAACTGCCGGGCCTGCTGCTCATATTCATCCTGGCCGCCATGTACCGTTTCAGTGAGACCAAGGTTTTCAAGATCGGTATGGCCATCATGCTCAGCGGCGTCATCGGGCTGTTGTTGCTGGGCACATCCAAGGTACTGGTAATCCTGAGCATGGTCATCTTCAGTTCCGGGGAGCATATCATCATGCCGATGAAGCACTCCCTTTCGATGACACTGGCCAACAAGGGCAAGGGAGGGGCCTCGCTGGGCATCATCTCCAGTATCAGCCACGGGGGAAACATCGTGGGGTTTCTGGGAGTTTCAGCCTTGTTCCTGGTCTTTGGATTCATGGGTATCCCCAAGGGTGCGATAACTGGCTTTAGGGTTGTATTCATCATAGCAGCTGTGCTGCTTGTACTCTCCACCCTCATAGCCCTCACCATGAAGGACCAGGGCAAGAATGTGCAGCGAAGCCGCATATACTTTAACAAGAAGTTCTCGAAGTATTATATGCTGGAAGTCTTCTATGGGGCTCGCAAGCAGATATTCCTCACTTTTGCCCCCTATGTGCTCATCCTCTTCTATGGGGCGGACACCTCGGTCATCGCCCTTCTTTTGGCTATCTGTGCAGCCTTCGGTATGGTGCTCTCCCCGCTTATCGGGCGGCTGATAGACCGCCTTGGGTATAAGACCATCATGATAAGCGATACCCTGATCCTTATAGTCGTCTGTATATTCTATGGCTTTGCACACCGCATGTTTCCCATGCACATCGCCTTCATCGTTGTCTGCATCAACTTTGTCCTGGACTCCATCATCTCGCTGGCAAGCATGGCGACCAACGTCTATGTACAGGACCTCTCCTCCACCCCTGGGGAGATGACGGCAACCATCACTACAGGAATCTCAGTAAACCACCTCATCAGCGTCATAATCGCCCTACTAGGAGGCCTTATCTGGGAGAAGCTTGGTATCGAGGTGTTGTTCACCCTCTCCGCCCTTCTAGGACTCGCCAACACATTCTATGCAATGACGATTAAAAAGCCGGTCAGTCAGATGGACTACACCCAAACCCTAGGCGAACAGAAGCCCTAGGGAGAAGCAGAGGCTGAATACGAGATAAACTTGCCCGATAGAGGCCATATTGCTCTGTTTAGTCGCAATGGAAAATCCGCGTCTGACCATAGTCCTGAAGGTTATTGCCCCAAACAAGAAGAAGGGGACCAAGGCGATAAGCAGGGTCAAGGGGTAGATTCCCAGGACGTACAAAGCTATAACCAAGAGGGACACCAGAAGGGCCTCACTTCCTAGAAGGAAGACGGTCCCCCACCTTCCCAGCACGATGGTAAGCGTCCTTCTTCCGGCTTTTGCATCCCCTACACGGTCACAGCTGTTGTTCACCGAAAGGATCATGGCGATCATGAGGAGAAAGGGCAGTGATGCTAGCAGGGTATCTGTCGAAACTGTTCCTGTCTGTACAAAAAATGAGATGAGAAACAGCGTCGTTCCCAGGAAGAACCCCGCAAAAAGCTCCCCGAAGGGGGTGCGGGATATGG
>CAZPOJ010000394.1:0-1936 GCA_964588005.1 uncultured Sphaerochaeta sp.
CTTTTCTCGGTCTTCCCACCCTCTTCGACTCCTGTATCAAGGGCTCAGAAAGTCCGAGCTTCTCAAGCAATAGCAACACTGAAGGCTGGGTGTGGATCCATTTCTTATCTGCAGACCTCGGTGCCCCCGTAGAACTGGCTAGTCGCCATGCTGATGACAGGTCTTCCATCAGTTCCTCATACGTCATCACATCCAATAGTTTAGCATTCCCAGCCTTTCTCATCATCCGGGAAGTCATGAGCGTGGCAACAAAGTTCACAAACTCTGCTCCGATGAGGGAATAATCGTCCTGTACACTGGCTGAATCGAAAAATGCTTCACCCAGGTACTGAGAAAAAAGAAGCCCAAGCAACACCCTATCCTCATCTCCCTTATACACCTCCTGGCTCAGGGACGACTCCTCTTCTAGGGAAATAACGGGAGATTCCCTATCTGCCACTAGTATACCCCTTGTGATATTGTAGTCGGTGATGAATGCGCTAATAGAGCTTGCCCCTATACTGACTCCTGGAAATACCTCAGCGCACAGGGGCTCCCCAGTCTCCATAACATATGCATATAGCAACGAGACATCCTTGCTTCCCTTGATCAGGGTCTTGTGTGAAAAGGAAGATAAGTCATTCACCGTTCTGGTATTCTGCTTCAATGTCCTGTCGATGGCAATGTGGTGGTCTGGGGCCACCCTACTTACTCTGGAGGCATAGAAGGCTTTTCTCTTTGCGCCATCCATTCCGAGCCTCTTGAAGAGTGAGCCAACGGTATTCTTGCTCAAGGCTACGTTCGGATAATATTTGGATACAAAAGTCCTCTCATAGTAGGTGGAATACCTGTTGGTTGCTATCCCCGGCCTCAAGGCCTTAAGCATTGCAACCACCATGATCGCCGATGCCTCATTCGGTGGATATACTACAAGCAGGTCCTCAAATATATCGTCTGATATAGATTTAGCCAGTGCCGCAGCCCCATAGGAAAGAGAAGACGGCACATTCGATATCTTCTCAGTTAAAGGCACGAACCGTCCGTTGATGATATGCCCTATGACCCTGCCATTCCTTGGTTGCGGATTACCGTCTCTGATGTACTTCACCCCTGAACGTTCCCGCACCGAATATCTGTTTTCGCCCTCTCTGCCACTGTCATCAACGATAGTGTTCTTTGGCCTCTCCACCTTGCGTATGTGTTCCGGTACACCCATGGCGAAAACTCCTTTGTTTCTCAATTTCACTATACGAGAATAAGGACAAGAGATAAAGAATTACTCGTACCATTGTGGCATGTTTCTTACCAGAAGAAGGCAAAGCAATAGCCGTTCACACTATCAATCGTATTGAGGATCCTGTAAAAAGGTCGATTACAGGTTCCTGCATACATGTGCTACTGCTCATCATACTCATACTGGGGGCTGTTATGCCCCCAGTATGGAAAATGGTTTATGATTATCCCTCTTTAGCGAAGTAGTAGAGTGTTTTCACATGTACCCCACTCGCTCCCTTAGGCAGATATCCTTTCGGTTTATCATTATAAGCGGTTCCGGCAATATCCAAATGCACCCAGGGTTTCTCATCAACAAACTCTTCTAGGAACAGTCCGGCAGTTATAGTCCCTGCCTCTCTACCACCGATGTTTTTTAGATCTGAGAAATCACCTTTTATCAATTCCCTGTAACCTGGCTCAGAAGGTAGTTGCCATATAGGTTCCCCAGCTGTATCGGAGCTTTTCTTCACATCTGCCATCAAAGCACTGTTGTTTGTAATAGCCCCGGTATTGGTACTGCCTAAAGCTACAACACAGGCACCTGTAAGGGTAGCCAGGTCAATAATCTTATCTGCTTTCACAACTGTAGCGGCATACCACAAGGCGTCTGCCAGTGTCAGTCTTCCCTCAGCATCCGTGTTTAAGATTTCTATCGTCTTGCCAGCCATGGAACCTATGATAT
>CAZPOJ010000395.1:0-1926 GCA_964588005.1 uncultured Sphaerochaeta sp.
ATTATAATAAAAAAAAGAATCATATTTTTTCCAATATGAAGTAGAGATATCGAAATTAATTCTTGAAAGTCTGTATGTAAAAATGAACCACCAGCTAGCTCCATCAAAAAGTATTGATAACAAGACATTTGATAGAGAGTGTAGATATTAAACCACTACCATCAGCGAAAAAGATAGCGGATACTTTTTTATTCTCTAACAGTTCAAAAAATGTTTGAACAGATTTGTATCTAATAAAATGCACAGTACCATACCTATAGTACAAATCCAAGAGTTATTTTAAAATTTTTCGCCAAACCCCGGTTGTAATATGAACTGACAGTATCCTTGAAGGTTTAGGCGAAGAGCCTAAACCTTGAGAAATACCCTGATTCAAGACTTGGGAGGAGCTGAAAAGGGAATACAAATGTCCGGAGTTCCTCTTTGAAATAGGCCCCCAAGTCCAATTAGGACTGAGTTTTATTTTTTATTCGTTGCAACATTTAATTGTAAATTGGTGTATGGTAATATGCTATGTCCTTCGTAATAGTACCCTTTTCAAGTTTGGTTGGGGTAGTTGTTACCATGCTGGAATGCCAGCATCGGAAAGGAAAACACACTATGCACGTTGCATGTAAGGAAATTAAATTATCCGGTAGAAGCATATTTTGTCCTTTGCCAGTAAGAAATGCGCTTATTGCTCATTACGACTCGGCTCAAAATCGAATTTCAAATGATTACTATGACAGTACTGCCTAATCACGTTAAGCGTCATTCTATTAGGTACTGTCCTCCTGTTTTCCCACCGATTGACTGTTGCATAACTGACTTTCAAGTCTGCTGCAAGTTGCTGCTGGGAAATTCGTAAAGACGTGCGTACATTCAGTATAGCGTCAGCAAAATCCATAGTGTTATACTCCTGTTGCATAGCATAACATATGTTACTCCTCAAATACACTGCATATTGAAATTGCTGTATTTTCTCTGATTTCCCTAATACGACCTGCCCAACCTACACTTCTGGGGGCCATCTAGGGTGAAGCGGATGGGCTTTTCTCTCATATGTACAAACGATTATCTGTTATTTTTATAGTTTTCCCCTGTTGTTTTCTTGACCTTGTACTAATACACCAGTACAATAGTACAAGAAAGCGATACTACGAAGAGAGAGGTCAAGTGAAACCAACCGGCGAACAGAGACTTGCATTCAGTCTCGATATGAAAAGCGGAGTCCCCTTCTACAAACAGATCATCTTCCAGGTGGAGATGGCCATAGCTGATGGCAGGCTGGAGAAAGGCGATCAGCTACCCACTGTCAGAAGCCTCGCTGTCGACTTGAGCATCAATCCAAACACCGTAGCCCGTGCCTATGCCGAGATGGAGATCCGCAATATTGTGGTCACCCAACAGGGTTCGGGGACGTTCATCAGTGGCAAAAAAGTCAACCTCAATGCAATGGAACGTGAAAGGGTGCTCGCCCAGATCACCAAGGTCTATCTCACCAAGGCAGCCTCATTCGGCTTCTCCTTGCAAGAGTTGCAGGCAAGCATCAATGAATTGGGAGCAGAACTGAAAGAGAGAGAGGAATCATTATGAGCCAGTACCAGAAACCGTTTGACAGGATCAAGAACATCAAGGGCTTTAGCCTTAAGAAGGATTTTAGATTTGGAGCCATATCCTTCCTCACCCTTACCTTTTTTATGGCTCTAGGAGTGTGGGTGGAGCTCCTTGTCTTCCCCAATTTCCCCTTGGAGGGCATCATTCTCTTGTCCTCCTTTGTCTTGGTTGCAACCCTGGCTATCATGCTTGTGCCCCTGTGGCTCACCGTTATGGCCATCATAGTCGTCATGTGGATAGCAACCTTGGGCTATCTCTCACTCTACCTCTTCCCCCTGGCAATCTTTGCAACGGTAGGGTTGCTCGTAGCAAGCGGGGTCCAGCTGGTTC
>CAZPOJ010000396.1:0-1922 GCA_964588005.1 uncultured Sphaerochaeta sp.
TTCTCAGTATTGGCTATACACCACTTTTTGCTGCAGTGGTTTCGATCTTCGCCACAGTCTTTGCCTCCTGGCTCCGCAAGGAGACAAGAATGACCTGGTCTGTTATCGTCCAGGCCACAGTCGAAGGCTCGCGATCAGCAATAGCTGTCGGTATGAGCTGCGCCATCATCGGCGTGATCATCGGAACAGTATCCCTCACAGGCCTGGGCCTGAGCTTCGGCTATATCATCTTACGGGTTGTAGGTGAAGGACAGCTCTACCTTGCAGGCTTCATGGTCATGCTGATGAGCATTGTCCTGGGCATGGGAGTTCCCGGTGTTGCTGCCTACGTCATCGTCTCCACAGTCTCTGTGCCCGTATTGATACAGGCTGGAGCGATCCCCATGGCTGCCCATATGTTCTGCCTCATCTACGCCTGTCTTTCCAATATCACGCCCCCTGTTGCGATGAGCAGTTATGTAGCCAGCGGGATAGCAGACTCTGACCAGACTAAAACGAGCCTTATAGCCGTCAAACTGGGTTTGACGGGGTTTGTCCTCCCCTTCTTCTTCCTGAACAACCCAATCCTATTATTGGGAACCATTGCAAGTACCCCCCTGCTGGTTACCTTGAGGGCAGTGCTTACCTCATCCATCGGGGTTATTGCCCTCTCTGCAGGGTTGCAGGGGTATCTGCTTGCAAGACTCAACATGCTGGCAAGGATCCTGCTTGTAGTAGCAGGGCTGCTGTTCATCGAGACAAAGCTGCTCACCGATGTGGTCGCATTGCTGATTGCCGCATCTATTATAGCTATTCAGTTTTTACAGAATACATCACTAGTTAAGGAGAATTAACATGAAGAAATCTAGAGTACTTGTACTACTTGTAGTTGTAGCCCTCTTGCTCCCCTCTGCTCTGTTTGCTGCAGGGGCACAGGAGACTAAGGTACAAAAGACCGTTATCAACTTCCCGACCGCTGCAACCACAGGGGCTGTATATCCCCTCGGCGCTGCAATGAGCAACATGTGGAATACAAAGCTTCCCAACGTCCGTGCCAGTGCCCAGGCAAGTGCAGGAGGGATTGCAAACCTCAACATGATAGCTGATGGCGAAGCCCAACTTGGCGTAGCCGTCACCTCCATCATGTACGAGTCCTTCAATGGAATCGGATCCTTTGAGGGAAGGCCAAACCCCAACCTGAGAGTCATGATCGGTCTCTACTCCAACCCCAACCAGGTTGTGGTAACCGGCAACAGCGGTGTGAACTCACTAACCGACCTTGCAGGCAAGCGCTTTGCCTCAGGTGCTCCAGGATCCACCACAGAAGTAGAAACCAGCATACACCTCAACACCAGCGGAGTAAGCTATCCTGACGGTCTTAAGGTGCAGTATGTCGGCTTCACAGAAGCTATCGACCTTATGCGTAACAAGCAGCTCGACGGTGCCTGGATCATGGCTGGTATTCCCAATGCTGCAGTAACCGAGATGCTCTCCACTGCAGGAGGAAAACTCCTCAACCTCGATGCAAGCCTGATCGAAAAGCTACAGGCTGCATACCCTTGGTATGGTCCCTACACAATTCCTGCAGGAACCTATCCCAACCAAGACAGCGATGTGCTCACTTCAGCCATCAAGATCACTGTCTGTACCGATGCCAGAGTTGATGATGATGTCATCTATGAGCTGACCAAGTCCTTCTGGGAGAACTTTGATGAGTTGATGGCTACCCAAGCCCCTTTGAAGAAGGTTAACCCCAAAGACACGGTCAAAGACCTTGCAGGTCTTCCTGTCCATGAGGGTGCCGCCCGCTACTACAGAGAAATTGGCTTGATGTAAACCATGCAAGACCGGAGGAAATTCCCTCCGGTTGTAGGCTGGTAGACAGAAGACTAGACTAAACACCAACGCCCTCCACCAGGAATCCTGTAGGAGGGCGTTGGTTT
>CAZPOJ010000397.1:0-1918 GCA_964588005.1 uncultured Sphaerochaeta sp.
CCAATGCGGGATCGATGAACCAGCCGGAGGGAATCTTCCCGTGGTTGATGCCTGTAATGCAGAGGATTTCCCCTATCGCACCTGAATCGATAATCTCTTTTGCCTTGACCACGTTGGGATTGTACCGCATGGGAAAGGCATTCATTATCTGAACCTTGTGCTTCTTTGCTTGTTCGATCATCTCATTAGCTTCTTCAATGGTCGTTGCAAAGGGCTTCTCCACCAGTACATGGGCACCTGAGCGCATTGCATCACAACTGAGCTTGGCATGGAGGCTGTTGTTGCTGCAGACGATGACTCCGTCGAGCTTCTGCTCAAGCAACTGGCGATAGTCTGCATAGTAGGTTGTTTGAAACCTTGCAGCCATCGCACTGCCTCGGTACTGGTCATCGTCAGCTATCCCAACAAGCTGTACTTGAGGGTCTTTGCAAAGTTCTCTTGTATAGCTGTTTGCATGCATATGCTCGAAACTAAGCACTCCTATTCTGATTTTCTTCATAGTGTTTCCCTCCCAAGTGTCACGCTCTGTCCTGTTCTTGCCGACTCAACTGCAGCCAAGGCTACCTCTAACGCTTCCAAGGCTTGTTCGCCTGTAACAGGAAGTGGTGTACCATGAATCAATGCCTGGTAAAAGGCACGCAGTTCTGCTTCATAGGGGTCCATACTCCCTGACATGGGGCTGTGGTGTTGGATAAAATTGGGAAGGTCATCGGATATCTGGGTCTTGAGGGGGGCATCGGCGGTGGAGTCATAACAGAGTTGCCCCTCTGTTCCCACAATCTCATAGGTAGTTTGGAATTTGCTTCCCTTGGGCAGGGCCCATGATCCCTCCACATGGGCCATAGCCCCATTGGCAAGGCGTAGGATGCATAAGGAGTGTCTTTGGTCAGGAAGGCTTTCTCCCAAGTTCTTGGCAAAGACCCTCTCGACTTTTCCAAAATGATGGATGATCCAGTCAAAGTCATGAATCATCAGATCGACTTCAGGACCCCCGCTTTTTTCAGTTTTCTGATACCAGTTCTCCCAGCTCCATGGGGGGAATGCCTGGTTACGGGTGGTGCGGATAAGTCTGGGAATACCCACTTTTCCACTCTCCACTTGGGAGATGGCCTGTTTGTAAGGGGGGAAGAACCGGACCACATGTCCGACGGTAAAGTATACGTTACACTCTTTTGCACAATCGATCATCGCCTTTGCATCAGCGATGGTTAGGGCAATGGGCTTTTCACAAAAGACATGCTTGCCGAGATGCATCGCCTGTAGGGCGTACTTTTTGTGCAGATAGGTGGGCAGACAGATATCCAGCACATCAAATGATGCCTTGGCAAAAAGGTCCTCTGCCTGCGTGTAGTACTCGGCTCCAAGAAGCTTGGCTAGGGGCAGCCCTTTCTCTTCTCGGATGTCACAAACAGCAACAACCTCTACCTCTTCAATGTTTGTATAAGCGTGGGCATGGGTCTTCCCCATTGTCCCACACCCCAATATGGCTACCTGTATCATCATAATTCTCCTATTCGCCAGATGAACTGCTATTTGCTGAATGAAACGACATCAATCTTTTCCCCGTTGGCTAATCGAGAAGTTTCAGCAGCAAAAGCCATGAAATGACTCTGCAGTGAGGCTTCTATGGAGGTTTTACCTTCATGGTCATTCTCTCTGACTTGTCGTATGAAATCTGCTATAAAGAGTTCATCACTTCCGGAATGCCCCTCTTTTTTTGTTTCAATCTTAATTGTCTTATGGTCCCGACTGGAAAATTCCTCAATTTCAATGATTCCTTGTTCCATATCGCCGTTAAGTTCTGCTTTGGTGCCCAATAGGCGCAAGGTCCGATGGGTTTCCATGGTAAAGGCCGACATTGTGAAATTAGCGGTCACCCTATTGAGGAAACGGGCCTGTACCACTTGATGGTCGACCA
>CAZPOJ010000398.1:0-1918 GCA_964588005.1 uncultured Sphaerochaeta sp.
GATGGAAGGCATAATTCATTCCCCAAGAAAGATTCGCGCTATCATCAACAATGCAAGGGTATTTCTTAGTATCCAAGGGGAGTTTGGTTCTTTCTCCTCGTACCTTTGGCAGTTCACTGATAACAAAACTGTCGTATACCCCGGTCATGCTGATGGTTCTGTCATCATAACAAAGAATGAACTGTCCGATACGATTAGTAGTGATCTCAAGGGAAGGGGATTCTCCTATATTGGATCGATTACCATGTACTCCCATCTCCAGGCTGCTGGAGTCATCAATGATCATCAGGACTACTGCTTCAGGTACCATCAATTGAATGAAGGTTCTTAAGTTTTACCATGGTATTGTGGAGGGGATTTCTTCTTCTGATGCAAATATGCTTTTTCGGTCTTTAGATTATACCAAGGGGTACGCATGTTAGAACTTATTGTAGGTCATAGCGACCATTATGATTTTTATTCGATACAAGAGGCTTTGGATCAGGTTCCCTATGGGATACGAGCTTCGATACTGGTGAAACAAGGGCTATACAGGGAGAAGCTGTTTTGTGATAAAAGCGATATCACTATCCTGGGTGAAGGGCCGGAAAGAACAGTCATAACGTTTTCTGATGGCGCCTATGAAATGCTTCCAGAAGGGCGCAAACGTGGTACGTTTCGTTCGTATACAGCTTTGTTTTCAGGAGATCGAGTACAACTTGCCCATATGGGGATACGCAATGAAGCAGGTGATGGCCGAGATGTAGGGCAATCGGTGGCACTGTATCTGGATGCACGACAAAGTTTTCTGGAGGATGTGCACCTATGGTCCCATCAGGATACCTTGTTTTTAGCTCCTCTTCCCGAGAAGGAATTGGAAGTGCAAGGCTTTTTGGGACCTCGGTGTTTTTCAGAGCGTATACTTAATGAGGTTGTAGTCAAGGATTCTGTCATCAGTGGAGATGTTGATTTTGTTTTTGGTGGCGCTGATGCTCTGTTTTCTTCCTGTCGCTTTATTTCTTTGAATCGCGGTGAACCCATCAATGAGTATGTGACGGCACCCTGTGGCAAAAAGGAGGGTAGAGGTCTGGTGTTCTCGCAATGTGAGTTTCTTTCTGATGGGTGCGCAGATGAGTCTGCCTTCGTATGAGACCATGGCGTGAGGAGGGAAAGGCTACGTTTCTATCATGCAGGTATAGAGACCATATTCATAGGTTGGGTTTTTCTCCTTGGGTTGGCAGGGAAGAGAACTGTACCTTTACCTTTTCTGAGTACCAGGCGCATGCTTCGATTCCCATGGAAAGGAAAAAGCCGGCAAGTATGCTAGACAAGAGGGCTGCCCAGGCTCTTATAGATTCTTTTCCCTATGAGTAACCAAAACAAAGTAAGAGGATGGTGCTGGGGTTGCTATAGATGGCTATTTTCTTGGGCTGGAGATACTACTGGTAAGGTATTGGTGCTGGTATCGCTAAAATACTGGTACTTGAAATACAAAGAAAAACGACAAACCCAGAGCAATTTCTTGCATATCTAAGGTTTGCCGTTAAGTGCCCAGAAAAAGACTCGAACTTTCACGACCTTGCGGCCACTAGGACCTGAACCTAGCGCGTCTACCAGTTCCGCCACCTGGGCGCAGTGCCAACTATAAAGTATTATTCGATTGAGTGTCAACAGAGTTCAGAGGAAATTTTTGACCGACTGGTTAGGGTGTCATCTGCTGATAAGAGCCGTAGCCTGCGCTATGATGGCATCGCCCTTGCCTAACTCATTGAGCATCCCTTCAGCTGTCTTTGCCTTCACGGAGACCTGATCAAGGCTTAGGTTCATTACTTGTGCCAGATTCTCTCGAATCGCATCAATATACTCTCTCAGCTTGGGTCTTTCCAAGATGATGGTGGTATCGATGTTGGTGATGGAGTAGGGCTGAAGTTCTTGCTGT
>CAZPOJ010000399.1:0-1917 GCA_964588005.1 uncultured Sphaerochaeta sp.
ATCTTTCTACCCCTGTTTGGAAAGGAAAAGCAGGTCATGCTCCGTACTTTTTTGGGATAAGTAACCTATAGGGGGAATAATTCTTTACCTAACCAAATTTCCCCCCTATAATCGCCTATATGTATACATCTACCATACGGGCCTGCTACTTGGGCAACTTTGTCGGTGCCCTGATCTGCAACCTCGCCCCACTGCTCTATATCACCTTCATGGGTGAGTTCTCCCTCTCCTTTGAACAGGTGGGCAGGCTGACGCTGCTGAACTTCTTTACCCAGATCGTAGCCGACCTGGTCTTCAGTCGTCCTGTGGACAAGTATGGTATCAGGCCCTTCATCACCTTGGGCCACGCCCTTGCGTTTGTAGGGCTGTTGATGCTCGCCTTTACTCCCCGCCTATTCCCTCATAACCCCTATGTCGGCCTGATGATGGCTACTGTTGTCTACAGCAGTGGGGGAGGGCTGTTTGAACTCTTGCTCAGTGCAATCGTGCAGGGCATCCCCAACGACTCCAAGGAGAAGGCTATGAGCCTGTTGCACTCCTTCTACGCCTGGGGTTTTATTGTTGTGGTAGTGGGAACCACCTTGATGCTCCACCTCTTTGGACGGGAGAACTGGCCCTTTGTAGTACTGGTCTGGAGTGTCATGCCCCTGGTCAACTTTTTCAACTTCATGCGCGTTCCCCTGGCACCAGCGGTGGCAGAGGAGCACAGGACCAAGATCAAGACTCTCTTCAGGTCAAAGTACTTCCTCTTGGTAGTCTTTGGCATAGCTGTCGGTGGGGCGACCGAGGTCTCCATGTCCCAGTGGACCAGTGCTTTTGTGGAGAGCGCCCTCCAACTGCCCAAGGCAGTGGGGGACCTGGTGGGCCTTTGTTTGTTTGCCTTGTTCCTGGGAATAGGGCGCGCTCTCTATGGTAAATATGGGGAGAGGGTGCCTGTTTGGAAAGCGATGTTCTTTGGCTCGCTTTTGAGTATCCTCTGTTATCTGGTGGCGGCAACTTCCCCCTGGCCGCTGGTCTCCCTCTTTGCCTGTGCCCTCACCGGGTTGGGCAGCAGCCTGCTCTGGCCGGGTTCGGTGGTGATGGGTGCAAAGCATTTTCCCCTGGCAGGTGCGTCCCTGTTCGCCATGCTGGCGGCAGCCGGTGACAGTGGGGCCTCGATAGGGCCGTGGCTTATAGGTCTTACAGCAGATATCAATCCTACCTTGGTCAGAGTTCTTCCTTGGATGCAGGACCTCACTCGGGGTGAAGCGGCACTCAGAAGCGGGATGTTGATAGGAGTACTCTTTCCTACCCTGATGGCACTTACCCTGCTGGTGATGAAGCGTGAGGAAAAGAGCCTGATAGCACAAGAGCCACAACTACTCCGTGAGGTGGGAAAGAAGAGTGCATCTAGGGGCTCTTCTTAGAGATGAGGGCCAACAGGTCGTCTGTGGAGCGTAGCCTTCGACTGATATCCCTGGCGAGGTTCAGAATAAGCATGGTGTAAGTTTTCAAGTGTGTAGTGGACAACTTGTAGAGATCCTTGTTTGAAAGGGTGATAATGGTGACATCAGTGAGGCAGACAGCACTTGCTGCACAGCTTTGGATGTCGATGAGCTCCATCTCCCCAAAGGAGTCCCCTGCATGCAAGACGGTGATGACGCGCTCCCTGTCTTCTGCCTCGAGGGGGTGCTTCTGGATGGAAACTTCCCCTTCTACAATAAAGTAGACCGTATTGTTTGGCTCACCCTGCTTGAGGATGCGTGTTCCTTTTGGATAGGTCTTCTCATCCAGATAGCCGTGGATTAACTGGAGCTCCTCATCGGTGAGGCCGCCGAACATGCTGTGTTTGCAGAGGAAAGCGTTGTCTATGGTACATTCACTCATACTCAATCGTAGCGTACAACAGGGCAGGAAGCAAGAATAGAGCCTTCCAGA
>CAZPOJ010000400.1:0-1914 GCA_964588005.1 uncultured Sphaerochaeta sp.
TTACTTACTAGTATGGATATTCTCATGACCTTTTTCAATCTACTGTCAAATTGCGGTGCGCCAGTTCGGCACTATACATATAGCAGGGTGAAACTCCCTGTCTGACAAAGCCTGACCAGCAGTCAGTATCTAGCCTTGGAACCGAAGCCGTGAGGTTAGGTGTAAGCGTAGGTAGGAAAGCACGAGAGCCGTAAGGGAATTCTGAAGCTAAAATAGCCTCGTTATGACTAAAGTGGAAGCCAATGTAGTCGCAATTACAGTAGGCAGCAAGAGCAATCCGCATTGGTAAGGATTGGGAGATTCCACCGGGGTTTTAAAGCATGGCGAGCGTGCAAGGTATGTATGGTGTACCTGGGAGGACTTGCATCTTGCCGCCTGAGGGCGGAAGCCAGTGGCACAAGGCTTTGGAAGGCCAAGGCCAATGGTGGGTGCAAGTAGTCGGATCTTCTCATAGTAGTGATGAAACCTGTGAAAGCAGGTGGAGCGAAGGGGAAGACATTTTGTTCGTTTCCTTTGATGAAACACTTGGGACACTGGAGGCCCTGTTAAAAGTGGAAAACGAAGAGAAGGAGATATGGGAGCTGTCCGGCACCCATAAGCGGTTGCAGACCCTTATTCACTATGTGAACAAGGACAGTCTGAAAGAGGAGCACCAGCGTCAGAGCGGGAGCAAGGCCTCTGGTATCGATGGGATGACGAAGGCTGAGTACTCAAGGAACCTCGATGATAACATTGATGACCTCCTGAAGGGGATGAAGTCCTTCTCATACCGGCCGAAACCAGCAAGGAGAACCTATATTCCCAAGCTAGGCGGCAAGATGCGTCCACTGGGAATACCTTCCTATGAGGACAAGCTTGTACAGGGTGTGATGGCGAAGGTACTGAACGGTGTGTATGAGCCTAGGTTCATGGACTGTTCGTACGGGTTCCGTCCCAACAGGAATTGTCATGACGTGATTCGGGAAATCAACTCTACCATTTATAAACAACCAATCGGCTGGGTGGTGGAGGCCGACATCAAGGGCTATTTCGATAACATCGACCATTCATGGCTGATGAAATTCCTTGAGCATGACATTCAGGACAAGAACTTTCTCCGTTACATCGTCAGGTTCCTCAAGGCAGGAATCATGGAGGACGGGCAATACCTCGACAGCGAGAGCGGTTCACCTCAAGGAGGCCTCATTTCACCTATTCTTGCAAATGTATATCTGCACTATGTGCTGGATATTTGGTTTGAGAAGGTAGTGAAGCCTCGGATGAGGGGCAAGGCGTATCTGTTTCGCTATGCCGATGATTTTCTGGCCCTGTTCGAGTACGAGGAAGATGCGCGTAAGTACTATGAAGTACTGCCGAAGCGACTGGGCAAGTTCAACCTTGAGGTTGCTCAGGAGAAGACCAGACTGATACCTTTCGGGAGAGACTCGAACTCAAAGGATACCTTTGACTTTCTTGGTTTCACCCATATCAATGGGAAAGACCGGAAGGGGCGCTACTGTGTGATGCATAGGACAAGCAAGAAGAAGCTGAGTGCCAAACAACAGGCAATGAAGCAATGGCTGAGACTGAACATGCACAGTCCTGTCTGTGATATCCTCGAAGGCCTCAACAGGAGGCTCGTCGGTCACTACAGGTACTATGGCATAAGTGGAAACAGCAAGAGTCTGGGAAAATATCAGTATTACTGTATCACGACTCTTTTCAAAGTACTGAGACGAAGGGGCCAGAAGAAGAAAATCAACTGGAAAACCTACAACAGAATTCTCAGTGCCTATGGGGTTGCAATGCCTAAGATTTACGTGAATATATGGCACTGACCCGAAGAACAAAATGAGGAGCCGTATGCCTTAATAGGGCACGTACGGTTCTGGGAGGGGCATTTATAGGCAGTTGATACTGGAGATTAACACCTAT
>CAZPOJ010000401.1:0-1913 GCA_964588005.1 uncultured Sphaerochaeta sp.
CATCACCACCTTCACATGATGCTCCAGTTCGACAAACTGTGACGATAGGTTATCGGATACTATCGGTTACTATCGGATAATTTTCACAGTATCCGATACTGCAAGAACACCCTTTACCGAATGTCCCGGCGGCATGTGCACAGATGAGCGTCATTACTCTTCAAACGATTTCCTTATCAGGTTTTCATCGAGCTTGGTCATCGTGAGGACAGCCTGACCCATCCTATCCACCTGTTCAGGGGTACCCTCTCTCATCATCTCGTCCATACTTGAAGGAACTATCTGCCACGAAAGACCGTACCGGTCCTTCAACCATCCGCACTGGGCAGCCTCAGGATCATAGGAGAGGATTTCCCACAACCGATCGACTTCCTCCTGCGTATCGCAGTTCACCATCAGGGAAACTGCCTCGTTGAAATGGAACGCATGAGGATATCCACTGTCCATGGCAACGAACCACTGTCCTTCAAGCTGGAAATCACTGAACATCAGCGATCCGGGTGCATCATGCTCCATTCCCTCAGGATACCGGGCCAAGGCTCCCCATTTGCTGGCATTGAATAGTGATTGGTACCAATTCACCGCCTCTTCGGCCTTGCCTGCGCCCTTGCCGGTGAAGAGAAGAGCAGGGATGATGAAAGGTCGCTCCTCCCCTTTCGGGTCAGTAAGGATCAACTGCCAGCTCACCCCGTACCGATCCTGCACCCAGCCATAGTGTGGGCTGAAAGGATACTCACCAAGGGGCATCAGGACCGTTCCCCCCTCGGATAGCTGCTCCCACATCCGGTCCAGATGTTCCTTTGCATCACGCTCTTTCGATGGATCAAAGTTCAGGAAGAACGAAATCGATGGGTTGAGGGCAAACAGCGGCCCACCGTTGATTGCCATGAACGAGTACCCTGCCAACTCAAAACTGACGACATCGGTATCGCCGGAGGGAGTATCATGAAGGGTAACCGTACTGGTGATGCGGCCATCGGGAAAGATGCTTGCATATCAGCGTGCCGCATCAAGCGCTTCATGGTCGAACCATAGGTTCGGGATGATTTTCTGTAACGACATAGCGCAATCCTCCTTGCATCGTTCCTATACTCTACCAAAGCAATAGGGTATCCACAACCTCAACACCACCCACCCAGAGACAGATTGGCAAGGAGGAAAGGTTTCCTGTGTGTTCCCGGTTCTGCATCAGATTGCTCCGAATCGAACAGACAATACCCTACTTTGACCCACTCTCAGTGGCACTATGCTCCCCAAATTCGGCTAAAAGCCAAGAATTTCCTTTTTTTTCTCCATCTTCCCTTGGCTTTGCTTGACAAATCATTTTCAGAAATACATTCTAAAACATCATATTTATTCCGCGAAAAAGGAATTATTTGGGAGGATCACATGAACGGTATCTTCATGCTCGTTCTGTCCATCGTCGTGCTTGTGGGTGCGTACCTTGTCTATGGCCGCTACCTCGCAAAAAAATGGGGAGTTGATGCAAAACGCAAGACTCCGGCGATGGAGATGGAAGATGGAGTTGACTATGTCCCCACTTCGAGACAAGTCGTCTTTGGCCACCAATTTGCATCGATAGCCGGAGCAGGCCCGATCAACGGCCCGATCCAGGCAGCGATCTTTGGTTGGGTGCCGGTTCTTCTCTGGGTGCTCATCGGAGGCGTGTTCATCGGTGCTGTCCAGGACTTCGGGTCCATCTTCGCTTCGGTACGCAACAAAGGCCGTTCCATCGGCTACATCATCGAGCTGTATGTTGGAAAACTCGGCAAACGACTCTTCCTCCTCTTCGTCTGGCTCTTCTCCATCCTGGTCATCGCGGCTTTCGCCGACATCGTTGCAGGCACCTTCAATGGTTTCAATGCCGATGCTTCCACCAATCTGATCAACGGTGCAACCGCCACCACCAGCAC
>CAZPOJ010000402.1:0-1913 GCA_964588005.1 uncultured Sphaerochaeta sp.
GGCATCCGGCTGTATAGGGAGTATATGGATAACAGAAGCAACATACTGGGTATAAACTTGTAAACAGATGAGTTGGACTTCCATGCCTAACATCAGAAAAGCAGAGGGTTTATCACCCCCCTACTTTTCCTCAATTGCTACATAGGTTCAAAGCTCATCAGAAAGCCCTTATAGCTCTGACTCTAGCTCTATCTGGCCACCCACCTCCAGAGTACTGGCTTCCATCGCTGAAAGATTGATTCCATACACCATACCAGTGTAACTCTTCAGATGAACTCCAATAGTACGCATCAGAAAATCCACCCAAATCTTTCATTTTCAAATTTTGATACATCTGATTCAGTTCAGCTTTCGATGGTAGGAACCAATCTGAATATTCATCTACAACATAATTGCTACAAAGCTTAGCTGCATAATTGGTTGTAGTATCAGTTACGCTGGAGTCATAGGAAATGTATGCACTATCGCTCATAGCCTCCACTAAAGCTTCAGTATTTGTTAGCCCTGCTCCTATCGAAGCTTTAGTCCCCACTCGGAGATTTTCATCTGTCGGACTATTACGATAATATCCACATATATGGGTTTCATCTGTGCCAATAACTATATCTGAAGGTGCTGCTTCCAGGTACTGCCAACCATTAGATTCATATCCCTTATCATAGAACACATACCCACCAGATTCCCCTTTATAAGCGACAAAGGGGTCTTCCCAGACAGCATACAAGACTACATCATCATCTGGCATGGTGAAAGAGTCACCCTCTCCATAGAATGTACCAGTCCCATTTGCCTTGGTATTCCAACCAATAAATGTTTTACCAGCCTTTTCCAGAGAAGCGTTATATTCATAGTTACCAGGGAGTTCGAGTACTACATTTTTAAAATTATCTTCTGATTGAGGCGGTTCTCCAGATCCTCTATTTCCATCAAAGGATAGATTATTAACATATATATTCTCTGCTCTTTTTGCCTTGAACTCAATCTCAACTTTATAGTCTCCAATTTCTTCATTAGCACCATACAAAGGTATACTATCAAATATTACTGTCCCCTCAATCATCCCACCTACATCTTCATAGTTACTGATTATTATATGATATTCTTCATCACCATAAGCACTAAATTCTATCAACTCATAATCAAGACTGTTATCAGTAGTTATAAAGCCAATCATAAATGGATTCGATGTTGAAGAGTCAAACTCTCCATCACCTACTTTGAATTCTATCATAACTACAGATGTATCCGCTGGGGGTCCTTCTGAAAATACCACAGGTTTGTTATTACTTAGCCCAAATATTGTAACAAAATCCTCAATGTCTGGATTAGAAAATACTAGTTGTGTTGCTGATACTGAACCTATCTCTGCTACAGTTGTTACTTCATACATCAACTCATAATAATTATCTATGCCATATTCCAGTAAGAATTCATAAACAATCTCATCAGTGTCAGGGTCCATAATCCTCACACTAATATAGTTTTCTGCACTATCCTGAAATTGCAACGTAGCTGATGCAGATGCCAATATCCCATTGCGGGATGCTATCACATCAACAACATGGTTTCCCAGAGGCAGAGTTCCGCTGATAGCTAAGGCATCACCAGTTGCCCTTTGCAACTCACCATCCATATACCATGAGTAGGCGTATGTTCCTGTAACATCTGGTTCAGCTGTAAACTCTGCTGTGCCATCGGCTCGCAGTGTCCTGCTGCTTGGGGTTATTGCTACGTCAAAAGGGACAGGCAGCCCATCCTCTACTGATACAGTGAGGTTCCCATATACATTCAAATTATCCTTGGTAAGAATGACTGTGCCTGAAGTTGTATTCCCCTTGACAATCCTTACAGCCTTAGAGGTGCCATACAGCTTGTTGTTGATGTCCCCGCTTGAACCGTCGTACAGCTTCACC
>CAZPOJ010000403.1:0-1907 GCA_964588005.1 uncultured Sphaerochaeta sp.
ACTGGTACAGGTACACCCATCGCAGTCTCAAGACCCTGGATATTGCAGGATCAGAGCACTCCATCATCATGGCACTGGCAGTGAAGGAGTGTATGAATCAGGAAGAGCTATCAGAGTATCTGTCACTGGATAAGGGAACCATTGCCAAAGCGTTGGCCAAGCTTGAGGGAAAAGGGTTTGTGAATCGCAAAGTTAATGAAGATAACCGAAGAGAAAAGATCGTGACATTGACTGAGTATGGAAAAGAAGAAGTGGGAAAGATATCTGCCGTTTCTGAAACATGGAAAGATGAGGTGCTGAAAGGGGTATCCGAGGAAGACAAGGAAGTCTTTTTTAGGACATTGCTGCTCGTATCACTGAAGGCCAGAATGCTAGTCGATGAGGATACCTATGAAAACTGATAGGATTGCCTTGTTGGCAGAAGCGCCGGTTACCAAAGCTATCATGGTGATGTCATTGCCTGTAGTGCTTGGGATGATGGTGCAAGTCCTCTACAACCTTGTGGATACATTTTTCATTGGAAAACTGGGTGATCCCAACCAATTGGCTGCAGCAAACCTCGCAATGCCGGTATTTATTCTGATGATGGCCCTTGGTGGGATGATTGGGACAGGAGGTTCTTCTTATATCTCCCGAAGTCTGGGTGAGAAGCGACAAGGGCAGGCTGATAAGACTCTGACCATAGGGTTTTTCCTCTGTATCATATTGGGTGCTATTGTAACCGTTATAGGAATACTATTCCTCAAACCACTTGTCGCTATTCTAGGGGCAAGTAGCGAGACCTCTGCTTTTACAGCGGATTATGTGTTGGTATTGTTCCTTGGGGGTATACCCATAATGACCAACTATGCCTTGGGACAATTGCTCCGTTCCGAAGGGGACGCCATGGGATCGATGTTTGGAATGTTTCTTGGCACTGTGACAAACATCATCCTCGATCCTCTCTTCATTTTTGCCTTTGGCCTTGGTGTACGGGGTGCTGCAATCGCAACAGTGCTGGGAAACCTTGTCGCCCTCATCTTCTACCTGATGCGCTATGCACGGCGTAAGACCTTATTGCAGATCAAGCCGAAACTGTTCTCATTCGATAAGACTATATTCCGGGAGATATTTTCCATAGGCATTCCCTCCTCGCTGAGTCAGTTGCTGATGGGTTTCGCTATGATCGTGCTCAACAACATAGCAGCGGGGTATAGTGATATAGTGGTTGCCGGGTTGGGGGTCTCCACGCGTATCATGAGTATCGGGACATTTATTTTCATGGGGTTTGCTGCAGGGTGTCAGCCACTTGTCGGATATAACTATGGAGCTAAGAATTTCACCAGGGTACGTGCGATCATTGTGCAGGGGGTCATCATCACTTCAGTAATCGGGATTGTCTTGAGTATTCTCTTAGGTGTATTTGCAAGGAGCATCACCGGTGTATTCACCACTACCTCTGAAGTGGTGGATACAGCCACTATCATACTGCGGGCCTTGATCATATCGCTCCCCTTTGTCGGAGGCCAAATGCTCAGTACCGTAACTGTCCAGGCGTTGGGAAAGGCCCTTCCAGCTTTGTTCCTTTCCATCTCCAGACAAGGATTGTTTTTCCTCCCACTTCTATTAATCCTGAATGCACTGTTTGGCTTCAATGGCTTCATCTATGCACAGCCTGTAACCGATGTGCTGATGTTTATGGTATCTGCTTCTCTGTTGTGGAGTATCCTTCGCAAGGAAGTCCGTATTGCTTCAGAGTAATAATCTGACACTGGAGAAAATGCTGTGGACAATCCAGGAACATGGTGAAGTAGTTATTGATCGAAGCCATCTACTCTGATGGGAGGTCCCACAGCTTTCTCATTTTTTTGAATAAAATGTTGACAGAACAGCAAAAGTATCCCCATAGTTCCTATATGAATATCGAT
>CAZPOJ010000404.1:0-1900 GCA_964588005.1 uncultured Sphaerochaeta sp.
TTGGCTTCATCCAACTGCTGCTCAATAGCAGGTATCTGGTTGTGCAAGAATTCAACCTACGATAAACACAAAAGTAGAACTATATCCTAATCGATCACCCCTAAAACTTTAATTCATGCATTCCTGAGCACTTTCTTTCGATTTTGATTGCATCAGAAAGCCCTTTGTCGTATCATATATATAGGTCTACCTAGACCTATGTTTTGATATCTGGGAGGCAGGGCCCATGGCATTCATAAAAGTGCAGAAACTGGTGAGAAATGAGGATGGGAGCGTCAGGAGTGGCAGCGCTTCGATTCTGGTGACAGAATACGACAGGTCAGCAAAACATCTCTCCCGACATAGAATCCGGGAGAAGCTTGGGAAAGTGGTAACTCTTGATACTACAGGGAAAAGAGGGGTGTTCCTGTCTCCTACCAGAGGGCTTGTTGCCTATGATTCTGTATCCGATGTCTTTGAAAGTATTGGAAAGGACGATCCTAGGGTCAAGGCCCTCGATCTCTTTGCTGAGCCCCAGATCCATACCATATTCGGTGATGTGTACCTCTTTCTCCAAGTTTGTGAAAAATCAGGTCTTTTGAAGATCCTACGAACTGCTTTTCCACAAGATAGGGAGTATGAGCGGGTGTTATCGCATCTGCTTCACTCGGTTCTGAAGGATGGATCCAGAGTCTCTTGCGACGACTTTATCAGCAAGTCCTTCGCCTCCTATCTTTTCAGTTCCATTCCCACCGGCTCTCTTGGAAGCGATACGGTGTACTTCTCCATGATGGGTGAGGATAGAAGCAAGGTTGCCTTCTTCAAGGCTTTTGTCTCCCATATGCGAAAAAAGGATCCCCTGTTTGGCAAGGGGTGTTATGTGGATTCAACTCCCTTACCCAACACTATCAGGGACAATCCTTTCAATGCCCTCTGTAGTCATGGTATACACAGCACCTCCACCCAGACGAGGCTGGTACTCGTCTTGGATGAGAAGACGGGTTTTCCCGTATGGTTTTCCATAATTCCAGGCAATGTTCTGGACTTGAGCACCCTCAGGTCGACAATGGAGGATGTGGCGGAGAGCTTGGACATCCGCATTGATGATTTCGTCCTTGATGCAGGGTATGCCAGCAAGGAGACGATTGAGACCTTCCATTGTGGGAATGAGGAGGGTAAAACCATGACTGTGCGCATGCCCGCAAAGAACGGTTACCCATACAAGACGCTCTATCACCAGGCAAAGAAGCTTATGGACAATGCTAAGTACGAGTTCATCCGTCAGGGCCATACTTATTTTGGCAAGCGTTTGGAGACCGAAGTATTTGGGTTCAAGATGCATGCATATGTATATGTGGACAGGGACAATGCCTTAGAGGGGTGTAGGAACTACCGCCTCAAGCATGAGGATGAATACCAGAAGCTGACCGACAAGGAGAAGAACTGGTATTCGGTGCGCTTCGGATTCTTCATCCTCCTTTCCACTGAGATGAAGGAGCCTGATGAAAAATTGGATGATTACTTCGGCAGGACACGCATTGAGACGGTGTTCAAGACCAGCAAGGAGTACCTTAACCTCCTTCCTTTATCCAAGTGGTCAGATCTTACTGTCAGGGGGAAAATACTCTCCGACATTATATCGACCATAGCATTGCTGCAGCTGAGGAAAAGACTCACAGGACCTGGAATATCCACGTGCAAGCTCATTGGGAAAACCCAGTCGCTTATGTGCATGAAGAAAAGAGATCGGACGGTTATTGTTGAAGTCCCTAACAAGCAGGTGAAGGAGTTCTATAAGGAACTGAAGGTAAAAGTGCCTTCGTCGGTTGACTTGGAGAAGTTCAAGACTGAAACCCTGCACCTGAAAACTGGGTTCTGAGGACGTTGTGGTTTATAGGTCTACTTTTGTGTTTATCGTAGG
>CAZPOJ010000405.1:0-1899 GCA_964588005.1 uncultured Sphaerochaeta sp.
TGGATTATTAGATTCGCGTCATTGTTGCTAGCTTGCTCGCCAATTACACAGGTCACCCCTGCCATGGCGGCTCCGGAAAAGTAATCCTGCCAATTAAGCTTTATCAAGGCAGGCAGGATCACGGGCATGGTCATCGTAACCGGGTGGTAAAAACCGTAGGTCCGTTCCAATGCAACATTGAAAATAGTGGCTTCGTCAGGGGTTGCATCGGCTCCCCGGGCACCAAAAACACGTCCATTGATATTGAAGTGGGAAAAATCAATGGGATAGTCTTTTTCCGATGCTATCTGATTGTTTCCAGTTGTTGTAGGATATACTGTTTGCGCACCTAAAACAGCTGCCTGTGAGATTTCACAGGTACCATCACAGTCTTGGGTGCAAAACGAGCACATCCCCGATTGAGGCGATATAAAAGAACTACGGTTTCTTGCAAAGGTAAATCCAGAACTTAATTTTGGGGAATAGGACATATAGGCACTCCTACGTATTGTTTTCAAGACTCAGATGCCAAAAGCGTCCACACCTTACTCTGAAACTCATCAAACATTCTAACCGAACAATCTTCCAGAAACTAGGGTGAAGTTGTTCTTTGCCCTATTTCTGAAACTAGGTGCACACAAGAAAAAAGTGAGTCCAAGGGTTTTCCTTAGCCTGCTTTTGGGTCCCTTTGGCGTATCTGGTCTCCTCTTTTCTTTTCAGCCTCCCCAGCTTTTTCGACTCCTGTATCAGAAGTTCAGCAAGTCAGGGCTTCTCAAGCTATACCTATACTGTTGGCGGGGTATGGATGCATTGCTTGTCATCTGACTATGGCAACCCCGCAGGCCATCATGCAGATGACAGGTCCTCCATCATTTTCCTAAACAGCAAATCATCCAAAAATGATACCCTCGCTAATCCTAGCCTCCATGCACTGACCTTGATGGCATATGATATACTGATACCAGACTTAACTAAGGATAGGAGACCATGGAAGGCATTACAATCGAGTATACAAGAGAATTGACAGATGGATTGGAGAAAGAAATAGTGGTATTCCTGAATACCCTTGGAGGTAGTGTTTTATTGGTCTTGATGATGACGGCACAGTCATAGGTATACAGAATCCTGATAAGCTCTCCTTCACAATCATTCCCAATGACACAGAGTATGATAACAGAACTATTCTCACGTCGCGTTACCCACACGTTTGATACAGTAGTTTCTCCAAACCAACACCTGACATTCACACAGCTTAAGATCTACTATGCAGAGAAGGGCTTTGATACAAGCAACGATTTATTTCTAAGAAACCTTGGACTCTATACTGAAGATGATAGATGCAACTATGCAGCCTACCTCATGTCCGATAACAATGGCAACTTGGTGAAAGTTGCAAGGTTCAGAGGCACAGAGAAACTTGACATCCTTGAACGGAATGAATTTGGCAGATACAGCCTTATCAAATCAGCATATCAAGTGCTTGATAAGCTTGAAGTCGTCAATACTACTGTTGTGAGAGTGGGAGGAGAAGCCGCAAGGAAAGAGATCAGGCTTGTCGATAAGGATGCCCTAAGAGAAGCGGTTCTCAACGCTATCATCCACAATGATTATATAAACGGCTCATATCCTGTATTCGAAATATACGACGATCGCCTTGAAGTGATCTCAACCGGAGGACTCCCTGTAGGGCTTACCGAAGATGAATTCTTCAGAGGTCTCTCTCATCCCAGAAACAGAGAACTTATGAGGATATTCTCTGATATGGACCTGTGCGAACAGCTTGGATCAGGAATGAAGAAGATATTGAGGGCCTATCCCTAGGATATCTTCGATATTTCAGATCATTTCATCTCTGTACACTTTCGATACAACAAGGAAGCCATGGCTATTCTTAACAAGCAAAGCAATGGCGGAGTAAAT
>CAZPOJ010000406.1:0-1895 GCA_964588005.1 uncultured Sphaerochaeta sp.
CCAAGGATAGCTGGCTCGCCCTGCAACCCCGTGAAAGCCTTGACTGCAGCTTGAGCCATCCCGTACCCGGGATCCTCTTCCACCTCAATGCGTTCCACCTTCCCAGAAACAGAGATGAACAGTCTCAACATGACCAATCCCTCTACCCCTTGCCGTTTGGCAAGGGGTGGGTATGTGATCCTGGAAGCTAGGGCCGTCCTATTGAATGATGGACCTCGATCGACCCCGGTTGCCTCATAGTAGCCATCGACAAGGGAGGGAAGGGGAGCAAGGGAAACAGCCGAGGCTGCAACAGAGGCCTCTGTTGAAGGAGAATCATCAAGGGAAGAAGTTGTTGGTCTTGTCTCTCTGTCTTCATCGACGAGAATAGCTTCGGTGGTTGTTTTTTCAGGTTGCTTGTTTTTGATCTCATCCTCAACACTGGTTTGTATTGGAACAATACCCTTGTCTGAAATAAGAGAAGGCGCTTCTCGCTCTGGTGTTGGTTCAGGAGGGAGAGGGGTACTACCCTCCTTGTTGGGCTGTTCTGCCTGGGAGGGAGGGCTATCGACAAGGGAGATGGTCGCCCCTGTTGCCCTGGGTGTCTGTGCAACAGTTTCAGTGATGGTAAGGGGGATCAGCAGTGCAGCAAGCGATGCTGTTACGACCAAGATTGTTAACAGTATAACTTTGAGGGCGTTCATGGTGTTGGCTCCACAATGCAGTGAAGTTGAGCGACTCCCCGCTGTTTTAGACCTTCTATGATAGGCCCTAGGGTCTTGAAGGGGGTGTCCTTGTCCGATAACAAGGAGAACTCTTCTGCATAAGGGAGATCTTCCAAGGTGACTTGATTGCCCTGGTAGTAGAGCTTTCCCTCTGGGGTAACCAGAAGAATGTGCTCAGGCTCCTCTGTTGTGGTGGAGGTTCCACTCTGAGCTGGTGTCAGGGGGATGGGGAGGACGTGGGTGGAGATGGCCAGGATAAGGAAGAAGAGCAACAAGAGGAATGCTATGTCTGTCATGGCAGTAGGGGCGGGGGAGCGTTTCTTTCTCACGGGGCCATCTCCCCTGTGTTCCCTCTATTTGGTACTGCTTCCTTCAAGTGTTTTTCTTCTTGATTATCCGTTACTCCCTCTTGTCTGTTCATTTCGCCTTTCGGCAGTACTGTAAAAGAAGCCTCATCAGCAAGGGTTAGGGAGAGCCCTGCAACTTGGCGCTGTTCAGTTAAGGAGAGAATATCGACCACCTGTTGCCAGGAGGTCTCTTCCTCCACGCTGAGGTGGAGCGTTGTGTTGGGTAGGAGCGTTTTGGCGAACTGTAGAGGGGTGTATCTTTGCTCTTCAAGCAGTATGGTACCCTGTTGGGTAAGCAGGGCGTGCAATACGACTGCCTCTGTTGGAATGTTTTCACGGGTAGTTGTGTGTAGGGCAATGCTCTGGGTGGTAGTGATACCTGCAAGCAACAGGAAGAAGATGATGAGAAGAAAGGCAATGTCGCTAGGCTGGCCTAGGTCTCGTCTTTTTCGCATAAGGCTCCTGCTGCCATATCAAGAAGGAAGCCCAGGATGGTCGCTACAATGGAGACAATGAGGCCGAAGGCTGTGGTGAAGAGGGCTTCGTAAAGGCCTGAAGCCACTACCTGCAATTGTACCGATACTGCTTCCGATACACTTTTGAAGGCGTTGATCATCCCGGTTACGGTTCCAAGGAACCCTAACACGGGGCTGATCATAGCCACAAGGTCAAGGACAGAGAGAGGGGCTTCCAGCCTTTTAAGCGGAAGCCTCTCACCTCGTTTCCACAGCAAGAGAAAGGTAATGGTCCTTTCCAGTGCTATGATCACCGTTATGACCAAAAGGGCATAGAGCGGCCACATGACCGCTCCCCCCTTTTGCATCAGTGAATAGAGGTTCTCTGT
>CAZPOJ010000407.1:0-1888 GCA_964588005.1 uncultured Sphaerochaeta sp.
AGCAGCAACAGGTCAGGCAACTGTCGTGCTATGGCAACCTGGGAGGTGTGCAGGTCTTCAAATGCCTGCACCTCATATCCAGAAAGTTCGAGGTACTGCTTGATCCCTTCACGGTCTTCCAGAGTACCGTCAACGACATATATGAGTTTCATAGCACAGAGCCCATCCTTTTGTGAGGAAATTCCAAAGATAGAGCACAATTATACCCATACAGTGTCAAATATGTCAAACATATATGGAAAAATCGTATATTAGGCTACTATCCACACATTTCGCCCACATAAGGCACAAAGAAGCCCAAGGGTCATCCATATTGCCAACCCCAAACGATGACGCTACACTACAGGTCGTGAAGCATTCCTACCCCACCGTGTTGGTGGACAGCCTAATCTTGGTGTTCAGCATCATCCTGTTGCTGCTCATATCCTCCGCCTCCTTCGGAAGCGGAGGTGGGTATGTAAACGTGGAAAGCCCTGAAGGCTCCTACCGCTACTCCTTGGCAACAGACAGGGAGGTGGTAGTCCACGGCCCCCTTGGCGAGACGCACATCATCATTGAAGGTGGATCGGCCAAGATCACAGACTCCCCCTGCCCCACCAAGACCTGCGTACAGCAAGGTGCCATCTCTACTTCAAGGGGCTGGATAGCCTGCCTACCCAACCAGATCCTCCTTACCATAGTCTCTTCAGAAAACGGGGAAACGGAGGTTGATGATGTCGCGAACTGAACGTAAGATAGCATTCGTGGCAGCGGCCACCCTACTCCTTTCAACCCTGGAATACCTCATCCCCAAACCCCTGCCCTTCCTCAGGCTGGGACTGGCAAACCTGCCCATCCTGCTGGTCCTTGACATATTCACCTTCAAAGCCTTCTTTATCCTGCTCCTGCTCAAGTCCATCGGACAGGGCTTTGTCACCGGAACACTGTTCTCCTACCTCTTCTTCATCTCCCTTGCAGGCACCTTGTCGAGTGGACTGGTAATGAAAGGGACCAAGGCCCTGTTCAAGAGCCGCGTCTCCCTAGTGGGATGCAGCATCCTTGGGGCCTTGGCCAGCAACCTCAGCCAGCTTGAGGTAGCCTCTCTCCTTATATATGGGAAGACCATATGGGTGGCAGCCCCCCTCATGCTAGGCCTTGGTATTATCAGCAGCATCATCCTAGGTGTTGTGGCTGAACGGTATAAGACCAAAGGAGAGCTCATCCCTCTCCTTGCTAATGACACACTTACTCTCGAACTGCCCCTCATCGCAGAGCGCGAACACAATGGCAAGGTAGCGCTGGCAGCGTTGCTTGCCATAGTGGCCATTCTCTTAGTTGATAAGCTGATATTCCTAGCTCTGATCACAGCCTTGATGTATCTGCTGCAGACGATAGCAAAAAGGAAGATCAGGGTGGTACCACCCTTGATGCTCCTGTTCTCCATGTTGCTGCTCAGCCTCTTTGAGCCCTATGGAAAGGTACTGTTCGCCTTCGGTTCTGTTGCCTTCACCCAAGGCTCTGTCAAGATAGCCCTCATCAAGGCCTTGAGGCTCATCAGCCTCCTCTCCGCGAGCCAGTGCATCAGTGCCAGCAATCCCCGTCTCAGTGCCAAGAATCTTGCCTACATCCCTTTAACCTTAGGATACTTCACCCTGCTGTCGACCTCTTTCAAGGGCTCGAAGGGCACGCTTATACAGAGGGTGGACCAGACATTGCTCAAGACAGGTGCAGGCAGTGTTGAGGCGAGTGCGTCAAAAACCAGCAATTCAAAGAAAATCCACACCCCACTTTTTATCAGTGTTGTACTAGTAGTTGTCGGAATAGCAATTACAAGCAAATTGGTATAATAAAAAACAGTCATAACCACCGGCATAGCCGGTGGCTTGATAACCGCCCTATAAGGGCTTTT
>CAZPOJ010000408.1:0-1886 GCA_964588005.1 uncultured Sphaerochaeta sp.
CCTTGTACCAGGAGTACCACGTTCACTCCATAGCCCCTTGAGGGGGGTGTTTTTGTGTGTGTATCCGCGTCTTTCTCTCACAGCTTGGAAAGCCGGTCAGCAAACCAACCAGAATTCCCTTTTTTGTTGTTGACAATGCGGGAAAACAGAATATACTAAAGAAAGGTCGAATTAGAACAATTCGAAAATGATTTAAAAAAAAGAGCTGGTACGGGGGCACTATGGCACTATGCAAGATTTCCACAACACATCTCGCGTATGAGATTCGGGGAACGGGTCCTTTGGTTGTATTTGTAGCGGGACTTGGTTCTGACTCCTCGTCGTGGCTCCCTGTTGTAGAGCAGTTACAAGAGTTCTATACCTGCTTGATCTACGATCATCGGGGGCTGGGCGACTCTTCCTTGGGTGATCCGGGGAGGCCCTATGATATAGAACTGCTTGCAGACGATCTTGAAGAGCTGTTGGCTGCTTTGGGGTGGGACCGGGTTCACCTCATTGGTCAGTCGATGGGAGGGGTAGTGGCTCAGCACTACGCCATCAAATACCCAAAACGACTGCTTTCGCTTGCACTGCATGTCACCTGGGCACGGTTGCGACCTCGGCTCAAGCTGATATTTGAAGAGCAGCTGCACTATCTTGACCTTCTTGCAATACAGGATGTCATCAGGTTGCTTGGTCCCTACATCTGGTCGAACACGATTCTTTCCGACCATAAGGAGATGCTTGCATCCTTCAGGGCACAAAGGAGCACCTTGCCCCCTCCCTCTAAGGAGGTCTATCGGAAACAGGTTGGGATCTGTCTTGCCTATGACGGCTTGGATGTGGTGAATCTTCTGAAGCTCCCGGTCTTGGTAACAGGTGCTCGGGAAGACTTTCTGGTAACCCCTGATCACTGCTGGGAGATTGCGAAGCGTCTTCCCCATGCGACTTACCATGAGTTTGAAACATATGGTCATGCGGTCTCCTTTGAAGGTATCGATGATTTCGCCTTGCTAACCAGAAAATTCTTGCACAAAGTAGAAGGAATATAAGCATGCTATTAGAGTTGTTGATCGACGGGTTGGCGGTAGGTTCTATCTACGCACTGGTCTCAATGGGGTTGGTTCTGGTGTTCCAAGCAACAGGAACCTTGAACTTCGCCCATGGTGACATCATGATGATTAGTACATTTGTTGCGTATGCACTCTTGGAACAGTTGGGAATGCCGTTTTTTGTGGCAATACCGGTAGCCCTCTGTTTTGCAGCAGGTGTGGCAATCCTCTCCGAACGCCTGGTGGTTCGCCGTCTCGTATCTGGTTCAGGTCCGGCGATCATCATGGGAACGTTGGGTATCTCCTATATCTTACAGGGAGTGGCTTCAGGAATCTGGAGTGATGATATCTTTGCATTTCCCAAGATATTCAAGGGAAACTACATCACCGTCGGCAGTATTCGCTTGGTTCCACAAAACATCGGGGTGGTTGTAACAACGGTGGTCATTATTGTTGCACTCCATTTGTTTCTCACGAGAACTAAGATAGGAACCGGCCTGCGCGCATTGACACAGAATCGTACGGCAGCCTCTTTGATGGGCGTGCGAGTCACCCGGATGTATACCCTTGCATGGGCTATAGGGGGGCTTCTTGCCGCTATTGCTGGAATATTGTTGGCTCCCACTCTCTTTCTGAGTACAGGGATGAGCGAAATAACGTTCACCGCAATCATGTGTGCCATCATTGGAGGATTTGGAAAAATCTACGGAGCGGTGATCGGAGGGTATTTGGTAGGAATATTCTCTTCAATCTTACCGGTCTATATTCCAACCGAGTTACAAGCGATTGTTCCATTTATATTGCTGATGGTCGTGTTGTTTATCAAGCCAACCGGATTGTTAGGCAAGAAAACAA
>CAZPOJ010000409.1:0-1886 GCA_964588005.1 uncultured Sphaerochaeta sp.
GCGAAGTTACCCGGGATATCCACACCAAAGGGACAAGGCATGCAGTATTTGCACCCTGTGCAACCATTGCCGACCCTCCCACGCATGGTGTCCCCGATCTCGTCCAGTACAGCATACTCCTTCTCAGCAAGCTTTTTGAACCCAGTAAAGGTCCTGAGGTTGTCAGAAACCTGTTCGATGGTGGACATGCCGCTGAGGATGACCTTTACATAGGGGTGACTTCCCACCCAGCGCAGGGCAAAAGAGGCTGGGGTCGCCTTGGCATCGAGATCATTGAGGTGGTGTTGCAGGTCGGGGGGAAGGGAGGCAAGAGAGCCCCCCTTGATCGGCTCCATGACGATGACCGGGATGCCCATCTTCTCAGCTAGCAGATACCCCTTGGTTCCTGCCTGCTCCTCAGTGTCCAGGTAGTTGTACTGAATCTGACAGAAGTCCCAGGCATAGCTGCTGAGAATCCGTTCAAAATCCTCATAGATGGAGTGGAAGGAGAACCCAATATTGCGAATCTTACCTTGTTTCTTCAACTCTTCCAGATAGGTAACTACCCCTAGATCCACCATCTTGTCGTAGGTTGCGCCGTCGATGGAGTGCAAAAGATAGAAGTCTACATACCCCATATCCAGGTTCACCAGCTGTTCGGCAAAGATCTTTTTGGCATCCTCAAGGGAGGATACCTTCCAGCAGGGAAGTTTTGTAGCAAGGAAAAAGGATTTTCTGGGATACTTCTTCAAGACCCGTCCTACAAAAGCTTCACTTTTTCCCTCATGGTAGGGGTAGGCGGTATCGATATAGTTCACTCCAGCCTTGATGGAGAGGTCCATCATCTCCTCAGCCTTGCCTTCATCTATACCCCCGTCCTTGGTAAGGGGCAGGCGCATTGCACCGAAGCCCAACAGGGATGTAGTGATGCCTTGTTTTTCAAACGTTCTTGTTTCCATTGTAAAAGCTCCTTGGTGAAAATACCTCTTCTTACCATACCACAAATAATCTCAGGGCGTAAATGCTTGAATTCTCACTTTTCCTCTTTGCCGCTTTCCCTCTCTCTGCTATAGTTTGCCTATGAAAGTATCTGAAAGAGTAGTCAATGCTGTATTGAGAGGGTTCTTTAGGGTTACCTGCCGCATAAACCTTGAAGAATTAAAGAAAGTTCCACAAGAAGGGCCGTTTCTTTTGCTGGCAAACCATACCTACGTCCTTGATGGCCCTATGCTCTATGTATTCCTCAAGCGTAGGAACCTCCTGGCCATGGCCAAGAAGGAGCTGTGGAACAACAAGTTCCTTGGCTGGGTAATGAATTTATGGAGAAGCATCCCTGTCGATCGTGAGAATATGGGTCGTGAAACCATGGAGGCATGCTTTGCAGCCCTTGAGCGCAAGGAAATCCTGGCCATGGCCCCCGAGGGGACCAGGAGCCGGGATGAAAAACTGCAGCAGGGCAAGGCAGGTATAGCCTTCATAGCACACAAGAAGGATGTTCCCATGGTTCCTGTCGTGATCATGGGGTTGAGCAACTTCTCCAGGAACCTCAAGCGCCTGAAGCGCACACCCATAACCATAGCGGTGGGAGAGCCCTTTGAGATCATCAAGAAGGGTGGACGCATAGATGCAGCCACGCGCGATGCCCTCATCGATGAGATTATGCTCAGGATGGCTGCCCTCATGCCCAACGAGAAGCGCGGCTACTACCAGGACAGGGCCTTTGAGTACTCCTTGACCCAGATTATCCAAAAACCCTGATCAAGGACAATAGTTCTCCTTACTCCTTTCGAGGATCTCCCATTGTTCCCATGAACAGGGGGATCTTTGCTTCTCTGTCGATGATGGCATAAAAGAAGGGTCGGTCAAAGCTCAGTTCCAGCTGCTCGCGCACGGCCATGCTGGTCATC
>CAZPOJ010000410.1:0-1881 GCA_964588005.1 uncultured Sphaerochaeta sp.
GATTTTACTTGAAGACCCTTTTCATCATCAGACTCAAGAATAACATTTTCCTAGTTTTTTGAGGGTTATTCGAGTAGGATATTGGTTGAGTTTGCTGTAGTGACGAGGCCGATCATTGGGATGGCGCATGCTCAAGATTTGTGTCTGCACTAATTCGTAAGGAGGGCTGATATGTCCTATTCCCCAAGATTGAGTTCTGGATTTACCTTTGCAAGAAACCGAAGTTCCTTCATATCTCCCCAGTCGGGAATGTGTTCGTTTTGCACGCAAGATTGTGATGGCACCTGTGAGATCTCACAGGCAGCTGTTTTGGGAGCACAAACAGTCTATCCAACAACAACCGGGAATAACCAGATCGCATCGGAAAAGGACTATCCCATTGATTTCTCCCACTTCAATATCAACGGCCGTGTATTTGGTGCCCAGGGAGCCCGTGAGACTGAGGATGAAGCCACCATTTTCAATGTTGCCTTGGAGAGGGCGTATGGATCCTTCCACCCGGTAAAGATGGCAATGCCTGTAATCTTGCCTGCTCTGATAAAGCTCAACTGGCAGGATTACTTTGCAGGCTCTGCCATGGCAGGGGTGACCTGCGTAATAGGGGAAGATGCCAGAAACAAGGATCCGAATCTACAGATTACCAATGGGAAGATTACGGATTTTCCCTTATTGCAAGAGGCTTTTGACTGCTTTGATCGCTATGACAGGGGATATGGGCAGATCGTACTGCAGTGTAATCTGGAAGATAACCTGATGGGGGTTCCGAGTCTTGCCATAGAAAAATATGGGATCAAGGCTATTGAAATTAAGTTTGGGCAAGGGGCAAAGGGCACCCAGCCCGTCGTACGGGTAAAAGACCTTGAGACGGCACTTGTCAAGCAACAGAGGGGTAATCTGGTGTACCCCGACCCCAGCGATCCGTCCATACAGGAAGCCTATCAAAACGGTGTCTGCCCGAATTTTTATACCTATGGCAGACTGCCCATGTGGACAGAAGAGTCTCTTATTGCCCATATAACAGAGTTGAGAGATATTGGTGCCCAAAACATATATTTTAAGATGGCTGGATTTGACAGGGTGGATATTGAACGGGTGCTTCGACTTGCCTGTGAGGCAAAGATTGATATGGTCACCTTTGATGGAGCTGGAGGTGGTTCAGGCTACAGTCCTTCAAAGATGATGAATGAGTGGTCATTACCCACAGTATGCTTGGAAGATGTTGTGGTTCGCATATGTGTTCGCTTGCAAGCGGAAGGGTTCATCCTGCCTGCAATAGTGATGACTGGTGGATTTGCAAGCGAAGACCAGGTGTTTAAGGGTCTTGCGTATGGAGATGGTCACGTACTGGGAATAGGGTTGTGTCGCTCTTCCATGGCGGCTGCCATGTCCGGTAAAACAATTGGGGAGCAAATCATGGGTGGAAATGTGCCACAGAGGTTCAAGGCATATGGTTCGACAATTGAAGAGATATTTTGTGATCTTCCTGACTTGCGTGCCCTCTATGGTATAAAGGCTAATCAGTTCTCACCTGGTGCTATTGGTGTCTTTTCGTATCTCAACAAGATTGCATTTGGGCTGAAGCATTTTACTGCCTTGAATCGTAAATTCAACTTGAATCTTTTGAATAAGAGTGATCTCATCCCCCTGACATCCGAAGCGAGGAGCCTGATGACAAATGAATGGTTCACACCATAAAGAGCTATGATATAGTGCTGAGTAGGGTATTGCCACCTACATAGGAGCAAGGGTTATAGGATACATATGCCATTTCATGGTCATGGTCTGTTTTGTGTGTGATGAAGAGGAACTTTAACCCGCCATTTAACCCGCCATTTACTCCGCCATTTACTCCGCCATTTACTCCGCCATTTACTCCGCCAT
>CAZPOJ010000411.1:0-1877 GCA_964588005.1 uncultured Sphaerochaeta sp.
CACATGGTATCTTCAAACTTCTCATGACCGAGGTGAACCTTGAGACGATAAAGCATCTCGACCGAGCTAATCCCTTCCCCAAGCCACTTGAGGATTATCCTTGAGGCAGCTGCATGTCTGAGATCATACGGCCTGGGCCTGGGATTCTCATCATACAGCCCCGCTTTTTTCAGGCATGTTTCAAATTGGCTGCGCAACCATGAAGGGGCATACATGGCTCTAGTTGGGCTTGTAAAGTAAAATGGCCTATCCCCAAAGATATCATCGTATTGCTTGCATAGGTTGAAAAGATCTTCTGACATCCATACCGTACGGTCCTTGTGTTTTTTGGATTGCCTTATAAAAATAGTACCGTTGGTGAAGTCAACATCCTCTCGCAAAAGGCGGAATGGCTCACCTGGGCGCAAGGCACAACAATACATCATCCTAAGCATCACGGGCATGACATACTCCCTGTTTGGGCTTAGATGATAAATGCGTATGGTATCCGCAGCATGGAAGATGTCCTCAAGGTTCCTGTCTGAAAGAATATAGGGATTGAAGTGCTCGCCTCGAGGTATTGCCTCGGGAGGAATATGCAAGTCACAGTAGTTTGTCTCACACAGGTATTTTAGAAAAGTTGCGGTGGTGTAGAGCCTTGCCCTCTTCCCATTTGGATGTTCGTTTGGCCTGTTCTCTGCCCATTTGTGTATAATCTCTGAGGAGAGTATTGTATGGCTGGGATACTGCTCATAAAGAAACCGGTCAAAGGTAGCTGCTCTTTCTTCCAGGCTTTTTTTTGAAAAACCCAAAGAACTTCGAAACTCGATATAGTCACGGAACTGACCAGCAAGAAAGCTGTTTAGCTTAGTCATGGTATACCTCGCTTTTGAGAGGGATACCTTCGAAGCCCAGAGAGCATCTTGCCATCTCCGGATTGGTGGCAATGTACTTGTTTATGGAACTGAAGGAGGAATGCCCTAGGAAAAGGGATATTCCATGGGGATCCATGCCAGCTTCTGATAGCCAGGTAGCTGCCGAACGTCGCATCCCATGGAAGCCTCTCCCTTCCTTCCTGTCTATCCCTGCCTTGTTGCAAAGTCGAAAAAACTGCGCACAAATTGCGCTTGCCTTGATTGGAACAGTTTTTCTGGTGTGTTGCAGAAATATTTCATCCATTTCAGCGCCTGTCTGTCCACGAAAGCAAAGGATGTATTTTGCAACGGCATTGCCAACCTGGGGTAGCAATGGCAGGTCAACCCGTTTGCCCGTCTTGTGTTGCAGTATGGCAATTGTTGAATTCTTCCAATCGAGGTCTTGTCGTTTCAAAGCTGCAATGTCGCATGCTCTCAGACCAGTCGTCACCGCAAGCAGTATGATTGCACGTATTCTGCAATCCATCTCTTTTTCTTGGTTGCAACAATCGAGCAACTTCTGTACTTCATCTTTTGTGAAGCCGGGTATTGTCTTTGAGCGATTTGGAATCCTATAGACACTAGGATCCATCTTGAATTCTGTGCACAATCCTTTTGCATGGAGAAACCCAAGGAACTGCCTTATTGACCTGATAACCTGGCCCATTGAGCCAGAACAGGTTTCCATAAAGTCTTGTACCAACTTATTGAGGGTTTGAACGTCTATTTCAGCAAAGGTTACAATTCCTTCTGAAGACAGCATCGTGCAGAATTTTCTTATGACCTGTGAATACACTCTGGCCGTTGTAGTTTTGTTGTTTAAACCAAGATATGTAACTGATTCTTCAAACTGAAGACGGAAATTTAGATTTGGGATACTGACTTTGTGTTTGTTATTGTTGCTTGCCCCTTCAATGACACCAGTTGCTAAGAACCCACGTACTAAAAAAACAATTCTCAGTTGTGATGATTGGTATTGTTTTG
>CAZPOJ010000412.1:0-1874 GCA_964588005.1 uncultured Sphaerochaeta sp.
GCAGGAGCTTGGGCCCTGTGGCCAGAGCCCTCGCGATCTCAAGCTTGCGCTGCTTGCCATAGGGAAGAGAAGATGCCTTCTCATCACGGTGCATATGCAAGTCGATGGTATGCAAGAGCTTGTCGGCTTCCTGGTTCATCATCAACTCCTCAGCTGCGTTGAGCTTGAAGGTCGAACGCAACATACCTGCCTTGATATGGCAGTGCTTGGCGATGAGGACATTCTCAAACACCGACAGTTCCTTGAACAGTCTGATATTCTGGAAGGTCCTCGCCATACCCAGGCGTGTGATCTTATCAGGGGTGTTGATGGTCTGGTGTTCGTTGAAGGTTTTGTATGTCCCGTTATAGATCTTCTTCATCTTTGAGCGGGGGTAGTTCTCCCCAATGACGTGACCGTCAAAGGTCACCCTACCGTTGGTAGCCTGGTAGCCACCGGTTATGACATTGAAGGCAGTGGTCTTACCGGCCCCGTTGGGCCCGATAAGGGCTGTGATCTCCCCTTCGGGGATCTCTATGTTGAGATCATCGACAGCGACGACACCGCCAAACTGCATGGTTATATGCTCGGTCTTCAAGAGGATGTTCTTCATGCTGTGCCTCCTTCGCTGTTTTTCGTTCGCCTGAACCGCCCTATGAGACGGTCCCAGCTGAATTCAGTGCTGCCCATCAACCCTTTGCGGTAGACAAGTACCACCACCATAAGAAGGATGGAGAAGATGACCATTCTGAAACCGGTCCTGAACAGGGGAACCTGCCAGTCTCCGATAAAAAGCGGCTGGTCGAAGAAGCGCAGCCACCACTCCTTTGCCGCTGTTACCAGGAAGGCACTGATGATACTGCCGGAAACACTGCCGATACCACCGATGACTACAATAAGCAGGATGTCGTACGTCAGGGTGATGGAGAAGGTCTTGGCCTCGATGGAGCGCATGTACATCGCCAGGAGTCCTCCGGCGATGGCGGAGAAGAATGAACTTACGACAAAGCTCATGGACTTGTGCTTGAACAGGTTGATGCCCATAGCCTCTGCTGCGATCTCATCCTCACGGATGGCCTTGAAGGCCCTTCCGTAGGAGGAGTCTATCAGCAGCAGGATAAAGACAATACAGAAGGCAACCACAATGAAGGGTGTCAACAAGGAAGGAATGAGACCCCAGGCCATCTCAGGGAACCTGGGAATCTTATTCAGACCGTAGGAGCCGTTGGTGATCTGGTCAAAGTTGGGTGAGGAAAAGATGGCACGGATAATCTCCGAAAGTCCCAAGGTTGCGATGGCCAGGTAGTCACTTTTCAGCCTGAGCACGGCAACCCCTACAATGGCTGCAATGGAGGCTGCAAGCAATCCTCCGAGCAGCAGGGCTATAAAGGGGAAGATACTCTGCACAAAGGCAGGTGATTCAGCGACAAGCATCTTCAGTGCCCTGATGCCAGGGTGCACCCCATTCATATAGTAGACACCGTCAAGGCTCTGCACAGGGATGACAAGTATGGCAGTGGTATAGGCACCGATGGACATGAAGCCAGCTTGGCCAAGACTGAATAGACCAGTAAAGCCATTAAGCAGGTTCATGGAGACTGCTACCAGGGCAAAGATGACTCCCTTCTGCAGAACTGATACGAGCATGCCATGCTGGAGGCGGTTGGCACTCAACCAGTAGAGGAAGACGACAAGCAGGGCTAAAGTTATGGTGGTTAGGAGGGTATTTCGTTTAATCTTCATGGCTACACTTTCTCCACATTCTTTTCGCCAAAGAGGCCGGTCGGTTTCACAAGCAACATTATTATCAAGAGGAGGAAGGTGAATGCATCGGAGAAGGTCGAATAGCCAAGGGCTATGAGAAGCGTCTCTACGATGCCGATGAAAAATCCTCC
>CAZPOJ010000413.1:0-1872 GCA_964588005.1 uncultured Sphaerochaeta sp.
TGCTCAACCACCCAAGGTCAAAGCTTCTGGATAAGATGGAATACTACATCAAGCCAGAACAAGAGGAAACTGATTACCTGAGGATAACCAAGCCTGAGGAGATCAGGGTATGTGATCCTGCATGCGGCTCTGGTCATATGCTCACCTATGCCTTTGATCTTCTCTACGCTATCTATGAGGAAGAGGGGTATGACCCGTCTTCCATTCCTACTCTGATTCTCAAGCACAATCTCTACGGTATTGAGATAGATGAACGGGCAGGAGAGCTTGCTGCCTTTGCCCTCACGATGAAGGCAAGGCAGAAGAGCAGACGGTTCTTCAACAAGCCGGTAGAACCCAATATCTGTGTCCTTGAGAATGTGAAGATCAAGCCAGAGGATCTTAAAGAGTATGTAAACCATGTTGGTATTGATCTCTTCAGTGAAGATGTGCTGACTACGCTGAATCAGTTTGAGGAAGCAGATAACTTTGGGTCCCTAATCATTCCTGCAGCAAGTAATGCAGGAGAAGTCCTCAACGCTCTCTCCCAAAAGAACATGGAAGGGGAGATGTTCCTCTCGGAGACTCATGATCAAGTCAAGACTGCTCTTAAACAAGCTGATTACCTGAGTCAGAGATATCATGTTGTAGTGGCGAATCCACCGTATATGGGTGGAGGTGCCATGAATTCAAAGCTTTCAGATTATGCGAAGAAGACTTTCCCAAACAGCAAATCTGATATGTGCACCATGTTTGTTGAGCGGAACCTTCAACTGGCGATCAAGGGAGGCCTCGTTTCCATGATCACCATGCAGAGTTGGATGTTCCTTTCTTCGTTCGAAAAGCTTAGGACTACACTCATCGATGATACAACTATCACTTCGATGGCGCATCTTGGTGCAAGGGCTTTTGATAGTATCGGAGGTGAGGTTGTATCAACCACAGCTTTCATCATCAAGAACGAACATGGATCTGATCGCATCGGGACTTATGTCCGTTTAGTCGATGGTAATTCCGAGCGAGAAAAATACCAGTCCCTAAAAGAAGCTATTAACAACCCTGATTGTGGGTGGTTCTACAGGGTATCTGCAGATGATTTCCAGAAGATACCGGGGAGTCCGATTGCGTATTGGCTTAATGCAAAATTATATCTGGCTTTTAGTAACGGAACTCCACTTTCAAGTATCGCTACTCCCCGTGCAGGAATGATAACTGGTAATAATGCGAAATTCTTAAGATTATTTTTTGAAATTAATTATTCGTCAATCGGATTTGGTTTGGAGTCGAGGATTGTTGCACAAAATAGCATGAGAAAATGGTTCCCATACCAGAAGGGAGGTCCGTTTAGAAAATGGTATGGAAACTATGAATATCTTGTAAATTTTAAAAATGATGGGCAATTGCTAAGAACCTTGACTGATGAAAAAGGAAAGATACCTGCTCATGCATTTAATGATGATTACATTTTCAAGCCAAATATTAATTGGTCAGCGTTAACATCTTCTGAATTCTCTTGTAGAATAACAGAAAAAGGGTGCCTTTTTGATGCGAGTGGATCAGCAGCCTTCCCAAAACCAATCCATTTGCATTTTCTAGCTGGGTTTCTTAACTCAAAGATTTCTAGAATGTTACTTAACGCAATAAACCCTACATTGAATTTTCAAGCTTGGGAGATTGGGTCCCTTCCAATTCTTGAATTAGGACATCTAGTAAATATTCTATACCCATTAATTACGAGAATGAGAAATGCTGAGAAAATTGACTGGGACTCCTACGAAACCTCCTGGGACTTCACCTCCCTTCCCTTGCTTGATCCCTCCTATCGTGGAGATACTCTAGCTTCTACCTATTCGAATCTCCGTGCCCATTGGAACGATATTACTCTGGAAATGC
>CAZPOJ010000414.1:0-1869 GCA_964588005.1 uncultured Sphaerochaeta sp.
TTCTCCAAATAGGTCAGCATAGGTTATCAGAGCCTCGACGCATCTTTGGTGCCATCGCTCTCTGTCCTCTTCTTCACCCAGACCGTTGACTGGACAAAGGACTATTGCATCACAGCCCAAGGCCTTGCCCAGTTTGAGCAGATCTTCCAACTCTTTCTTGTGGGTCTGTGGCTTTTCATTGAACCGTTGCAAGGCATTGATCGTAGCAATATGCATGGAGGCCATTGTTGCCGCTTGTCTCACCTGCTTGGGCTCTAGCCCGTCGGTAACAGAGGAACCGTCCAGGTCGTTACGCAGTTCCACAGCTTGGAAATTGGCTTGTTGTGCGAAGGAGATGAACTCGAGTATCCCCAAATGGGGAGCTATGATTCTGTTTAGGGCATATCGTTGTAGATTCATGCAAGACTCCTGTTTTCAGATGTTTTCATTCTAGCACCACCCGATGGTTTGTCAACGTTGGTAGATCTTCTGTGAGTAGATGTCTGCATGTTTTGGTTTCCCTGCCAAGAAAGCCCACAAGCTTCGCATCTATGATGAGAAGGGCGTGCTACACCTTCCTACACACAAAGCAACCCCGCTTTGGAGCTGCTTTATGCATATCATACTACTCAAATGCAGAAGAGTTCAGAGCATCTTGTAAGAAATATGGGCTACAGTAGTGGCTACTTATACCTACTGCCTCTTGGTCAGGAGATACGTCTTCAAATCCTCTGGATAGTCGGTCAAGGTTACTACGTACTCCAGGTTCGTAGTTATATCCCACAACCACTTCGTATCAGGACAGGACCAGAAGCGCATGAGCGTGTTGTGCTTTTTCCCTACAGCATTAGCCATTTCCATGTGCTCTATAAAATATGCTGAAGGCGATATCTTCCCGTCGTAGACAAGGGTGTTGGCAAGTTTGAACCGCTCGCCATCGACTGACTTTCTTAATGCATCATGGAATTCTATTGTTTCCAGGAAGGGGAATTTGTCTTTATACTCTTTGATGATGGTCTCTTTGGAAACATGGTAATCAAACATTTTGGTCAGGTCGTTGTACGAAAGGTAATTGCTGCTGACTATGACTGTACGGTGCTTTCTGTCGAGATATCGATCGGACTCCCAGGACTTGGGGTCGTAGATGTTGCCAAACCTGCCATCTACAGTGCTGTAGAAAGTGGACCACTGGTCGGGGATTATATCGGGTTCGGCATTCGTGTAAATTATAACCGGCGCCTCTTCAACTTTTGTGCTGTCCTTCTGATACACCGTGAACATCCCAGGATAGTTTTTCAACTTGCTCTGAAGGAGACTCCACGTTTTTTCGGTATCTGTTTTGAAGTCCACATGCAAAAGAAGTTTCTGCTCTGCCGAGTCATAAATACGTCCCCCTTGCATGTTGTATATTTCATACAGGGGGTCCAGGTAGAGTTCTTCCAAGGTACCCTTGTAGCTTCTCCATCCCGGCTCGGTTGTAATTTCTTCCCAGTCATGCGCAACCAGGAGCTCCTTGACTACACGCGACCTCCCTTTGTCATCGATAATCGGGAATTCAACATAATACACATCTGCTTCAATACTGTTCATCCCGCTCTCAAGGGCAGTAAACAGAGGCCTGTTTTGGTGATAGTCGTTGTGCGAATGCGTTGCAAAAAAGTAGTTTTGCTCTCCAACGGGTTGTGAAAAGATGTAGGTAGGAACAAGGAGCAACGCAACTATACAGAGAAATAACGTTTTCTTCATAAAGATCCTCCCTTAGATATTAGTGAGTATATTTTACCCTACGATATTCGGGGAAGCAAGAATAGGCTTGTCATATTTTCACTATTATTTTTAATACATACTTATCTTTACGCAGAGAGTTGGGTTTTGTTGTCAAAGGAGCTA